>NZ_CP006842.1:0-319071 GCF_000626675.1 Corynebacterium glyciniphilum AJ 3170 | reverse complement strand
AGGAAGAAATAGGCGGCCTTGGCGTTGATGTCGAGCATCGAATCGTACTCGTCCTCCGTGGTGTCCACGATGGGCTTACGCAGGACCTTTCCCGCCGTGTTCACCGCGACGTCGATCCTCCCGACGGCCTTCTCCGCGTCTGCGAACAGTGTGGCGACGTTCTCCGGCGACGTCAGGTCGGCCTGCAGGACCGCGCCCTGGACACCTTCGGCCTCGACAGCTGCGAGGGTGGCTTCGGCCTCCTCGCGCGAGCCGTCAGAGTTGTAGTGGATCACCACATTCGCACCGGCGGCCGCCGACTGCCGTGCTAGCAGACCTCCGAGATTCTTTCCGCCTCCGGCGATCAGGACGTTCTTTCCCTTGAGCGTGTGTTCAGTCATGGTGCCTTCCTGTGTCGTGTACAGAACCCTCATATCGCCGATATATTGCCATATATCGATGATATGTACGCTACCGTAGCAGCATGGGCAAGGACATGTCGACAGGCACAAGGGAAAAGCTGATCGCCGCAGCCGCGGACATGATCGCCCGCTCCCCCGGCGAGGACTTCTCACTGCGGGCAGTGTGCGAGGTCGTAGGCGTCAAACTTCCCACGGCGTACCACTTCTTCGGCTCCAAACAAGGCCTTGCCGACGCCGTTGTCGAGCACGGTTTCGACATGTACATTTCCGAGAAACAGGCCATGGAATGGTCCGGCGACCCGATCCAGGACATCCGCACCGGATGGGACGCTCACGTCGACTTCGGCCTGGCGAATCCGGGCTTCTACGCCCTGATGTACGGAAAAGTGCAGCCCGGCCATGCCCCGGCCGCCCAGTCCCGTCCCGACGAAATTCTGCTCAGTCTGACAACACAGGCCTCCGACCAGGGCCGATTAACCGTTCCACCGGAGCAGGCCAAGGCCCATATCCTGGCGACCAATATCGGGGTCACTCTCCGCCAGATCATCGAGGGCACCCCGGA
Source organism: Corynebacterium glyciniphilum AJ 3170 (assembly GCF_000626675.1). Classification (NCBI taxonomy): domain Bacteria; kingdom Bacillati; phylum Actinomycetota; class Actinomycetes; order Mycobacteriales; family Corynebacteriaceae; genus Corynebacterium; species Corynebacterium glyciniphilum. The sequence goes on along the minus strand of NZ_CP006842.1, from coordinate 318,108 downwards.
CCCCACCCTCTCAGCCGCCGTCCGCGAAGGCGTCATCAGCGCGATCACCGACACGGAGACCGGGAGTGACGACGCCGACGACCGAACGCTCTCCACAGCAGCGGAACTTGCCGCCGCACATCCGGACATCCTCGGAACTGCCGAGACACGGCTACTCCAGGAATGGCTGCAGCGCCTGAAAGAAACAATTCCCACTACCCGAGGAGACGCCCCATGAACCCCGGCACCATGAACATCATCGCCTGGACAGCTGAACTCGTCGGACTGATCATCGTCCTTCTCGGAGTTCTCGGCGTTCTGCCCGACCGGTTCCTCGCTGCCGGCCTATTACTGATGGTCGTCGGCATCCTCGCCAAGCTCCGTGCCAACCGGATGACCCGGAAGGACTAACACTTACAGCCTTCGTCGTGAGACGAAACGGTAGCGGTCGCCGCGGAACGCTGACTCGGTCCATTCCACCGGCCTGTCACCCTTGCCGAACCCGGTGCGGTGCACCAGCAGCAGTGGTAGCCCGGTTGTCACCCCCAGCAGGTCAGCACGCACCGGATTGCACGGGATCGTCTCCACGACGTCTTCGACCTCGACGATCTCCATGTCATACTCCGCGGCCAGCATCCGGTACAACGAATCCTGTGCCTCAAGGCGCTCCGTCAACTCCGTGAGATCCCCGGGCAAGTGCACGGTCTCATGTGCCAGCGGTTCACCGTCCACCGTGCGCAGCACCTCGAAGCGGGTGATCACGGAGCCCGGTTCCAGCTGCAGGTTCTCCCGCACCGTCTCGGACGCCTCCTCACAGCGTGCGGACACGACCACCCGTCCCGGCCGCCACCCCTGGGACACCGCATTGCTGGAGAACGACACCTGAGGGAGCAACAGCATTTTCGGGGATGCCACAAATGTGCCACGCCCTTGTGTCCGCTCCAGGCGTCCGTCAGCGACCAGTTCGGCGATCGCCTGCCGCACGGTCGTCCGTGACGTGGCGAAATGTCCGGCGAGCTCACGCTCGGTAGGTACCGCAGCCCCGGGCTCGAGACCCGCGATGAGCTCGAGGATCTGGTTCTTGACCAGGTAGTACTTGGGCACCTTCATGAGTACACCGTACCGGCATTGGTGTAGACCAAACAATCATTCCTTTAACGTGACCCTTGACACAGTCAATTGGTCTAGTCCAATATTATCGGTACTGGTCCCTCCGGTCTGCCCACGATCCTCGACCGGCCCCGGACCCCCACTGACGCGAGGAGCCTCCCGTGACCACCCCACACACCACCCAGGATCCCGGAACGGCGGACACCGCCACCGGAAAGAAGCGTAAGGGACTGCGCATTCCCGGATTCGCCCAGCTTCAGAGGCTCGGCAAGAGCCTCATGCTGCCCATCGCCCTGCTGCCCGCCGCAGGTATTCTGCTCCGCCTCGGTCAGGATGATCTGCTCGGTGGCACCGATATTCCTGTCATCGGGCCATTCTTCGACTCGATGAGCGCCGCCGGCGACGGTCTCTTCGGCAACCTCGCCATTCTCTTCGCCGTCGGTGTGGCGATCGGCTTCGCGAAAAAGGCGGACGGCTCCACTGCGCTCGCCGCCGTCGCCGGTTACCTGGTGATGACCTCCGTGTTCGACACCATGTCCCCCGTCGTCCTCGAGGGGGTGACCGATGCCGCCGGCGACCAGGCGATGATCGACTACAGCGTCTTCGGTGGCATCATCGTCGGCCTGATCACCGCATGGCTGTTCGACAGGTACCACGACATCGAACTGCCCCCGTATCTCGGATTCTTCGGTGGACGCCGTTTCGTCCCTATCGTCGTGTCATTGGCGGTACTGTTCGTCAGCTTCGCCATGTCCTACGTGTACCCGCTGTTCAACAGCGGACTGACGTCCGTCGGCGAGTTCATCGCGGGTTCCGGCGCGTTGGGCGCCTTCGTCTACGGCTTCGCCAACCGCATGCTCATCCCCCTGGGCCTGCACCACATCCTCAACACGTTCATCTGGTTCATCTACGGTGACTACGAGGGCGCAAACGGTCTGGTCACCGGTGAACTCAGCCGTTTCGCCGCGGGCGACCCCTCCGCAGGTACATTGACCTCCGGTTTCTACCCGGTGCTGATGTTCGGGCTGCCTGCGGCCGCCCTGGCGATGATCCATGTCGCCAAGCCACGGCAGAAGAAGGTCGCCATCGGCATCTTCTCCGCTGCCGGTCTCACCGCCTTCCTCACTGGAGTGACCGAACCCCTCGAGTTCGCCTTCATGTTCCTGGCCTTCCCGTTGTACGTGATTCACGCCGTGCTCACCGGGCTCTCCCTGGCGGTTGCCAACCTACTGGACGTGCACCTCGGCTTCTCCTTCTCTGCCGGGTTGATCGACCTGCTGCTCTATGGCACTGCGCCGGCTGCGCAAAACATTCCGTTGCTCGTCGTGCAGGGTCTCGTGTTCGCCGTGCTGTACTACGTGTTGTTCCGGTTCGCGATCGTGCGCTGGAATCTGCGCACTCCGGGCCGTGCACCGGATGAGGAGTTCGAGGCATCCCAGGCCGCCCAGACGTCCGACGGGACCTCCACCGGCACCGCACGCGCCGAGCAGCTCATCGCCGCCTTCGGCGGGCGCGACAATCTCGTCGGTGTCGATGCCTGCATCACCCGCCTGCGCATGGAGGTCGCCGACACGAACACCGTGGACAAGGGAGCACTCCAGTCCCTCGGCGCTGCCGGCGTCATGGAGGTCGGCAACAACGTCCAAGCCGTGTTCGGTACCCAGTCGGACGTCCTGAAGGACGAGATCAAGGCCGCGCTCGCCGGGCCTGCCCCTGCCGAGTCCCCTGCACCGGTCACCGCGCCCGTCGTCGCGCCGGTCGAGCAGGAGACCGCCGCTGAGATCGCCGAGGCGGAAGCCCTCCCCGAACCCACCCTGGTCCGTGCCCCGATCCAGGGCCGCACCGTCGCACTGTCCGAGGTCCCGGACAAGACCTTCGCCGCCGGCACCGTCGGCCCAGGCCTCGCCATCGAACCCGCCGGCGACGTCATGGAGGCCGTCGCACCGGTCTCCGGTAAGCTCATGCAGCTGCTGCCGCACGCCTACGCCATCATGACCGACGACAAGACCGCCGTCCTCGTGCACCTCGGCCTGGATACCGTGAAGCTCAAGGGTGAGGGGTTCACCGCCCACGCGGCCAAGGGCGACCGCGTGGTCGCCGGCCAGCCGATCATCACCTACGATGTCGCGGCGGTCGCCGCGACCGGATACCCCACTGTCGTTCCCGTCGTCGTCATGGATGCCCGCGGTGCCACCGTCGACGAACTCGCCGACGCCCCCGCGCCGGTGTCCTCGATGCGCCCGCTGTTCACCGTCACCAAGAAGAAGTAGGCACGCATGGAAATCATCATCCTCCCCGACTCCGACGCCATCGGCGACCTCGCCGGCGACGCCGTCACCGCCCTGCTCGACCGCAAGCCCGGCGCCGTCCTCGGCCTCGCGACCGGCTCATCTCCCCTGCCGGTGTACGACAACCTCGCAGCCCGGTACGACGCCGGCGACGTCTCCTTCGCCCAGGCCCGCGCCTTCACTCTCGACGAGTACGTCGGCCTCGACGCCGGCCACCCGGAGCGCTACGCCAACGTCATCCACAAGGAGTTCACCTCCAGAGTCGACTTCGAACCCGGCTCCGTCCAGGGACCCAACGGCCTGGCGACCGACATCCCCGCCGCCTGCCAGAGCTACGAGGAGGCCATCCACGCCGCCGGCGGAGTGGACCTGCAGATCCTCGGCATCGGTACCGACGGGCACATCGCCTTCAACGAACCCGGATCCTCGCTGGCGTCGCGCACCCGCATCAAGACACTGACCCGCCAGACCCGCATCGACAACGCCCGCTTCTTCGACGACGACCTCGACCAGGTTCCCACACAGTGCCTCACCCAGGGCCTTGCGACCATCATGGAGGCCCGCCACATCGTGCTCGTCGCCACCGGACAGAATAAGGCCGAAGCCGTGCACCAACTGGCTGAGGGCGGCGTCAGCGCCCTGTGGCCTGCGACAATACTCCAACACCACCCGCACGTCTCCGTGCTGGTCGACGAGGCCGCCGCAGGACGCCTCCAGCTGGCGAACTACTACCGACAGACGTACGCCGCCAAGCCCGTCTGGCAGGGGTTGTGAGCATGCTCGTCACCGCGGGTGTGCTGGTCACCGGCGAGGAGGTGCTGCGCCCCGGATGGATGGAGATCAGCGACGGAAGCGTCACTGCTCTCGGCCTGGGCGATCCGCCTCGCCCCACGGCAGACGGCGACCTCGCCCTCGGTGACGTAACCGTCGTGCCCGGCTTCGTCGACATGCACGTCCACGGTGGTGGTGGCGGTGCTTTCCCCGTCGCCACCGACGAGGAGACCGCCACTGCAGTCGCGATGCACGCCGCCCACGGAACGACCACGATCATGGCGTCGCTGGTCTCTGCTCACCCCGACGAGCTGCTCCGCCAGGTCGACGTCCTGTCCGGCCACGTGCGCGACGGACTCGTCGCCGGCATCCACCTCGAGGGTCCGTGGCTCGCCCCGTCGAAGAAGGGTGCACACGACCCGACGGCGCTGCGCAACCCTGATCCCGGCGAGATCACCCGCGTCCTCGACGCCGCACGCGACACGGTACGCATGGCCACCGTCGCCCCTGAGCTCGACGGCGGAGTGGACGCGATCCGTCAGCTCGTCGACGCCGGCGTCGTCGCCGCCGTCGGCCACACCGACGCGTCCTACGAACAGACCCTCACCGCTATCGACGCCGGCGCCCGGGTCGGGACGCACCTGTTCAACGCCATGCGCCCGGTCCACCACCGTGAGCCGGGCCCGGTGACCGCCCTCGTCGAGGACCCGCGGGTCACCGTGGAGATGATCGGCGACGGTGTCCACCTGCACCCCTCGCTCTACCGCGGTGTCTGTGAGCTTGTCGGCCCCGACCGCGTCACCCTCGTCACCGACGCCATGGCCGCCGCGGGTATGCCCGACGGGAGCTACCGGCTCGGCACTCTCGGTGTGGATGTGGTCGACGGCGTGGCGCGTGTGGCCGGCACCGACACCATCGCCGGCAGCACCGCCACGATGGACCAGCTGTTCCGTTTCGCCGTCGCACACGGCACCGCCGGCAGCACCGACGCCACTGACCGGGACGCCGCCCTGCTGCAGGCCGTCCGGCAGACCTCGGTGAATCCGGCGCGCGCGGTCGGCTTCCCCACCGCCGGTCTGCACGTCGGAGGACGCGCAGACCTCGTCGTCCTGAACGGCGCACTCCAGGTCGAGCTGGTCATCCGCGGTGGAGAGAGGGTTCAGGCTCGGTAGCTGCGCCGGGCCGTTCAGGCGCCCGGCGCCCCCGCGACGGGCTGTCGAAGGCTGCCCGGGACAGGACAACGAACGCGGCACACAGCAGCACCAGGGCGATCCAGTACGGCACGGCGATGCCGATGCCGTAGAGCACACCGACGGCCAGGGGCACGACAACGCCGACAGCATTCTGCATGCCCTGGGTGACCCCGGCGAGCCATCCCTGCTCGTCGTCGCTGACGGAGGTGGAGAGCACACCATTGAGGGTCGCGGTCATCGGCCCTTCACCGGCACCGAGCATGAGGGTGCCCATGATCAGCAACCACGGGTCGTTGAACGCCGAGGCCAGCAACGCCAGCAGCAGTACTCCGGTGGCCTGCACGACCAGTCCGCCGAGGATCACACCCCGTTCACCAACCCACTTCAGCAGGATGCCGAGCAGCACGCCCTGGATCACGATGTCGAGCACACCGATGCAGGAGTTCAGCAGGCCGATCTGGGTCGGCGACCAGTTGACCGTGTCCATCGCCAACACGCTGTAGTTGTTGACGAAGAAGCTGAAGGGGATCGCCACCAGCAATAATCCACTGAGCAGCATCCGCAGCGAGGGCCGCGCGAACGCCTCCCGGAAGACGTTCAGCGGATGAATCTGTTCGACGGTGAGACGGGCGGTCCGGTTCTCCGGTACATGGCTCTCGGGTAGCGCAACGAGGGTGAGCACGCCGACGGTCAGGGCGACACCGGCGGTGGCGAGCACCGGCAGGTCAATGCTGTGTGTGGCGAGCAGACCGCCGAGAGCCGGGCCGATCATGAAACCGATACCGGTGAGGGCGCCGAGCATCCCGTAGCGCTTCGCACGCTGGTTCGCCGGGGTGATGTCCGCGACGTAGGCGAACAGCGCGGGCATATCCCCGGCGGTGACACCCTGAATGATCCTGCCGAGCAGAAGCAGCCAGATCGCGCCACTGAAGGTGCCGGCGAGGAAGCCACCGAGGGCGAAGACGAGGAAACCCACGGCGGCGCCGAAAGCGCCGATCACAATGACGGGACGGCGACCCCACCGGTCCGATATACCGCCGAGGATCGGGGCGGCAATGAAGGCACAGAGTGCGTTGACAGCCTCGAGCAGCCCGACCCAGAGGGCGAGGGTGCCGAAGGAGGGCATCACGTCGCGGACGACGAAGGGGAGGATCGGCAGGACGATGGTCATGCCGACCACGTTGAGGAGGGTGACGGCGACGAGCATGGGCCATGCCCAGCGCGACGTCCCCACAGATAGATTGCTTGTCATGGTTCGAAACTGTACTCGGTACAGTTTCGAAGTCAATCTGGTGTTGTATCAATTACACCTTCGCCGCTAGTGTGGTGGACATGGCAGCCGACACCACGACCAGTAACCCCACCCGACGCGAACGGAAGAAAGCGGCGACCCGACGTGCGATCGCCGACGCTGCCCTGGAACTCTTCCTGAAGCGCGGCTTCGACAACGTCAGCGTCCGCGAAATAGCCGATGCCGCCGATGTCTCCCCCACCACGGTCTTCGCCCACTTCCCCTGCAAAGAAGCAATCGCCGTCGACGAGGACGATGAGATGCGCGAACGTCTCACCTCCGCTGTCTCCGACCGCCCGGACGGTGTCAGCATCCCTGACGCCCTCCGGAAGTTCTACCGCGAGGACGCGTGGCACGACGACGCCCCCGAAGGTTCCCACCAGCGCTTCACCAAGCTCATCGACGACTCCCCCTCGCTCTCCGACTACGCGCAGAAGATGTGGCTACGGCACGAGAACTCCCTGGCCGACGCCATCGCCGCCGACCTCGGCCAGCAGACACCGGACGTGACCGTCCGCGCCTTCGCACGGTGCGCCCTGCAGGCACAACTCATCGATGCCACGACCGCTGAACTCCCGGCTGTCGTCAACGCGGTCTTCGATCTGCTCGAGCCCGGCTGGGAGAGCTACCTCGCCGGTCGCTGACCGATCCGCTCACAGCGGATCCGCTGTCGGCAGCAGGGCATTGCCCTGCACCGGCGCCGTGCGCAGGGTGGTCACCATGTCAGAGAACAACCCCGACCCCACCCGCATCCTGGACCAGGAGATCTACCGCGACCTCTACGAACGTCGCATCATCGTCCTCGGCGACGCCCTGGAGCAGGACACCTCCAACCGCCTGTGCACCTCCCTGCTGCTCCTCGCCGCCCGCGACGCCACCGCCGACATCGTCCTGCTCATCAACTCACCCGGCGGCTCCGTGCCCGGCATGCTCGCCATCCGCGACACCATGCGCGGCATCCCCAATGATGTCGCCACCGTCAACATCGGCATGGCCTACAGCGCCGGTCAGTTCCTGCTCTCCGCCGGCACCCCGGGCAAACGCCTCGCCCTGCCGCATGCCAAGGTGCTGCTGCACCAGGGTTCCGGCGGCATCGGAGGCTCTGCACAGGACATCGAGATTCAGGCCGCCGACATGCGCCACACCCGGGACACCGTCCTGACCTGCATTTCCGATGACACCGGCCAACCACTCGACAAAGTCACCCGCGACTCGCTACGCGACCGGTGGTTCACCGCCGAGCAGGCGAAGGACTACGGTTTCGTCGACCGGGTCATCGACGACCTCGACCTGATCACCGGCCCTGACGGGCTGACGACGCGTCGTGCGACGCTCGGCCTGGGGGTGAGCTGACGTGTCGTCGTACCCGATCCCCTATGTCACCACCGCGACCCCGAACGGCGAGAAGACCGTCGACATCTACAGCCGGCTGCTCGACGAACGCATCATCTACCTCGGCACGCCGGTGGACGACGGTGTCTCCAACACTGTCATCGCCCAGCTGCTCCACCTGGAAAGCGACAATCCTGACACACCCGTCTCCCTGTACATCAACTCCCCCGGCGGATCGCAGTCGGCGACGATGGCGATCTACGACTGCATGCAGTTCATCCGTCCGCGGGTAGAGACCACCTGCGTCGGTCAGGCTGTCGCCTCAGCGGCACTGCTACTCGCCGGCGGCACACCGGGCCACCGGTCGATCCTGCACCACGGCAGAGTCGTCCTCACCGCCCCCGCAGCCGAAGGTGGACGCGGCACCATTCCCGACCTGATCATCGAGGCCGAGGAAATGGAGCGGATCCGACGGTTGCAGGAGTCGGTACTCGCACAGCACTGCGGCCGCACCCCGGCACAGGTCAGGGAAGACACCGAACGCCAGCTCGTCCTCACCCCGGAGGCTGCCGTCGACTACGGCGTGGCGGACCGGATCCTCACGCGGCGAGAAGCACCGGCCCACTAGGAGCTGCCGCCGAACGCACCAGGTCGAAGGACGAGTTCCCCAGCGCACCGGCAACGGCCTCCAGCACTTCGGAGGACGGGTCCTTCATCCCCCGTTCCAGTTCCGAGAGGTACTGGGGCGAAATCCCGGCTCGCTCGGCCGTGTCCCTGAGCCGGTCGCTGCGCGCGGTGCGCTGGCGCCGGATCTCCTCCCCGAGCACCTCACGCCAGAGTGTCGCGGGCTCTCTGCGGGGGCGGAACGGGATGACTGTGCTGTCGGTGTTGTGCTCGGCGTCCATGGCGCCATCCTACGGCGGGCCCCCGCCCGACGCCGCTCCTGCACGATCCCGGATTGGACGTAGGCTATGGGCACACCACACCAGAGAGGCACACCATGGGCCGACTGATCTACTCAATGCTCGTCTCCGCCGACGGCTATGTCGCAGACGAGGACGGGAACTTCGACTGGGCGGTGCCGGACGAGGAGGTGCTCGCCGCCATCAACGCCGACACCGCCGATGTGGGCACCTACCTGTACGGGCGGCGCATGTACGAGATGATGCACGTCTGGGAGACCGATCCGGACGCCGCCGCGCAATCGGACGAATCCGCCGAATGGGCGAAGATCTGGTGCGCGGCAGAGAAGATCGTCTACTCCACAACACTGCCGGAGGTCTGGACGCGGCACACCCGCCTGGAGCGCGGGTTCCGTGCCGCCGACATTCAGCAGCTCAAGGACACCGACGGTGACCTGACCGTGGACGGTCCGACCCTTGCCGCCGAGGCACTACGACTCGGGCTCGTGGACGAGATCCACATGCTCGTGTGTCCGGTCGCCGTCGGAGGTGGACTGCGTATGCTTCCCGAGCTGGCGTTGACGCTGACACTGCGCTCATCCAGGAGCTTCGGCAATGGAATGGTACAGCTCAAGTACGACGTGACCCACGAAAGGACCCATGACTGATCCCGTACGGCTGTTCATCGACCACCTCGATGACTCCCCCACCCTGATGACTCTCGCCACCGTCGGCGAGGACGGCTACCCGCGTACCCGCACCGTCAACGTCAACGGAGTCCGGGAGGACGGCGGGGTCCTCTTCCACACGGACACCCGGTCAGAGAAAGTGCACGACATCGACGGCGACGGCAAAGCCTCCCTGACTGTGCTCACTGCGGACGCCTCACGCCAGGTCACGGCGATCGGCGACGCTGTCCGCGTTGACGAAGAGACGGAACGCGGGATCTACGCCGGCCAGCCCCGCTACCTGCAGCTCCTCGCCTGGCTGAATGACCCTGGTCTGGCACAGGAGGACCGGTCGGAACGGCGACGACGGTGGGCTGAGTTCGACCGTACGAACCCGGACCTGGCAGAGCAGGATCCGCCGACGACCTGGGCCGTCTTCGCGGTAGTCCCCCGTGAGTACCTGTTCTGGGAGGGTGACGACGAGGGGCCGTCCCATCGGGTGCGGTACATCCGTACCAGCGACGGATGGGAGACGGAGAACCTTCCCGGCTGAGCCTGCGCCGACTGAGACCGCGGGCCGCCCTGTCATCTGAGTCACCGCAGGGGTCATGAATCAGCTGTGTGCTGACCTCTGCGGTGGCTCAGATGACATCAGGAGTGCACAGGCCGGCACCGGTCACCGTTTCGAGGACAGCACCCGCTCCGATTCGCGGGAGGTGTCGGACGCGTTGGACTCCAACGACCGCGACCCGGCGAGTTTGCGGGCGACGTGTTCGCCCACCGTCATCGGTTCATACCGCGCGGGGTGCTCATTATCGACCATGCCGGGCAGCGGTCCGACGACGGCGTCGACATTGCCGTCGTGGAAGAAGGCCGCGGACCGGCGGCGCCTGATGGTCCCGTCGACCACCGGTGGACGTACCCGGTGCAGCGTCGACTTCCACTGGTCGTTGGTCAGTCGGGCGGTGACGTCGCCGACGTTGACCAGCAGCGCACCGGATTCGGGGAGCACGTCGTTCCAGCTGCCGTCCTCGCCGAGAACCTGCAGGCCGGCGACCCGGTCAGCCCACAGGACGGTGACGATGCCGTAGTCGGTGTGCTCCCCCATGCCGGTCAGTTCCCCGTCGAGTTCCACAGCCTGTCCGGGGTCCAGGGCGTAGTTGATGGTGCGCAGCACGTCGATGGAGTGGTCCGCCAACGAGGTGATCGTGCCACGGGGCACGTCGAGCGCATCCTCGAAGATGACGGTCAGGGTCTCCGCGACGTGCTGTGCTGCGTCGAACCACCGTTCCAGGTTGTCCCGGAAGTCCGCCATGGCGCCGTCGGTCTCGGTCGGCCACACGTTCTCCGGGTAGTCGGCCGCCGGCAATGCCAGCTCCGGGAAACTGCTGGCCTGGGCACCGATGTTAAAGGCCTCGAAGAAGTCGTTCATCCCGGTGGCGGACTCCACTCCGAGCGACAGGGACAGCCGTTCGGACTTCGGCGGCGAGTAACCGCGGTTGACCTCGGGCGGGGCGACGGTGCGTTTCTTCAGGTCGAGGTCGCGCAGGAAGAAGGCGTCGAGGGCATCGGCCAGCCCGTCCCAGGTGTCGGGATCGATGCCGTGTCCGGCGAGCTGGATGAAGCCGACCTCCCGGGCTGCGGTGTCGACCTGACGGGCAACCGCGTCGCGTTCCTCCTCCGTTCCTCCGGCGATATACGGCGAGATGTCGATGACGGGGACGTGGATCATGCTGTCCTCTCCTTGAGCATGGTGGTCAGTTCTGACGCGAGGTCACGGGAGTCGGCGGTGAGCAGGACGCCGTCGCGGACGACCCAGCGTCCGGCGACCATGACGTCGCGGGGCCGGCGCCCGGGACTGGCCCACAGCAGTCCGGCGGCGTGGTCGTGAACACCGGCGTCGGAGACGTCGCCCATGTCCCAGACACACAGGTCGGCGGGTGTTCCGGGGTCGAGGGTGCCGAGCTCGGGGCGTCCCAGTCCGACGGCCGAGCCGGAGGTCGCGATGGCCAGGGCGTCGGACGCACTGACCGGCGCACCTGTCAGTCCGGAGACCTGCATGGCAAGCCGGGCGTCGGCGAGCAGGTGCCCGCCGTCATTGCTGCCCCCGCCGGAGGTGCCGAGCCCTACGGTCACACCACGGCGCAGCAGTTCGGCGACCGGGGCGACGCCCCACCCCATGGGAACGTCGCACCCGGGGGCATGGGTGACGGCGACGCCGGATTCGACGACGGCAGCGAGCTCGTCCGGGGTGATCTCGCAGAGATGTGCGACGGTCACACCTGGTTCCAGCCATCCCCAGTCACTGAGCAGTTCCAGCGGTCGTTTTCCATAGCGCTCGGCGGCGACGACGACGTCGACCTGCTCATTGGCCTGAGTGCGTCGCGGCAGGCCGAGGTCCCGGGCGACCTCTGCCAGAGCGGCGAAAGTCTCGGGTCCGTCGGCGTGTACGCCGGACGGGCCGACGGCGAGCTGCAGCATCCCCGGTGCGTCCTCGAACGCGCTGCTGAATGCCTGGTGTATGGCGCGGACGGAGTCTGCGGCGTCGTCAGGATCGTTGCCGGCCGTCCCACGCACGAAACACAACCGGCCCCCGAGCCGCCGTGCTGCGCCCGCGGTGGCCATCGCCATCTCCACCGGGACAACCTCCGAGGGCCAGGTCAGGTGGTGGTCGGCGACGGTCGTGACGCCGCAGAGCAATGACTCGGCCAGTCCGACCGCAGCAGCAGCGCGGCCGAGTTCCGGGTCCACGGCATGCTCACGGTAGGCAGCGGCCATGACCCTCAGCCATTCCGCCATCAGGACGCCCCGGGTGCCGGGCACCGTGCGAAAAGCCGACTGGAGCAGGTGGTGGTGGGCATTGACCAGGCCCGGCGTGATGAAACAGCCGGAGACGTCAACGATCTCGGCATCCGGGACGGCAGATTCGCCGATCAGTCCGCCGCGCACCACGATATCCGGTCCCACCAGTGGATCCTTCAAGAGCACGGTATTCACAGGTCCAGTACCAGCCGTCCAGACCGGCAGCGGGAGACACAGACCATCATGGACTCGTTTTCGCTGCGCTCTTCCGGGGTCAGGACGTTATCCCGGTGGTCGACCTCCCCGGAGACCACGCCCACCTCGCACGTGCCGCAGACCCCCTCGCGGCAGGATGAGGCGAGCACCTTCCCCTTGCCTTCGAGAGTGTCGAGCAAGGAGATGTCCGGCGCAACGGTGAACGTCTCACCACTGGTCGCGAGGGTGACATCGAAGGACATGGCCGTCCCGTCCTGCAGGTCGGGGGCGGTGAACTGCTCGACGAAGACGTCCACGGCCGGCTGGTCCTCGACAGCGCCGGCGATGTCGTCGGCGAGTGTGCCGGGACCACAGACATATACAGCCGTACCACCGGGAAGGTCAGCCAGGGCAGCACCGAGGTCAAGGCGTCCTGCGGACGAGCCGTGGAAGGTGATCTTCCCGCCGTACTTCCCCTGCAGTTCTGCGAGGTAGGGCATGTCCTCCGCCGTCCGCGCCAGACACAGCATCTGCCATGGACGCCCGGACCTCTCGACCTCAGCGGCAAGGGAGAGCATCGGTGTGACCCCGACGCCACCAGCGACGAAGATGTAGTTCAGCGCGCGGGTCAGTGGAAAGTGGTTCCTCGGCTCCCCGACCTCCACCGATGCTCCGAGGACAGCGGCCCGGTGCAGCGCCTCCGATCCCCCGCGCCCTCCGTCCTGCTCGACACGGCGGTCGACGGCGATGACGTAGCTGTTGCGGGAACTCGGCGAGCACAGGGAGTACTGGCGGGTGACGGGTGAGCCCGGCAGGTGGACGTCGAGGTGGGAGCCGGCTGACCACGCCTGCAGCGGGGCGTCGTCGGGGAGTAACAGGGTGAACTCCTCGACGCGCGGGGTGAGGGTGCGTCGGGCAGCCACGGTAGCGGTGATCACATCGGTGGTCACGGGGTACCTCCATGAAGTCTGATGAAGTCTGAAGTACCCCAGCCCGGCGCGTACGTGGGCCACGTTAGCCCGTCACACGGGGTTCCGTGCAGGTCTCCGCACCCGAAACCGGGGAATTAACCCAAGGTTTCACCACCCCGAAACATCGCGCCGACGTCCGGGCTCTCCGCGGCACTGAGCGTCACCGAAGTGATCCTGGAGGGAAACAGAGGTGAAACACCCGCCCCATAGTCTACGTAACTGCACGACGAATCCACACGCGGTGCACCACCGATGTCCCTGCCCCACTACCCGGCCCCAGCCCGGCGCGGTACAGGACCAGGACACGACAGAGCACTCCTGCACACCGCCGGCTGACAGACACTGTCAGCTTCTGTCCTGCATGTCGAAACCAGACACACCGACGTTTTCGACTGCTGCAGCCGGCGATGACCTCTCCTCTGCGGCAGTCACGACCCTGACCCGAGCCAGAGAGGAGGCCTCCGGATGACGGCACCCGACACGACTGATCTCGTCGACATGACCGGTTTGACCGGCCTGACCGGCATCTCGGGGGTCCAGCTCGCCGGGAGGACCGTCGACATCACCTTCGACGGCTCCGTGGTCAACACCATCCGGCCCCACGACCCCGGCACCTCGGAAAACATGCTGGACCTCCGCGGTTACAGCGTGCTTCCCGCCACAGCCGACCCCCACGCACACCTGGACAAATCCCGTTCCTGGGACCTGGTCAACCCGCCCGTCGGGGACCTCCCCGGTGCGGTGGACGCCTGGTCTGCCGCTGCGGCACGCTTCTCGCAGGAGGACATCCTGACGCGGGCGCGCGGCACGGCACTGAGCATGCTCGCCGCCGGCACCACCGCGGTACGCAGCCACGTCGACGTCTATCCGGACGCCATAACCGGTACAGACCCCTTCCGGGGCATCCGTGCCGTCGACCAGCTGCGCCGGGAACTGGAGGAAATGATGACACTGCAGATCGTGGCGCTCATCCCCGCCTCCACCCCGGTCTCCAGGGTCGCCCAGTTAGTTGCCGGGGCATTGGACACCGGCGCCGACCTCGTGGGTGGCGCCCCGCACCTCGCCCACGACCCGCTCTCCCAGACCGACGCGCTCATCGATGCCGCCGAAGCCCACGCCGTGGGCTGTGACCTGCACATCGACGAGTACACGGAGGTCGGCGCGGCAGGCTCGCCCAACGCACGTACGTCCCGCACCCAGACCATCCACCGCTACGCCGAACGCGTCACCGGGTGGCCGGAGGGCCGGGACCGGGCGGCCGGGCACTGCTGCCGCCTGTCCGGCATGACCGCCGCCGAGCTCGACACCACCGCCGTCGAACTCCGCGCCGCACACATCCCCGTCATCGCCCTGCCCGCGACCAACCTCTACCTCCAGGCGTCCGACTCCCGGGGCATCGCCCCCGTGACCGCACTACGCGAGAGAGGCGTCCGGGTGGCAGCGGGTGGCGACAACGTGGCCGACCCGTTCAACCCCACCGGACGGGCCGATGCCCTGGAGACCGCCTCCCTGCTCATCACCGCCGCTCACCAGACCCCGGACCAGGCACTCTGCCTGGTCACCACCGGTGCCCGCGCCGCGATGAACCTGCCGCCGGCGGGCCCGACCCCCGGTGCCAGGGCCGATCTGCTGTGCGTCCGCAGCCCGGGCCCACGGTCAGCTGGCACAGCCGGCCCAGCACCCTCGACCGCCTCACTCATCGCCGCCGCACCGTCCGACCGCGTCGTCATCTCATCCGGACGACTCGTCGCCCGTACCACATCCGTGACCACCTACCCCCACCTCCGGCCGTCGACCTGACCAGGCTGACAGCCCCGCACACCGCGACAAAGGAGAATCACCGTGACCGCTTCGACCACCCCGACCACCCCCACAGCACCACCGCTGGTCAGTTTCAACGACACCGGCATGACCTTCACCTCCGGCACTGACACGACGACCGCGCTGCACAGCGTGTCATTCAACGTCGTCCCCGGTGAGTTCATCAGCGTCGTCGGACCGTCCGGCTGCGGCAAGTCCACTCTGCTGCGTCTCGCCTCCGGGCTCGAGACGTCCACCGAGGGGGTGATGACCACGTTCACCGACCGCATCGCGTACGTCTTCCAGGACGCTACGCTGCTGCCCTGGCGCACCGTCAGGGAGAACGTGATGCTGCTCGGCGAGCTCGACGGACTGTCGAAGTCCGACCGTGAGCGGCGCTGTGCCGAGTCCCTGACCACCGTCGGTCTCGACGGCTTCGAGGACCATCTCCCCCACCAGCTCTCCGGCGGTATGCGCATGCGTGTCTCCCTGGCACGTGCACTGACCATTGAACCCGAGCTCTTCCTCTTCGACGAGCCCTTCGCCGCTCTCGACGAGATCACCCGTGAACGGCTCGGCGTGGAGCTCACCCAACTGTTCGCCGAGAAGCGGTTCGGAGGGCTGTTCATCACCCACTCCGTCAACGAGGCGGTGTTCATATCCACGAAGGTGGCCGTGATGTCCGGGCGCCCCGGCACGATCGTCGACACCGTCGATGTCCCGTTCCCCTTCCCCCGTGATCCGAAACTCCGGTTCTCCCCGGAATTCACCACGCTCACCGAACGTGTCTCGAACTCACTGATGGAGGCCCACTCATGACCGCACCAGCTACCGAAAAGAAGATCCGGAACACCCGGGCAGAATCACAGTCCGGCCCGGAAACGACACAGGCTGCCCCGTCCGCCGGGGCTGACTCGACTCCCACCACGACACCGTCTGCCCGCAGGAGGCTGCGCTCCGCCCCCTTCACCGGCATCGTCCTGCCCGTCGCCGTCTTCGGCGTCGTCATCGCCGCCTGGTACGCAGTGAGCTACCTGCTCCTCGACGAGTCCCGACGCTTCCTCATGCCACCGCCCCACGAGGTGATCACCGAAGGCCTCTTCGGGCCCGCCGCCACCGAAATGTGGCAGGGGCTCGGCCAGACCACCACCGTCGCCCTGACCGGTCTGGTCATCGCCGCCGCCATCGGCATCACCTGGGCAATCGTGATGTCGCAGTCCAAACGCGCCGAGGCCGCCCTGTTCCCCTACGCCGTATTCCTCCAGTGCATCCCGGTGCTGGCCCTGGTGCCGCTGGTGGGGTTCTGGTTCGGCTTCGGCTTCTCCGCCCGTGTGTTCGTCTGCGTACTGATCGCCCTGTTCCCGCTCGTGTCCAACACCCTTTTCGGCCTGAAGTCCGTGGAGCCGGGCATGCGGGACCTCTTCGCCCTGCACCACCCGTCCCGCCTGACCGTCCTGCGCAAGCTGGAACTTCCGGCCGCCATGCCGTCGGTCTTCGTCGGCCTGCGGACCTCCGCCGGACTGTCGGTCGTCGGTGCGATCGTCGGCGATTTCTTCTTCAAGCAGGGTACCCCCGGTATCGGCGTGCTGCTCGACAACTACCGCTCCCGCCTGCAGTCCCCCGAGCTCTTCGCCGCCATCATCCTCGCCTCCCTGCTGGGTGTGGTGGTGTTCCTGATCTTCGGCTGGATCGGAAACCGCGTCGTCGGTCGCTGGTACAGCAAATAACCTTCCCGACCTTCCTGACTTTCCTGAACATCCGAGAACCGGAGAAGCTCCCATGAAAAACGCCCGCACCGTGACCGCCGGCACCGTCGCCGTGGTCACTACCTTCGCCCTCACCGCCTGCGGTGACGACAGCGACTCGTCCACAGCCTCCGGTTACGACGGTGAGGTCGGCACCACTGACCTCTCGTCGGTCTGCCCGTCCACTGTGGTCGTCCAGACCGACTGGTTCCCCGAGGCCGAGCATGGTCACCTCTATGAACAACTCAACTACGGCGGCGACGGACGCGATGCCGTGAGCATCGACGCCGACGGCAAGACCGTCAGCGGCCCACTCTTCGACGGTGAGAACGGCTATACCGGGGTCGACATCGAGATCCGGTCCGGCGGCCCGGCGATCGGCAACCAGAACGTGACCTCTCAGATGTACCAGGACCCGGACATCCTGCTCGGCTACGTCGACACCGACCAGTCCATCCAGAACTCCGACGGCATGCCCACCACCGGTGTGATGGCCACCCTGGCCAAGAGCCCACAGATGATCATGTGGGATCCGGAAACCTACCCGGACGTCCGCGAGATCGCTGACCTCAAGGATGAGAACGCAACCGTCCTGACCTTCTCGAACATGTCCTACATCAGGTACCTCACCGGCGCCGGCATCCTCGACGAATCCCAGATCGACGAAAGCTACGACGGCTCGCCTGCCACGTTCGTCGCCGCGGACGGTGCCAATGCCCAGCAGGGCTACTCGTCTTCCGAGCCCTACAACTACGAGAACGAGGTCCAGGGCTGGATGAAGCCGGTGGAGTACCAGCTCATCCACGACGCCGGGTTCCCCACCTATAAGTCCGCACTGGCCACCAAGACAGCGGACCTCGAGGACGCCGGGACCACCGACTGCCTCTCCGAGCTGATCCCCGTGCTGCAGCGCGGCGTGAAGTCCTACATGGAGGACCCCGCGGCCACGAACGAACTGATCGTCGAGGCGGTCGAGGACTTCAACGCCGGCTGGGTCTACGGCGACGGCAACGCCGACTACGGTCACCGGCAGATGGCGGAGGAGGAACTCGTCGCCGACGGCTCCGACGGCGTACTCGGCTCGTTTGATGAGGCCCGTGTCAACGAGGTGCTCGACATCGTCACCCCGATCTTCGCGGAACAGAACACCCCCGTGAAGGACGGTGTGGCCACCGAAGAACTGGCCACCAACGAGTTCCTCGACGAGGGGGTGTCGCTGCAGTGAGCGCCGTAGGTTCACCGCCCGAGCTCGGGGTCCGTGTCGAGACCGATGTTGACCACGTCTTCGCCACCGCCACTCACGACGGATGCCCCGACTTCACCGCCGACGACGTCGACGCCCTGGTCGATGACCTCATCGCCGTGCTCGGCCCACGCGGCGTCAGCCAGCTGCCCCGTGCACTCGGCCGGGCGTCCCGCGACGGCTCAGGCATGAGCCCGGTACTCTCCGCCCAACTCGCCGAGGGTGAGCTCGGCACCCCGGACGTGGTCTGCTACCCCCGGCGCGTCGAGGAGGTCCCCGCGATCATGCGTGCCGCCGTGCGCCGCGGCGTACCGGTCACCACCCGAGGCAAGGGCACCGGCAACTACGGCCAGGTGCTGCCCCGCTTCGGCGGTCTGGTTCTCGACATGACCTCGTTGACCGGCATCCACGGACTGGATGCGGACTCCGGCACGATCACCGCCGATGCCGGCACGACGATGCTCACCCTCGAGCAGTACGCCTGGGACCGCGACCACCAGCTGTGGATGTACCCGTCCACCGTGCAGTCCACCCTGGGCGGGTTCCTCGGCGGCGGCTCCGCCGGCACCGGCACCATCGTGCACGGGCGCAACCACCAGGGATTCGTCACCGCCGTGGACATCGTCCCCGCCACCGAGGACGCCCGGATCATCCACCTGGAGGGCGAGGACGCCCAACCATTCGTCCACACCTACGGCGTCGCGGGCATCATTGTGCGGGCCACCGTACGCGTCGAGCCGTTGCAGGACTGGCGGTGCGTGTACGCGTCCTTCGGATCGGCTCGAGGCGCCTTCGACGCCGCGTGGGCGGTGCTGGACGCCCGGCTGCAGCCACGGTTGATGTCCGCCGACGGCGCAGAGATCGTCGATGCTCTGCCGTCGGATCCTGCGCTCGTGCGTGGACGGGCGAGCCTGCGCGGCATCATCGATGCTGACGAAGTAGAGGACGTCGCGGCGATCGTCGCGTCCTACGGCGGGCAGGTCGAGGATGTCCGCGAGGGCATCACCCAGTCGGTGCGACTGTCCACGATCTCCTACAATCATCCGACCTGGTGGCTGCAGAAGAAGCAGCCCGGTCGCTGGTTCCACATGGAGTGCCAGGGCAATGCGGTCGTCGACCGGCTCGAGGAGGTCGAGGCGGTGTTTACGACCCCGGACGGTGGCGGCCTGTTCCATCTGGAGGTCGGCAACAACATGATGTTCGGCATGCTCAACGGACGGATCGACGAAAACGAGAGCGTGGCCGAGCTCAAGGACCGTATCCTCGCCGGTGTTCCGGAACTCACCGCCCTGGGGGTTGGTGTGCACTCCCCGCACCAGTGGTACATCGACCTGGAACCCGAGCGTGTGCGGGCCCTGGCTGACACCTCCGACCCCCACGGCATCCTCAACCCCGGGAGGTGGATGTGATCAGCGCGTCCCGACGCTTCGCGGACCTGACGACCGCCGAGGTTCCCACTGTTCTCTCGAAGGACAGCGTGCTGGTGCTGCCGACCGGGGCGATCGAACCCCACGGCCCGCACCTGCCGGTGTCCACCGACCTGACCGTCGCCGAAGCGGTCTCCGCTGAGGCGGTGACGCGGGCCGCCGCGTCCGGCACGGACGTCTGGTTACTGCCGTCACTGGCGTACACCAAGTCCGACGAGCACGCCCTGCTGCCCGGCACGATGTGGCTGCGTCCTGAAACCTTCTTCCAGACGGTGGTGGATCTGGGCCGTTCCATCGCCGCGACCCCGGCCAGGCGCCTGCTCTTCGTCAACTGCCACGGCGGGAACTCCGCCCTGCTGGGCGTCGCCCTGCGCGAATTGCGCCGACGCTTCGACCTGCACACCTTCCTGATGTCCGGACCGGCACTCCCCGGGGAGACCGAACGCGGCATCGGAGTGCACGCCGGCTGGGCGGAGACCTCGATGATGCTGCACATCGCCCCGGAACTCGTGGATGTGTCCGCCGCGTCGGCATTGGGGCCGCAGGTCGCCGACACCGTCGCCGACTGCTCCCACATCGGCTTCGGTGCCCCGGGTCGGCCGGTGACCTTCGGCTGGCTGTCCACCGACCTGTCGGAGTCCGGTGTCGTCGGCGACCCCACCGGGGCGTCCGCCGAGGTCGGTGAGGAGCTGTTCCGCGCACGCGTCGACGAGATCGTCGCCGCACTGCCCGAGATCGCGTCCTTCACCCCGGGAGGCAGGCGATGACACCGTCGTGCCTGTTCCTCGACCACCTCGAGGAGTCGCCGACCGCCCCGACCCTGATGACGCTGGCCACCGTCGGCGCCGACGGGTACCCGCGCACCCGCACCGTGATGGTGTCCGGTGTCGGCGAGGACGGCCGCGTGTACTTCCACACCGACGCCCGGTCACAAAAGGTCCGGGACATCGCCGCGTGCCCGAAGGCGTCGCTGACGGTGCTGACGCCGGACCGGACGCGGCAGGTCACCGTGATCGGCGACGTCGTCCCCGACACCCGGTCCGGCGAACGCACCGCCTTCGCCCGACGCTCCCACTACCTGCAGCTGCTCGCCTGGCTCAACGACGCCGACCTCGCCGCGCAGACGACGGAGGAGCGTCGCCGCCTCTGGGCGTCCTTCGCCGACGAGCACCCGGACCTCACCCACTCCGGCCCGCCCGAGACGTGGGCCGGGTACGCCGTCGTCCCGCGCGAGTACCTGTTCTGGACCGCCGACGACGCCGGACCGTCCCGCCGCGTGCGGTACACCCGTACCACCGGCACCTCGCCTGACAACCCCGACTGGACCCAGGAGGTTCTCCCCGGATGAGCTCATCCACCCTGTTCACCAACGCCGTCATCATCCCGGTCAGCGGCGCACAACCACGCTGGTTCCGCGGCTGGCTGTCCGTCGACGCTGACGGACGCATCGACGGCATCGGCGAGGGGACCGCGCCCGAGGCGACAGTAGCTGCGTCCTCCCGTGTCGTCGACCTCGACGGAGCCTTCCTCGCCCCCGGGTTCATCTCCGCGCACAGCCACATCTACACCGGCGGCATGCGCGGGGTGGAACACTCGTCCCCGCTGTACAAGTGGGTCACCCAGAACAGTGCGATGCTCGCCAACGCCGACCCGGAGACCATGTACTGGCTCTCCCGCGCCGGTGGCCTGGACCACCTCGCCTCCGGCATCACCTCGGTGTACAACTTCACCCAGTCGCGGGTGATCTGCCGCTTCGACTACGAGACCTCCACCCTGAAGGCCGTGAAGGTGCACGAGCCGGACTTCGTGACCCGCCAGATCGACGGCGTCGCCGATGCCGGCATCCGCTTCGTCACCTCCGTGCGCGTCGACGACGAACAACTGCCCGAGACCGACGCCTTCGACGCCTTCGGAGTGGCGATGACACACCTGGACGAGATCGACCCGGCGTTGAACCTGGGCGGCTCCGTGTACGGCGCGGTGCAGTGGGCCTCCGCCGCCGTGACCGCCGAGCGGGAGAAGGCACTCATGGAGAAGTGGGGCATCACCAACCAGGCGCACTTCGTGGAGACCGCCGAGCAGATCGACATCCAGCAGTCCAAGTTCGACTGGTACGACAACGCCGGCGTGCTCGGCCGCGACTTCGCCTTCGGCCACTTCGTCCACCCCACCGAGCGCATGGTCGAGCGCGTGGTCGAGTCCGGCAGCTCGGTGGTGTGGCAGGCGATGTCCAACGGACGTCTGGGCTCCGGCATCGCCGACATCGTGACCCTGCTGGGGCGCGACGTGACCGTGGGCATGGGGGTCGACGACCAGTCCTGCACCGACACCTCCGACCCCTTCGAGAACATGCGCACCGGACTGTTCACCCAGCGTGCCGTCCACTCCGACGCCTCCATCATGGCCGTGGACGACGTCCTGCACCTGCACACCCTCGGCTCCGCCCGGTCCATGGGCGTGGGTGACAAGGTGGGCTCGTTGGAGGTCGGCAAGTTCGCCGACCTGCTCGTCGTGGATCCCCGCGACCCGGCGACCGGACCGGTGTGGGACCCGGTGGCGACCTACGTGCTGGCCTGCGGGCTACGGCACCTGCGGAGGGTGTACGTCGGCGGTGAGGTGGTGTATGACTCCTCCGCCTCCTCGCCCTCGGGTGCCGACGCCGCGGAGGTCAACCGCCTGGCGGACGAGGGTATGGTCCGCTCCGCCGCGGCCGGCGGGTTCACCCCGGCGCTGTAAGGGTGAACGGCAGCATCTGAGTCACCGCCCAAAACGGTTCACGGCTCCGGATCGTTCTGGGCGGTGACTCAGATGCTCAACGCAGTGGGAGGCACATGAAACAATGGTCGCCATGCCATCGAAGCACTTGCGAATCACCGTCATCGGCGCCGGCGTGATCGGCCTGTCCTGCGCTTATGAACTCGCCGAAGCCGGTCACGAGGTCACCGTCATCGCTGACCATGGCCCCGGCGACACAGTGTCCGCGCTGGCAGGAGCACTGTGGTTCCCGTACCACGCAGCAGGCACGGAACAGGTGGTCGAACGGTCGCTGCGACGGTTCGTGGAGTTGGCCGCCCTCGGAGACACCAGCGCTGACACCGCCACCGATGACTTCACCGACGACGTACCACCAGTACAGATGCGGACCGGTGTCCTGCATGAGCGCCTCGATCCGCCGGACCGCTCCTGGGTCGCGCCGGTGGTGGAGGTGCTCGGCGACGACGCGGTCCAGCCGGTCGACGGCGGTGTGCGTGCCACCCTGCCGATGATCATGACCTCGCGTTATCTCGCCTGGCTGATGGACTCGTGCCGGATGAACGGCGTGGCTTTCCAGTGGCGCACGGTTGCCTCGCTGGAGGAGCTCACGGGGACGACGGATGCGGCCGTCATCGCCGGCGGTTTACGCGGCGGCGACCTGCTCGGTGGGGATGATGCGGTCGCCCCGGTGCGTGGACAGCTGATGCTCTTCGCCAACGGTGACGGCGGGGAGGACGGCCCGCTGCTGACCGACTGGGTCGTGGACTCCGATGACCCGGCGCACATGACGTACGTCTTCCCCCGAGAAGATGAGATCGTCGTCGGCGGGACGTCTGAACCAGGCTCGTGGGACGAGGCCCCGGATCAGGCCACAGCCGAGGCCATCCTGGCCCGTGCGGAGGCTCTGGTCCCCGAGCTCACGGAGTTGCCGATCATCGGCCACGGCGCGGGGCTACGTCCGGCACGCGAGACGGTGCGGATCGAGCATGTCGACGGGTACGACCTGCCGGTCATCGCCGCGTACGGCCACGGCGGCGCGGGAGTTACACTGTCCTGGGGCACCGCCGAGCGTGTCGTGGAACTCGTCGGCGAGCTGTAGTTCTCCACAGGTTCTTCCACACCCTTTCGCTGGTGTGCCCTCTCGGCTTCACTGGTGTCATGGGGACGGGGACCGGGACAGGAAAAACAACCGAGCAGCGGCGCCGCGAGTTCCGTGAGGAGAAACGGCGCCGGCGTCTATGGCTGGCGACAGCACGCCGTGCGGGGCGGATTCCGGACGGCAGAGGCCTGGAGCATTCCATCAGAGTGCTGCCACGCCCGGTCCCGGAGCGTCGGGCCGAGGTACTGGCGTCGGGACGCGCCACGCAGACCACGGTCCGGCAACGGTTCCGTGACCTCACTCGTGGAGTGGTGGTTGATCTGGCCACCGAAGACATGCCGGAGGAGTTCCGCGTTCTACCGGACGATTGCGGCGGCTTCGGCATGGACATCGTCACCCGCGCCCGTGCTCACTGGATGCTCAGTGTCGGCAGCGTCATCGGGTTCTGGGCAGCGGTCGCATTCCACGGTCTGCCGTTCTGGTGCGACGATGCACCAGTGGTACTGCTGCGCGACGGCTCGCCACGGGGCGACGCCCGCTCCTGGGTTGCCGCCACCACGCCGCGGGTGCCGGTGTTCCGGCGCTACCGTACAGGGACTCCGGTGGTGCGCCCGGACCCGGAGTTCCCGGACCTCCGGGTCGTCAGCGCCGATGTCGCCGCAGCCCAGTGCCTCCACTCGATTCTGAAGGGATCGCACGGCTGGGACGTCCCGCCTGTCCCCGGCCTAACGGACAGGGAAGTTCGTTCCATCCAGTTCATCGACGCCTTCTACCAGTGCACGTGGCTCACCGCTGAGAACATCCGGCGCGGATCGCGCAACTACGTCGATCGGAGGACCATCGACAAACTGTTGGCGTTGTCGGACATCGGGGCACAGTCTCCACGGGAGACACTCCTGCGGCTGTACACCCGTGACGTCCTCCCTGAAGGCTTCTCCTGGACGTCGCAGGTCACCGTACAGCTCGATCCGAAGGGTCGACCATGGAAACACCTGGTGGCCGATCTGGCCTGTGAGGAGTTGAAGATCGCTCTGTTTTACGACGGCGCGTACCACCGTGCTGAGGAGAGGCGAGGCATCGACTTCGAGCAAGTTCACCGGCTGCAGGCGTTGCGATGGGAGTTCGTGCGGATTGACGCGCGGCTTCTTTCGGACGTACCTCAGATGATGGAGGATGTCGACGAGGCGGTGGGGCGCGCCATTGATCGCGCGGATCCTCCTCTTCTGCCGAACCCCGACATCTGAGTCACCGCACAGAACGATCGTGATATCAGATTCGTTCTGTGCGGTGACTCAGATGTCCTAAGCCACGTTCCCGCTGGTGGAGCCAGCAGTATCCGTGGAACCAACGTAACTCCGCGACAGCCTCCGGTACTGCGGAGTGCACATCGCGGCGACCGCCAGCAGCACGCAGAGGATCCCGGCGACCACGAGGATCAGCGCGATGCCACGCGACTC
Source organism: Corynebacterium glyciniphilum AJ 3170 (assembly GCF_000626675.1). Taxonomy (NCBI): domain Bacteria; kingdom Bacillati; phylum Actinomycetota; class Actinomycetes; order Mycobacteriales; family Corynebacteriaceae; genus Corynebacterium; species Corynebacterium glyciniphilum. Next base: position 293,081 of record NZ_CP006842.1, on the reverse strand, counting down.
CCCCGTCCCGAGCAACCACTCCCACTGGCGGGCCCCCTGCTCTGTGTTCAAGTGCGGGATCACCCACCACTCCGCCAACGGCGCGACCAGCAGCGCGGTCACCGGGGCCGTGGCCGCCTCGAAGGTCATGGCGAACCCGAAGACCCGCCCCTGGGTCGCGTACGGCACGACCTTCTGGATGACCGTCTGTTCCGCCGCCTCGACGGCGGGGATGAACGCCATCATCAGCCAGATGCCGACGACGAACAGCCAGCCCCACTCACGCAGCGTCATCACGGCACCGACCACACCGATCCCGGCGGCGAAGAGCAGCATGGTACGGATCGGGTTGCGTCCCAAACCCCACTTCGCGATGACACCGCCGCCCACGAACAACCCGGTGGACGCCACGGCGAACCAGATCCCCCACCCCTGGACACCGAACAGGTCGATACCGTAGGGGTCCATCAGCGCCATCTCCACTCCGCCGAAGAGGTTGTTGAGCGTGGTGAACAGGACCAGCGCGAGGAGTCCGGGAACGGCAATGACGGCGAGCCAGCCGCCACGGATGTCAACCCACCCCGTCGCGTCGTCCGACTGCACGATCTCCTTCTCGGGGATACGCACCGTGACCAGGTGCAGCAGGGTCATCGCCATGACTGCCACACCGATGACCAACGTCCAGCCCATGCCGAGGAAACCGACGGAGAGACCGCTGAAAACACTGGTGACCAGCATCGCCATGCCCTGGACGGTGCCGACGAGACCGTTGGCGTTGGCCCGTCGTTCTTCGGCGACCAGCAGGGTGACGGTCGTGGACAGGGCGATGTTGCGGAGCTGTTCGACGACGGCCCCGGCGAGCAGGACCACGGCGAACATCCAGAACCACGGCGTGCCCAGATCGGCGATCCGGCTCTCCCCGACGATGAAGAAGAACACGACGTCCAGGAGGATCACCGTCAGCGCGGTCAGGGTGGCCCACACCATCACGTTCTTCTTGCGGAAGCGGTCGACGAGGGTACCGAAGAGCATGCTGAACACGGAGACGAACAGCATGTAGGACGCTCCGATGACACCGGTGGCGATGACGTTGCGTGTCTCGGCGTAGATCCAGAAGGTCAGGACGAACCACAGGAAACTGGTCGTGATGTTCGCGACGGCGGTGTTGACCAGGACGTTGAGGAAGATGCGGAAGCCGTCCGGCGGGACGGTGGGCGCGGCGGGGGTCGGCGACGGTGTGTTCACGGGTCCGGCCTGTCTGTCGGTGCGGCGGAGAGAGCCGACGGGGACCTACAACCGTAGCCCAACCGTGGCCACCGTCGCCCGACACGGGGAGTATCAGAGGGCGAGTGTGAGGTTGGCGGTCCTCGACCTCGAGCAGCACAACGTGACCTGCGTGTTGGCCGCATGCTCGTCCGGCGACTGCACCTCATCGCGGTGATCGGGCACCCCGTCGACGACACCGGTGAGGCAGGCACCGCAGATCCCCTGTTCACACGACAGCTCCACAGCCACGCCGTGGGCGGCGAGCACCTCAGCGATCGTGTCGTGCTCGGCGACCGGGTAGGACGCCCCGGTCGAGGCGACGGTCACGGTGAAGGCGTCACCGGTGAGGTCAGGTTGTTCGGTGGGTGCGAAGCGTTCGACGTGGACGGCATCGGCAGGCCACCGCCCGCTCTCGGCGAGCTCGAGGGCGCGGCTGATGAATCCGGCAGGCCCGCAGATGTAGAGGTCATCACCGTCGGCGTAGGACTGCGGCAGGGTGTCAGTGCTCCGCAACGATTCTCCATCGTTGCTGAGGTGCTCGACGATGTTCGGCGACCACGGACGGGAGACCAGATGGTCGCGTAACGGCAGCCCGTCGGCGTCGGAGGCGTAGCAGTGCAGGGTGAATTCCCGACCGGTGGCGGTGCACTGCTCCGCCATCGCGGTCAGCGGGGTGGCGCCGATCCCTCCTGCGAGCAGGATGGTGCGCCCTGCTCCGCCAGTGGGGTGCTGCAGTTCGAAGTGGTTGCGGGGGCCGGTGACCTCGACGGTGTGCCCGACGCGGAGCTGGGTGTGGATCACCTCCGAGCCACCGCGTCCGTCCTCCTCACGTTTGACGGCGATGAGCCAGCGAGCTGTGTCACGGGGGTCACCGAGCAACGAATACTGGCGGATCACGGGTCCGAGGTGCAGGTCAATGTGTGCTCCGGCCGTCGCCGGTGGGAAGGCACCGTCGTGCGTGGGGTGCAGCTCGATGAGGACGACGTCGCGTCCTGCCCGTGTCATGGAGTGGACGGTCGCAAGGGTCATCTGTCCGTCCCCTTACGCCGTGAAGAACTGCGACAAGCCCAGCCCGCGCAGCGCTCGACGGTAGGCGATGGACGAGCGGTCGGCCGGGATGTGGACCTCCAACGACGGGTCGAGCGGAAGATTCTCCGGCTTCTGTGCCTCCACCATCGCGCGGTCCTCCTCGAAGACCTGCAGGTTGAAGTCGTAGACGTCCTGCACGGGCTGGTCGGTGTCGAAGTTGCGTACGCGGGCGTCGAACAGGCGGGTCTGCGTGGCGGAGACCGGGCAGGCGGTGTTCATCATCGCCAGGTGCTTCCCACCCGGGAAGTGGACGTCAAGGGTGGCGGTGAACGGGACGTGCAGCCGGAAGTGCCGCAACCACTGGAATCCGTCCGGTACCGCGGCCTTCACCTCGTCGGAGGCGTCGTGTGGGATGTTCGGCATGGTCGACCAGTACTCGGTCTCGAAACCGTCGGCGGTGCCCTGCGGGGTGTAGTCCGGCACCTCCGGCTGGTCGGCGAGGGCGAAGGACCGGTCGTGGACGAAGGCGAAGTGGGCGACGTCGAGGAAACCTTCGACCTGGCGTCCTGCGAAGGCTGCGACGTCGATGCCGGGGCAGTTGATCTGCTGGTAGCCGTCCTCGTCCCAGTGCGGGACGGGTGGAATGTCGGAGTCGGTGTCGACGCCGGGGACGTCACCGGGGTTCGCCGCAAGGTTCGCCCACACCAGGCCGTAGCGTTCGACCGCACCATAGGACGGCAGGTGCATCCGGTTCGGGATGCAGCTGGAGGGGTGGGCGGGGATCTCGGTGCAGCGGCCACCCTTGCCGAAGCGCAGGCCGTGGTAGGGGCACTTGATGCCCTTTCCGTCGTGCTGGTCCTCGCCGAGGCTGAGCATCATGCCGCGGTGGGTGCAGAGGTTGTCGGCGACAGTGACCTCACCGTCCACCCGGTAGACGACCAGGGGTTTGTCCAGCAGGGTGACGCCGAGAGGGCCTTCGGTGACCTCGGAGCTGTAGGCGACCGGATGCCAGAAACGGGCGATGATCTGCCAGTCGTCCGGATCGAAGGTGAGCTTGCGCGGCAGCGGGAGGTCGGCGGAGGTCGGGGCGGGACGCCCGGCGTTCGGGTTCCGGGGCGTGCGGTGATCGTGGGACGGGCGGGCGGGTGCGTCAATGACGCGGGAGACATCGGGCTGGAAGGTCGGTGCGGTCGGTGCGGTGGTGGTCATGACTGGTGTTCCTCTTCTCGTGCGTGGGGTGCTCGGGGGTGGTCAGCCCCGGCGGTCACCATGCGCGATCTGTCCACGCGTCCACCCGGCGAGGTGCCCCTGCGATGCAGGGAGCCCCGGGAGCGTCTGGGTCGTGGAGGAGGTCATGGGAGCCAGTCTGGTGGGCCCGTGTTTCGCTTCAGTGACGGTGCGGTAAAAGTCCGGCCGACGGGGGTCAGTCCGGAGGGACATGATCGCCCTCGTGGCTCAGATGGCGTCGGAGGAGACGGTATCGTGGCGGGTCCCTCAGACCGGGTCAGCGAGTCGTCCGCCCCATCCTCTTCTCTCGATCCTCCATTGCCCGGATGATGACGTCATCGTCGAACTCCGGGACGAAGGTCGAACACACCACCCCGGTCACGAACGCCACCGGGGCAGACAAGGCCAGCAGCAGGGCCACCACTTCATTGCCACCGACGAGCATCGTCAGGTTCGTGGCGATGAAATACAGCGCCGTCGCCAAGCCGAGGAACGCCAGCACCGGCGCAACAGTCCGCTTCCACACCCCCACCGGCAGCGCCGGCGTCGAACGGAAGTAAGACAGCACCGCGACGGAGACCAGCAGCATCAGGATGATGATGGTGAACGTCGCCAGCCCGGAGAACCAGGTGAAGATCTCGGTGACGGGGTCGAGGCCCACCAGAGCGCAGACGACGGTGAGCACGAAGACCGTACCGGTCTGCACGATCGACGACATGTGTGGTGAGCGATAGGTCAGGTGCACCGCACGCAGCCGCCGCGGCAGGCCACGCTTGTGGGAGATGGCGTGCTGATAGCGGGTGAGCACGTTGTGAAAAGACAGGACACAGGCGAACAGGCTGGTCAGCAGCAGGACATGCACGACCGGTCCGGCCCAGCTTCCGAGGTAGTTCACAGCAGTGGTGGCGATCATCTCGTCCGGGTTCGCCGTAGCTTCGGCCAGCACGTTGTCCGTACCCCATGCCTGGACGACGGCCCAGCCGGAGACGGTGTAGAAGATACCGATCACCGCGACGGAGATGTAGGTCGCCCGCGGGATGGTGCGGTCCGGGTTGCGGGCTTCGGAGCGGAATACGGTGGTGGACTCGAAGCCGATGAACCCGGCCATAGCCATCATCAGCCCGACTCCCATCGCCCCGGAGAAGATGTTCTCCGGCAGGAACGGATCCACATTAAGACCCTGGCCTTCGGCACCGCCGCGACCCACGACGACCACGTCGATAAGCACGACGATGGCGATTTCGGCGATGAGCAGGATGCCGAGTGCCCTGGAACTCAGTTCGATGCTGCGGTAACCCAGGTAGCCGACGACCGCGGCGACGGCGATGCTGAACACCCACCACGGGATATCGACGATCGGCGCGAGGAGCAGGGTGAGCTGCTGGCCAAGGAATCCGTACACCGCGAACTGGATGGCAGTGTAGGTCAGCAACGCGAGGTAGGCGGTACCCATGCCGAGACGCCGTCCGAACGCGGTCTCCACGTAGGAATAGAAGGCACCGGGCTCGTCGATGTACCTCGACATCGTGGTCAGCCCGACGGAGAACAGGACGAGGATCACCGCGCCGACGGCGTACATCGTCGGGAATCCGGGGCCGTTGCCGGCTGCCATGCCGATCGGCAGGGCACCGCCGATGACGGTCAACGGGGCTGCAGCGGCGATGACCATGAAGACGATGGACGTCGTGGTCAGGGAGCCGCCCGAGAGTTTCGTCCCGATGCCCGGCGCGTCGGTGCCGTCGGGTGCCAGGGTGCTGGTCGGGTGGGACATGGTGGTGACCTTTCAGGACGTGGGCTGGTCAGGAGGTGAGCGCGGTGACCCCGTGGCTGGGGTCTTTCGCCGCTCGCGGTGTGGTGGGGTAGTCGAAGGTGCGGGGACGCAACGGCGAGAAACCGTCGACGGCCAGGTCAGCGGCGATCCGCCCGTATACCGGGGCGAACTTCATGCCGTTGCCGCTCATGCCGGTGGCGACGGTCACTGCGCCGTCGCTTCCCGGGGCGGGGCCGAGGATCGGAGCGTGGTCGGTGGTGAAACCGTCGTGGTGAAGGGTCAGGCGGGCCGGGTCGTCCAGCATGCCCTCGAAGAACGCCGAGCTGCGTTCGGCGAAAATGCTCGTGAGAAGCTCTGGCAGGACGCCGGTGCGCAGTGCCTCGATGCCATCAGGTGTGGCCGCGCCACCGGCAAAGTCACCGTGGGAGATCTTCACGCTGTAGCCGTCGAGACTCGGCGCACCGTAGCAGTGCCAGACCTCGCCGGTGGAGGTGACGATGTCGCGCATGAAGATCGGGAGGCTCTCGGGCAGGAAGTCGGTGATCTGCAGGGGCAGATACCAGGTCAGTGGAATCGCCTGCACGTTGATGTGGTCGGAGAGCTCGGGGTACAGGTCGGATGCCCAGGACCCGTTGGCGACGATCACCTTGTCTGCTGTGACCGTCGTTGCCCCGTCCGGTCCCACGCACCGGATCATGGTGCTGCCCTCGGGCCCCTCCCCCGGTTCGATCGACAACACGCGGGTGTTGTCGCGCAGTTCAGCACCGGTGTCGAGGGCGAGCTGCTGGGACAGGGCGACGGCGAGCTCAGGACGGATCCCGCCGCCGGCGGGGTCGACGATGGCGATGTCCGGCGCAGCGTCCGGGTTGGTCGTGGAGGATGCGGTGAACGCCGGGAAACGTTCAGCCAGTTCAGCGGCGTCGAGCACCTCATGGTCGAGGCCGTGCTCCCGGATGACCTCCATGGTCTGCACCATGGTGGGGAAATCCGCAGGGGCGACGCTGACCGCACCGATCGGCAGGAACACGTCGCGTCCGGTGCGTTCGTTGAGTTCCAGCCACATCCGGCGTGCCTCCTGCACCATCGGGATGTAGATGCCGCCCTCCTTCAGCGCGACGCGGAACAGGCGCGACTCGCCGGAGTATGAGCCCTTCGTGTGGATACGTCCGAAGCGCTCGATGCCGAGGATGCGGGCACCGGGAGCACGCTCGGTGAGCTGCCACAACGCCATCGAACCGATGGAGCCGCAGCCGACGACGACGTAATCGTAGTGATCGTAGTGATCGCAGTGGTCACTCATGCGAGCTCCGGGGAGTCCCAGACCGGCAGGGACGTGCCGATGCCGTTCTCCAGAGCACGCCGGTACAGCGTGGTCGCCCACGCGACGTCCTCGACCGGCATGCCACCGACGGAATAGACCACGATGTCATCGTCCGAACGTCGTCCGACAGTCGCACCGTTGATCACGTCGGCGATGTCGACGACCGTGCCCTCTGAGATCTCGCCGTTCTTCTCCAACGCGAGGAACTTGTTGCCGATGATGCCGACGGTCTCGAAGGCGTCGTCGCCGAACTCCTCATGCCAGCACTCGTAGAGGCTGCGGTTGTCGAGGACAAGGCGTCCCGCGCCAGACGCGAGCCACCAGTCGGAGATGTTGACGCAGGACGGGATGGAGACGAACGCACCGGGCGACAACCAGGACGGGTCGAGGACCGGGTAGTTGCCCGAGCCGATCGGTGCCGTGGTGGTGTAGGCGATGACCTCGGTGTCACGCACGGCCTCCTCGGCGGTGTCGACGACCTCGACTGTGGTGAACTGCGGCAGCGTCTCGTCGATCCACGCGAGGAAACTGTCGATTCCCGCCGGGCTGCGGCCCTTGACCTTCACCGTGTTCAGGGTGGGCACGCCGGCAGCAAAGGCCTCGAGCGCGGTCTTACCCATCACCCCCGGTCCCACGACGGCTGCCGTCGTCGCACCGGGTTTGGCGAGGTGGCGGGCACCCACGCCGGAGACCGCACCGGTGCGGTAGGACGACAGCAGATTGCCGTTCATGATGGCCAGCGGTGCGCCGGAATCGGCGTCATTGAGGATGAAGGTGTGGATCGAGCGTGGCAGGCCGGACGCACGATTCTCGATGTTGGAGCCGTACCACTTCACTCCGGCGGTGTGGAACTCCCCGCCGAGGTAGGCGGGCATGGCCATGAAACGGCGATCGGGACCATTCTTCGGCATTCGGTTGTGCGGGGACTCGTCAGGGAACAGGACCATGGAGCCGTGGGAGTTGTTGTTGGCTCCGCCCATCCGGTAGTCGCCGACGCCGAGGAGAGAGAACATCTCCTCCATGGTGTCGACGCAGGCGGGCATGTCCTTCACCCCGGCGGCGACCATGTCCGGTTCACTGAGGTAGAGGGTGTCAAGGTGCGGGCTGGACGGAGCGGTGACGGCAGGTGCTGGGACGGTGGTTGTCATGGTCCCTATGCAACCGGCCGGGTGTTTCACGACCGTTGCCGTGCCGTGACTGTTTTGTACGCGTGGAGAAAAACAGGGGTCAGGACGTAAAGACCCGGTTACCGAACGAGGTCAGCTGCGCTCTGAGCCGGTCCGGGGCGGCTTGGTCCTGATTCAGCGCGGCCCAGACCTGAGCACCGGTGAGCATCGTGAGCAATTCATCGACAACGGCGCTCTTCGCCTCATCGCTGACGGTACCGTCCCACAGGTCACCGTCCTGCGCCGCTTCGTCGAGACGATCGAGGAAGTAATCGTGCCACTGGGACATACGCTCGGCGAAGATCTCCGCCTCGTCCTGCCGGGTGACCGCGCGCTGCCAGAACGCGGTGACGACGCGGGCCTCGGCACGTCGGACGGCGTCGAGAGGCAGGATCTCCTCGGCGAGACGCTCCAGCCCGGCGCGGCCGCGTTCACGTCCGTCGGTGCCCGCCCGCTCGTTCGTCGCGGCGTAAACGTACTCGAAGGCAGCGGTCACTACGGCGTCCTTGCCCGGGAAGTAGTAGCGCAGCAGACCGTTGGAGAAGCCGGTAGCGTCGGCGATGCGGCGGGTAGTGACTGCATCGAGGCCTTCGTCGGCAATGAGTAGCCACACCGATCCGATGATCTCGTGGCGTCGCTGGTCGTGGTCTACGCGGCGGGGCATGCCCGCCGAGTGTAGTAAAGGCTCCGGCGGGATCAGGCGGCGGACGAACTGGTCGACCCGAGGCTGCCGGTCGGATCGGACGGCAGATCACCGGGCACCTCACCGGCAGAGCGCACCGCGCCGCGCAGGCCGACACCGTCGGTGGCCCCATCGTCGGTCCAGAGGAACCGTTCAGTCCCGCCAGCATCGACACGGCGGGCGTAGCCCTCGTTGGCGAGGTTGTCCATCCCCTCAGGACGTGCATAGATCGTCTCGTCGGCGGGGCCGAACCCGCCCTCGCCAGTGACGAGAACCTGGGACGCACCGTCGCAGGCCTCGTCGCACAGAATAGCCAGTTCGCCGGTAGCTGCGTCGTAGTCGCTGGCCATAACGCCCTCGAAGGGGGCCTCGTAGCGCTGCACGAGAGTCGCCTCATCCTCGGCGAGGGCGACGAACAGGACATCGCCGGTCTCTTCGACGCCGACGGCGAAGAGTGCAGAGTCATCTGCGTCGGAGATCCAGGCGATTGTCTCGAGGCCGCCGTTGGCGCCGATCTCACCGGTGAACTCGGCGAGGTTCCATTCGTCGGTGGCGTGCAGTTCACCGGCGGCCGGGCCTGCCTCCCCACCGCCGCTGAGTTCGAAGCGCAGGACCGAAGGGCGGGAGGCGTCCTTGCTGCTGTTGTCCCGCTCAGTGGCGACGTACAGCGCGCCGTCGGGGCCGACGGTCACGCCTTCGGCGTCGGGCAGGCCGCTGCCGTCCTCGTAGCGCAGCTGGTGACGGCTGTCGATGTGGTAACTGTTAGCGTCCTGCGGAGTGAGGGCGTAGAGCGTCCCCTCGTCGTTGTTAACGACGTAGGCGGTGCCGTCGGAGCCGAAGTCAACACCGGACATGTCTTCGGCGATGAAGTCGCTGACGAGGTCACCGCCGTGGTCGTCGGTGAGAGCGACGGGGCTGATGTCCTGCGGGTCGTAGGGCCAGGCATCGGCGGGATCGCCGGGGCTGCCTGGGTTCGCTCCTTCAGCGACGTTGCGCAGGCCGCGGGTGGGTTCGCCGGTGACAGCGAAGTCACCGGTCATGTCGGGGACGCGTCCCCAGGTAGTAGCGGCATGTCCGGACCAGATGGTCTCGTCGACGACGGTGCCGTCAGCGTCGGAGAGGGTCACGGAGTCGTTGCTGCCGAGGCCGAAGGACGGTTCCGTGTAGACGGCGAGGTAGCCGCCGGATTCGATATCGGTGTCGGCCGGAAGGATGACGGGGGCATGGGAATCGTCGTCATCGATGATGCTCCATCCAGAGACGTCGACGGAGTCACTCGGGTCGGTGTTGGCGAGCTCCACCCAGTCCCCCGCCGGGTCGCCGTTGGACTCGACCTCGTTGATGACGACGGAGGAGTCGGACGCCGTGGCCGAGCTTGCTTCTGGAGCGGCGACGGCGATACCGGACACTATAAGAAAAAGGAGAGTCAGGGCCAGCGGGAGGGGCGCGATTCTATGGAGTTCGTTCACATCCTCGCAGGCTAGGTGACCTGGGTGGATCTCAGTGATCTAAGGAGTGAACAGCGGGTGTCAGGCCGACCCGACACCTTCAGTCGGAGCACACACGATGTCCACCGCCGTCCAGGCCAGGGCCACGGCCCCATCGAACAGGGTCTGTTCTGCCACCTGCCCCACGCATGCCTCGGCGAAGGGTGCCTGGTGATTCAGCACCGGATAGGAGCCCACACCGATGTACGGGTGGATGGCAGGCACTGCCCAGGACACGTTCGCCATGTCGGTCGATGCCCGGCACATGTCCGCCTCGGGGCCGTCGCCCTCGCGGTGCAAATCCCGGCCGAGAGCCCGGGCGTTGTCCTCGTAGAACCGCAGGGCACGATCGGCAGTGCGGAAGTCGGAGTAGGGCTTGGATTCGTCTCGGATCTCCACCTCGCATCCGGTAGCCAGGGCACCAGCCTCGAAGCAGCGCTTGACCTTGTCGCCAGTCTCTTTGAGCTGCTGCATATCGTTGGCACGCACGTACCACCGTCCCCGGGTCCGGCCAGGGATCGCGTTGGGGGCATCTCCGCCGTGGGTCACTATCCCGTGCACCCGCACGCTGGACGGCAGCTGTTGTCGCAGCAGGGCGATGCCGACTTCAGCGACGGTAAAGGCGTCGGCAGCATTGACTCCTTCCGTCGGGTAGGACGCCGCGTGCGCCGCCTGCCCGGTGTAAGTGACTTCCCAGTGTTCGACGGCAAAGGGGCGGGCGCGGACGACGTCCACTGGCGCGGGGTGCACCATCATCGCGAAATCAAGGCCGTCGAAGGCCCCTCGGTCGAGCATCTCGATCTTGCCTCCACCACCTTCCTCGGCGGGAGTGCCGAAGACTTCCACGGTGAGGCCGAGGTCATCCGCCACAGACGATAGTGCGACGGCGGCTCCGAGGGACATGGAAGCGATGAGGTTGTGGCCGCAGGCGTGACCGATGTTCGGCAGGGCATCGTATTCGGCCATCAGCGCGAGGCGGAACGGGCCGCTGCCGTAGGTGGCATGGAAGGCAGTCGGCAGGTCGACGAAGTTCTCCCTGACGCTGAAGCCACGGTCCCGCAGAAAAGCGGCGCACCGTGCCGCGGACTCGTGCTCCTGCCAGGCGGTTTCCGGATGGGCGTGCAACCACTCGGACAGTGCTACGAGATCGAGCTGTGCCGCACTGACCGCATCCTTCAGAATCTCCTTGTGTGCCTCCACGTCACTCATCGCCGGGCACCCCGTAGGAGGGAGATGATGCTGGGTCTTTGCCACGGGTGACGTAGTCGTCACGCTGTGGCAGCCAGGTCTCCAGTAGCATTTCCAGATCGCCGAGCGGATCCTCCGACCAGTCCACGCGCAGATCGGTCTCTGCCCATCCGGCGCCGCGAATGACGGCGAGGCCAGCGGAATGCACCGGCCCGGCCTCTCCCCCGGCCCCCAAGCCCGCCTGCATGGCGGCGAGCAGGCGGGTTTCCAGCTCGCCGCCGGTGTCGCCGAATTCGGCGAGCATGGCATCGGGGACAGAGGTGGCGGCGAGCATGTTGCCGGCGACAACGGCGTCAGCGCCGACGGAGGAAGCGTACGTGCCCAGTGTGTGTCGCCCGGAGTGGGCGGTGCCGGCGCCAGAAGGAGCAAGGACGCTGATCTGGCGGTAGTCGAGTGTGTCGTCGTCGGCTTGCAGTCGGGTGACTGCCTCCGCCGGGCTCAGTCCGTCTGCGAGGAGGTCGAGTAGATAAGGCCCGAACCGCGGATCAGTGATGTTCTGCGACGCGACCACACCGACACCACCGCGCAAGTGCAGGCACCGTGCCGCAACGGCCGGGGAGGACGAGGAGACGGCCATGCCGAGGGCGCCATCGGCATCCCGGGCGATGATGGAGAAAGTCATGTCTACAGCACCGCCGTCGCGTCGATCTCGACAAGCCACTCAGGGCGCGCCAGGGCATCGACCACCAGGCCCGTGGAGACCGGGTGGACGCCCTTCAGCCAGCGTCCCATTACCCGGTATACCGTCTCCCGAAAACGGATGTCAGTGAGGTAGACGGTAACTTTGACGAGGTCCTCAAGACTGCCGCCAGCTTCCTCCATGAGCAGCGCGATGTTGGCCATCGCCTTCTCTGCCTGGGCTTCGACGTCACCGACACCGACGCTCTCGCGAGTGTCGAGGTCTTGGCCGATCTGTCCGCGCAGGTAGACCACTCCCCCGGCGACGACGGCCTGGCATAGGTCGTTGTCGAGGTTCTGCTCCGGGTAGGTGTCCTTTGTATTGAAGGGGCGGATGCGGGTGTGTTTCATCGGGCGGTCTCCTTCTCAGGGGTGTAGGCGGCGTAACCGCGTTGGATCATGATCTCGTCGACGACGTACTTCGCGTCGTGCCAACAGCCCCAGATGAAGCTGGAGCCCCGTCGCGACAGCCAGGGCAGGCCGACGAAGTACACGCCGTTGGCAGGGCTCACCCCGCGCTGATGGACCGGACGTCCCCGGTCGTCGGTGACGCCGTCGACGTTCAACCAGGAGTAGTCGACGCCGTAGCCGGTCGCCCACACAACGGTACGGATTCCGGACCGGGCCAGGTCGAGACTGAGCACCGGGTCGGTGACGTCCACCGGGTCGGGGCCGAGCACCCACGCCTCGGGTTCCTCCGGAAGGTCCAGGCCGTTGACCTCGATGTACGCGTCGGCTTCGGCGTAGAGGCCGAGGAGATTTCTGTCGCCAGCGTGGATGTTGTCAGCGAGGTCGTCACGAAAGTACAAGATGCCGTCAGCGTCACAGTTCTCCGCACGTCCGACAAGGTGGATACCGTCGGCAGCCAGGTCGCGGAAGTCGACGGTGTACCCGCCTTCCGCACCAGTGACGGCGATCGTAACGTGTTCGGCGCCCACCGGCGGGGCAGCCATGTCCCATTTGCCGAGGACACCGAGCCACCAGACGTTGTCGCGGCCACGGTATCGGCGTGGCGGACGGTCGTGCGCACCAACGGCGAGAGTGACGTCCTTTCCTGCCTTGTTCAGTTCCGCGGCGATCTGCAGGCCGGACGACCCGGCTCCGACCACGAGCACACCACCGTCCGGCAGGCTCTGCGGGTTGTCGTAGTCCGCGGAGTGGATCTGGGTGATTCCGCAGCTGTCCGCGACATCCTGGGAGATGACCGGCGGAATCACTGGTACTTGAAAGGGGCCGGTGGCAGAGACAACGTGATCAGCAACGATGGTCGCACCATCAGCGCAGACGATGAGGTAACCGTTCTGCCGGGCACGTTTCGATACCGAGACGACCTCCACCCCGGTGCGTACCGGGGCGGCGAAGCCGGCGGCGTAGTCCTCGAAGTACTGTGCGACGCGATCGTGGTGGGCGAAGGCTTCCCCGTCGATCGGCTCAGCCCCGGACGGGGTGGGATCGGCAAAGGTGAGGTTCGGGAACCGGTCGTGCCAGGCGGGGCCGTTAGCGCAGAGCGAGTCCCAGCGTCCGGTGCGCCATTTCTCAGCGATCCGGTCGCGTTCCAGGACAATGTGCGGAATACCGGCAGCTGTCAGGTGCTCACTCGTCGCAATGCCTGACTGGCCGGCGCCGATGACGACAACTTCGGTGGTTTCGGTGGCTGTCATGAAATTCAGTTTCTGCAGTCACCACAGATATAGCAACCATGATTTAATGATATTCTGCATCACCTTAGCTGATTTACAATGTTGTTATATATCGGCTATCCGCATCCATACGAAGGGCCGCCCGTGTCAAAGTCTCGTGACTCACTCACTCTCACTCAGCTGCGCTACTTCACCCGGGTTGCCGAACTCGGATCCATGACCGCCGCCGCCGACGAGCTCTTCGTCGCCCAATCAGGCGTAAGTACGGCGATACATCAGCTCGAGAAGTCCCTCGGCACCACACTGTTCATCCGCCGGAGATCCAAGGGCGTGGTTCTCACAGAACAGGGGCGGGCCTTCCACGCGGCCGTGATCCATGTCCTGGAATCAGTCGATGACGCGGTCAGCGCGCTCTCTCCTGGACAGCTCACCGGCACCCTCGCCGCCGGTTGTTTCACTACCCTGGCACCGTACTGGCTCCCCGAAGTACTCGAACGATTGCAGGCCTCTTCACCCGGACTGACCTGCACAGTTCACGAGGTCACCGCTGACCAAGTAATTTCACTGCTGCAGCGACGAGAGATCGAGGTAGCACTGACCTACGATTTCGACTATGGGCGGGACATCGACTTCGAACGGATCACCGAGGCGCCCATCTACGCCGCAGTCGCAGAGGACGACCCGCTGGCACAACGTTCGTCCGTTAGCCTTCGCGAGCTTGCTCAGCTTCCCCTGATCTTGCTGGACATGGACAAATCCACGAACTACTTCTTGTCTCTGTTCCGCGACGCGCACTTGAGACCGGTAGTCCACCAGAAGTTCGAGTCCATGGAAGTGGTGCGTTCCATGGTGGCCCGCGGTCACGGCTACACGATCCTGAACCAGCGCCCCGCACACGACTTCACCAATGACGGATTCCAGCTGGTCCGCCTGCCCATCGCTGGCGTGCGCTCTCGCCTACAGACCGGCGTCGTCTACCGGTCCGGAGAACCTCTGTCCCTGAAGAGCCAGGCATTCCTCGAAGCCTGCCGGAATGCCCTGTTGCAAGAATAGATCTTCACTGTTTCCGGAATGTGTATTCATATTATCCGAACCCTGTTTCTGTTTATTGTGATGGCCAACACACTCCCGGAGTTTTAGCATTGTCCTCCAAGAAGTCGGACGAACAGGAATTGTCCGGACCACTTTCGAGGAGGACCTCATGCCCGGTACCACGACGACTGCCCCAGACCCCCACGACATAGACGAAAGAACCCTGCGCCGAAGCGTCGTCGCGGGGTCGGTCGGCGTGCTTGTTCACTGGTTCGACTGGGCCGTGTATGCCTACCTGGCCACCACCATCTCCGACGTGTTCTTCCCGGAGTCAGGCGGGGCCACCGGCCTGCTCGCCGTCTTCGGCGTCTTCGCCATCGCCTTCTTCTTCCGTCCGGTCGGCTCCGTCATTTTCGGCCACCTCGGGGACACACTGGGGCGTAAGAAGACGCTCTCGCTCGTTATCATCCTGATGGCTGTGGGCACTCTGATGCTCGGGCTCACGCCGTCTTACGAGTCAATCGGAGTATGGGCTCCGGTACTGCTGATCATCGGACGCATCATCCAGGGGATCGCAGCCGGCGGCGAGTTCGGCTCAGCCGCTTCGTTCCTTGCCGAGTACTCCAAGCCGTCCAAGCGAGGCTTCAACTGCTCGTGGATCGAGTTCGGCTCGGTCATGGGCTTCCTCCTCGCCTCCGGTGTCGTTGCGGTGCTCTTCGCCGTATTCGATGACCAGACAGTCACCGACTGGGCATGGCGTATCCCCTTCCTCATCACCGTGCCGATGGCCATCGTCGGCTACTACATCCGCACGAAGATCGAAGACACCCCGGACTATCGCGCACTCGAAGAAGCCGAGGAAGTGCCGACTGCTCCCATCAAGGAAGTCTTCAAGTACAACAAGAAGCAGTTCCTCCAGACGGTCGGCATTGAGATCTTCATGAACTGCACCTTCTACGTCGTGCTCACCTACCTGCTCACCTACCAGGAGGACACGGTGGGATTCGACGCGGGGACCGCCGCGCGCCTATCGGTGATCGCATCGCTGACCGCGGCATTGATCATTCCGCTCTCAGGCAAGGCCTCCGACCGCTGGGGCCGCAAACCCGTCCTACTTGCCGCCGGTGTACTGCTGCTGGTGCTTTCCTGGCCGGTGTTCCTGTGGATGAATCAGGGCACGTCCGTCTCCGGGTTCGGTGCGACGTTCGTCCTCTCCGCCATCCTCGCCCTCATCCTCGGTACACACGCTTCTACCGTTGCCGAGTTGTTCCCGACCCGGACCCGACAGTCCGGACTATCGATGGCGTATAGCGTCGCCGGCGCGTTTTTCGCAGGTACACTGCCGTACCTCAACACCTGGTTGATCGACTGGACGGACAACATCATGATTCCGGCCTTCACGCTGATGGTCGTCGCCCTGGTCGGACTCGTGACCGTCTCCACGATCCCTGAGACGAAGGGGATCGGGTTCATCGCTGACAAGAACGAGGCCCCTGTTACTCGTACTGGCACGGGCACCAGTTCAGCTGACGACGGTGACCGGGACGCAGAAGGCCAGAGCGCTCCGGCGCGGTAGCGTGGAACAGTGAACATCACTCTCCGCCAGCTGGACTACTTCGTCACCGTCGCTGACGCGGGCAGCATCACCGCCGCTGCCCAACGTCTCTATCTTTCTGCGTCAGCGGTGTCGACCACGGTTACCGAGTTGGAAAACACGCTCGGCGTCCGGCTTTTCACCCGCCATGCCCGCGGCCTCTCCCCTACCGGAGAAGGACGTACTGTCCTCGGCAGGGCGCGGGCACTGTTGCGGGAAGCGGAAGACCTCGAGGTGAATGCAACATCGCTCGGCACCGATGTGTCGGGCACACTGACAGTCGGTTGCTACTCGACCATCGCCCCGCTCCTCTTACCGAGAATCATCGCGGAGTTCGCGGACCAGTACCCGGAACTGACCATCCAGTTCACCGAAGGGTCACGCAGCGAGTTGCTCGAAGGATTCGCCCAGGGACGGTTCGACCTGCTTGTCGTCTACGACTATCCGTTCAAGGACGACCTTCCGGACCGGGGGACGCTGCTCCCTCTCGGCGCCTTCCCTCCCTACGTCCTCCTTCCCGAGACCCATGAGCTGGCAGGAACTGGTCCTGTGGCACTGGCCGACCTCGCGTCGGACCCGCTCATCCTCTTCGATCTTGAGCCTGCGGACCAGTACTTCCTCTCCCTGTTCCGTACTGAAGGCGCGGAACCACAGGTCCGGTACCGTACCGGTGACTTCGAAGTCATCCGGGGACTTGTTTCGCGCGGCCTCGGGTACTCACTCCTCACCCAGAGAACACGTCACCCGGTCAGCTATGAAGGCATCGCTTATGTTGCCGCCGAGCTCGCATGTGATCACGGCCCGCTGGACGTCGTCTCGCTCGTACCGACCGCCTCGCGGGTCACCGAGCGGACAAAGGCGTTCGTGGATGCGGCCCGAAAGATCCTCGGAGACCCGATTCGGTATGCCAATGCCGATTGAAGTTGCGTCGCAGCGTCGCCGTTCGTGCCAATGTCGTCTGCATCTAACATCCCAAAATGTTAGACACAGACGACGTGCGAGAGCGTAGTCTCTATCTAACGTCGCATTCCTGTTCACTATCGAGGGTGTGTCCCGATGACCATATCCGTCCCGGTCACCCGAATCGATCAGCTGGTGGCCTCCGTGAAACCGGCACGTGCCGAACGTGGGATTACGCAGGAAGAGCTCGCCGAGCGCCTCAGAGTCTCCCGACCGTGGATCAGCCAGTTTGAGCGCGGGCAGGACCGTATCCTAGCAATACTCAGCACGCTAGGTCTCACACTGACGATCTCAGCGGCGGCACCTGATAGCGGGACGACAGCCGCAACTGACGCTGCACAGCCGAACCCAGATATGCCTACCTGGGACAGTTTTGCTTCCTCGCTCAACGCGTTCCACCCGGCTCAGGAGAGGATCGCTGAACTCGGGAAGAAGATCGAAGAAAGAGCGCTCCCCGCAGAGACCCGAGAGTTCCCCAACAACCTCTTTGCAGAGCATAACGCCAAGATGCCCGAGGGAAACCGATGACGGCGAAACACTTGACGGTGTACCTTCTCGGAGAGGGAGTCGGCACGCTAAGCCAAGAAAAGGGTGGACGTCATTGGCTGACCTACGACGAGGACTACACCGGCCAGGAACTGTGTCACTGTCGCTTCCAACGACCACCCGCAGGTGGGGCCCTGAACGCGTAGAATCCTTCATCGCAGGCTTGGTGCCGGGGCAACGAGCGGGCCAAGGAAAAGATGGCACGCGACCATGATGTCAGCGCCCGCAACCCCTTCTCACTTTTGAGCGCAATTGGTCGCGAATGCGCCGGTGCCGTTCAGTTTCTTCCCCGACCGAGAACCCGAACGATTACCCCCGGACCGTGCCGCTCTCTGACGACGACGTCGCCCAACGATTGCGCCAGATAGCCGGAGCTGCAGAGGACAGCTGGATGCCAGTCAACGAACGCTGGTCGCTGGCCAGGATGCAGTCGAAGATCGCACTCGGCCGAGAGCCTGCAACGTCACAGTGGTGTGAAGCAGACGGGTCAGTAGCCACGACGCATATCATCAAACCTGCCGGACCACTGCCTTTACATGCCCTCAACGAGGTCCTCTGCCTTCAGACTCTCCATTACCTCGGCGGCCCGCCTGGACAGAACTCCAGGTGTTCGATGGTATCCCGGCAGTGGTCAGCACGAGGTGGGACCGGGAGTTCATCGACGGCGACGTCCTCCGGATCCACCAGGAAGACCTATGCCAGGCGATGCACATTCATCCCGACAATAAGTACACATCCGATGGTGGATCCCAGGCACACGAGATCGCACAATTCTTGAAGAAATCCGCTCCTGACCAACGCCTCCATGAAGACTTCACCAAATTGCTGATCCTGAACGTCCTGTTGGGAAACCCGGATGCCCACGCCAAGAACTACCCCCCTCATCTATCCGATAGACCGGCCAGTCAGGTTGGCACCCGCCTATGACATCGCGGCGATCCTGCCGTACAAACCTGATTCCACAGTTGCGATGAAGATCGGAGGACGCAATGTCCCCGGGGAAATAGAACTCAGACATTGGCACCTGGCCCTCGGCAGACGCCCCCGTCATCCGAGAAGCTCATGTCCTCCCGTGCGAACGCAATCACCGACCAGTGCGCACGCATTCTCTAACGATCTGAGTCACCGCCCAGATCATTTCCGGGGGTGGAAGATGATCTGGGCGGTGACTCAAATGCGCGCCGCGTGGATGTTCAACACATTGCCGGTCAGATCCGATCCATGAACGTGTACATATTGCCCTGGTCGAACGCAGCACGACGCCAGGTGTCCCAGGCGTGGGAACCGATGATGTCGTACTTGAACTCGATGTTGTCACGTCCCGCCAGCGCCGCACGCGCCTGGAACTCCGAGGTCATCACCATCGACCCGGCCTCGAATGGTCCGCCTCGCACCACCGTCGCCACCGGATCAGGGCCCAGGTCACCAGCAAAGTTCGTGATGCCGGTCGAGGCACTGATGATCACCGGCATGGTGAGGTTGTCGATGTTCAGGCTGGGGTTGTTCTCTGCGCGTGATCGCTCATCAGCCCACGGCGCTTCATCATTTCCACTGTTCAGCGTCGATGTCCCGTCTATTACGGCACGCTGCACCGGCATACTGGGATCATAGAGCCCGCTCAGCGCGTACACCGAGCTGTAGATGTCCGGGTGTTTGGACGCGAGGTTCATCGCGCCGTACGCTCCGGAGCTCAGGCCGGTCACACCGGTATTCCCTCGGCCTCCGTCAGGCACACCGAACGCGGACTCCAGGTAGTCCGGGAGTTCCTGGCTCATGAAGGTCTCGAACTGCGCCCCTTCCACGCCGTCCCAGTCCTGCACCCAGCTCCACGGGTCCATGGCGGGGAAGACGAGGGTGGCGTCCTCTCCCTCCAACGCGTCCAGTGCGCCACCGGCGGTGACCCAGGCGTTGGTGTCGGTGGAGTCTGCTCCGTCAATGAACTGGGCGACCTTCGGATTGCCTTCGGTGTGAGCGGGCCGCACCACCACGTTGAAGTCACGGTCCATCGACGGCGAGTGCACCGAGCACTCCAGTGCGGACGTGTCGCGGTACTGTGTGCATCCTTCGGGGTCGGCTGCCGCGGTCGGCGCAACAGCCACGGATGCGGTCACGCCGACGGCTGCCGCCAGCGCAGCCAGCATCTTCGGCGTCTGTTTCTTTCGGGAGTGTGTCATTCGGGGAATCCTCCTGTCCGACGGCGACCGTACAAGCCACACCCCCGAAAAAGCGATGCCCCCAGGGGAATTGCCAGCGAACGCCAACATCACGCGTCACTGCAGTTCACACCGCTTATCAACTGTCGCAGCAAGTAGTCGTCGTCGCCCCTAGACTCGGGTCCATGAAGTTCCTCGAGATCACTCTCCCGGTCCATGATCCGTCTCGGTGGGTCTCCTGGCTGTCGGGCCACCTCGGGACGCCGCCGACGGGTGGACACGGGGTGCGCATCGGATGGACCATACTGCACTTCACCACCGACTCGTCCGATGATCCCCCCGGCCGCGGCCACCACCTTGCGTTCGCTATTCCGACGGGCAGTATCAACGATGCTGCCCGACGCATCGAGGAAGAGACGGATCAACCGCTGCTCAGCGACGACGGCGCCACCGTCATCGACCGTGGCGGCAACTGGGCGAGCCGATCAGTCTATTTCGCCGGCCCGGAGAACTCCGTCCTTGAACTCATCGAGCACACCGACCGGCCAGCATCAGCCGCAACCTCGCCGTCGGACGGCCCACCGGAGCTGCTCGGCGTCGCAGAGATCGGACATGGTGTGTCCGACGTGGCAGCTGCCGGCGACAACCTCGCCACACGCTACGGCGAGGGCCTCCCCCACGGCTTCGGCGATCCTGCACGCCGTGTCATCGCCGCCTACGGCGATATCGACGGCGCGGTGATTCTCGCAGGGAAAGACCGGCCGTGGTACCCCACGCAGGACGTCCTGCCCGCCACCGCCGAGGCGGCGTTCGTAGCGGAGGATGACGGACGCAGCTGACCGAAACTGGCCGCAACTAACTCTAGACAGTCTCTAGAACGTCCCCTACACTTCGCAGACGTAAGCCACCCCTCACTCGAAAGGATCCACCATGAGTTTCTCCACTCTCCGTTTCTCCCGCCTCTCCCGCGCCGGTGTCGCTGCCGTGGCACTGGCCCCGGCACTGGTGCTCGCAGCACCGACCGCCGTTGCCGACGAGACCGAGACCCCCACCGCTGACTCCTCCGCCCCGTCCCTCTCGGACGACAGTGGCGACGAAGAGGGTTCCGGTGAGGGGACAATCGAAGGCTCCTTGCCGGAGGGTGTGAGTTCATCGGATGCCGCCTCATCGCTGGCGGATGCCGACTGGAAGGCCGTCGCCTCGATCCTGGGCGACGTGCTCGGCGGCGACGTGTCACTGCAGACCATCCTGGACATCATTTCCCTGGTCAACGACGGTGACGCCACGGTCGGCGATGTGATCGGCTCCGTCACCGGCTCGCTCGGTGACACCAGTGGCAACAGCGGCGACAGCGATTCTGATGCTGGCGACGCTGGCGACGCCGCAGAGTAACAACCCCCTCGCCACCTGCTGGGAGGTCACCGCACAACGCGGTGACCTCCTTTTCCAGCTCGACCGGCGGACATGGCAGAGCATTCGGCAGCGCGGCAGAGGTAACCGTCGGTTTACACGCCGAAACCGACCCACGGATCTGCCGGCAGACCGGCGCCTCTGTTGACGCGGCTGCCCCTACCCTGCCCCTACCACATACCTTTTAGCACCTGATGTATTCTTTGATGCATGCATCAACAGGAAGACCCACCGGTGTGGGCACCGGGCGCCTCGGAACGATCGATTGCCGGACGCATCGCCGAGCAACTCGCCGGCGAGATCATCGAGGGAACAATCGAAGCCGGCGACACCCTCACCGAGGTGGAGGTGGCTACTCAGCGCGGGGTGAGCCGCACCCCCGTCCGCGAAGCGATGCTCCGACTCGAGGCCTGGGGACTGGTCAGGATCGCCCCGAAAAAGGGCGCCACCGTCACCGTTCCGACCGAACGTGAGCGCCGCGAGCTTCTCACCGTGCGTTCGATGCTCGAGACCGACATCGTCCGACGCATCGCCGAGAGACCCGATGAACGCACCGTACTTGCCGCACGACTAGACGACACCGTTGACCAGCAACGGGCGAGCGCCGCGTCCCCCGACAGTTTTGCCGCACTGGACTTCACTTTCCACTCCCACATCATCCACTTCGACGACAACCGCATCGTCACCGAGATCTCAGACATCCTCGCACCACGGCTCGCCCGGCTGACCTTCCTGGCCATCCGCGCCATGACAGGCAACCTCCGACCCGTCATTGACGAACACTCGGCACTGTCCGATGCCGTCCGGCAGGGGGACGTCCACCGCTTCGAGCAACTCATCCAGGCACACCTCGCCGGGTGGCACGGCCGCTACGAAGTCGCCCAGTGAGCACGAACGTGAGCCCGAATCACCTGTGGATGCTCCCGGTACCGGCAGTATTCCTCCTCGCGTGGGGCGGCAACCACTTCACTCCCCTGCTTCACCTCTACGAAACCGTGGGCGGGTACGCCCCATGGCAGTCCAATCTCCTGCTGGGCATGTACGTATTCGGGCTCATCCCCGGACTCCTTGTCGCCGCAGCCCTGTCTGACCGGTACGGACGTAGGACAGTGACCCTCTCCGGCCTGGTTGCCGCCGCCGTGGGCAGCATCATCCTGGCCTGTGGCATGAGCTCCTTCACCGTCCTGTGCATCGGCCGACTCTTCGCTGGCGTCGGGGTGGGGGTGGGCATGTCCGTCGGGTCAAGTTGGATCAAGGAGCTGTCCGGACGGGGCTATGACCCAGCCGCGAAGATCACCTCCGGAGCCCAACGTTCGTCCCTGACCCTCACTCTCGGTTTCGCGATCGGGGCGGGTGTGACCGGAGCACTGGCCCAGTGGGGGCCATGGCCCGCTCAGACGCCTTACCTTCTGCACGTCCTGCTGTGCCTCCTGGCACTGCTCCCGACCGTGCGATGCCCCGAAACGGTGACCCCACAGATGTCCCCCGACACCCACCCCTGGTGGCACGATCTGACCATCTCACGGTCGTCACGGCGCCCGTTCCTCCGCATTGTCGCGCCCGCAGCACCATGGGTCTTCGCTGCGGCGGGCGTCGCTTACGCGGTGCTTCCGACGGTTTTCGAGGAGAGTCTCGGCGATCACACCACTATCTTCGCCACCTTCCTCACTGTCCTCACGTTAGGGACAGGATCCGCCACACAACCTGGAGTCAGCTGGCTCAACCGGGTGACGCGGGGCCGGGCACTCCCGGTCGGGCTTGTGTGCCTTTTCGTCGGACTGGTCCTCGCCGCTGTGACCGCGGCCGTGGGAAGCCCGGTCCTGGCGTTTGTCGCCGCACTCGTCCTCGGCGGATCCTTCGGTATCTGCCTGGTCGCCGGCCTCCTGTTGTCGCAGGCCCTGGCCACCCCTCGGGAGCTTGCCGCAATGACGGGCATCTACTATTCGGTCGCCTACCTGGGTTTCCTCCTGCCGACCGTATTGGCGGCACTCACCGGCGGCTCGGACTACGCGCAGGCCCTGGTCGTCGTGGCCGCGTGTTGCCTCGTATGTGCAGTCCTTGTCGCCACGGGGCTCTCATCCCGGAAGAAATAGTGGGCCCGACACTTTATCGATAACACGAAGAACTGGGGACGTCCGGCGCCCGTTCCTCGTTCCATGGACGACCCACATGCTCTACTGCTATGGTTCTAAGCCAACCACTTCACCGGAAGAAAGTATGGGCTATGACCCTCTCACCCGTCTCCCGCCGCCTCAAGGCCGGTATCGCCGCCGTCGTCGTCACCCCCGCCCTCATCTTCGCCCCCACTGCGGTCGCAGACTCTTCCCAGGACGTGGGGAGCCTGTCCGGCTCCTCCCTGCCCGCCGACCTGGTCAGCAGCCTGAACGGCACCAAGGCCGGGCCTTTCGATGCACTCGGAAGCCTGGGCGGTATCGGCAGTGGCGAGATCGGCGCGGCTGTCACTGTCGTCACCGCACTGCTCAACGCCGGGGTCAGCGTCGGCGACATCATCACGATCTTCATGGCACTGCAGGGTGCCGGTGTGAGCATCAGCGATATCATCGCCGTATTCTCTTTCCTCGCCGATAATCCGGCTGCCCTGAAGACTGTCCTCTTCCTCATTGAACAGGGCTGGATCACCCAGGTCCTGGCACTCATCCGCTGACCCCGAAAAGACGACGGTGCCGGTGGTCACCTGACCACCGGCACCGTTGCCGTGACAATCCGCCGACTCCCCGGATACCGCTAGAAGTGGCGTCCGACGTGTGCTTCCTCGCGGGCGGTCTTCACCATGTGCGGGTGATGCAGCTCGAAGGCAGGACGCTCCGAACGGATCTTCGGCATCGACGTGAAATTGTGCCGCGGCGGCGGACACGACGTCGCCCACTCCAGCGAATTACCGTAGCCCCACGGATCATCCACGGTGACAACCTCACCGTAACGCCAGGACTTGAACACATTCCAGACGAAAGGAAGCACGGAGATACCCAGAATCAACGCACCGACCGTGGAAACCTGGTTCAACAGGGTGAACCCGTCGGAATCCAGGTAGTCAGCGTAACGACGGGGCATCCCCATGTTGCCCAGCCAGTGCTGCACCAGGAAGGTGGTGTGGAAGCCGATGAAGGTCAACCAGAAGTGGATCTTGCCCAACTTCTCATCCAGCATGCGGCCGGTCATCTTCGGGAACCAGAAATACACCCCGGCATACGACGCGAACACCAGGGTGCCGAACAAGGTGTAGTGGAAGTGCGCGACCACGAAGTAGGAGTCGGACAGCTGGAAGTCCAGCGCCGGCGACGCCAGCATCACACCGGTGAGACCACCGAACAGGAACGTGGCGAAGAAACCGACCGCGAAGATCATCGGCGTCTCAAAGGTGATCCGGCCCTTCCACATCGTGCCCAGCCAGTTGAAGAACTTCATGCCGGTCGGCACGGCAATCAGGAAGGTCATGAAACTGAAGAACGGCAGCAGCACCGCACCGGTGACGAACATGTGGTGCGCCCACACCGCCAACGACAACGCCGCAATCGACAGGGTGGCGAACACCAGGCCGACATAGCCGAACATCGGTTTACGGGAGAACACCGGGAAGATCTCCGAGACGATGCCGAAAAACGGCAGGGCCAGCACGTAGACCTCGGGGTGGCCGAAGAACCAGAACAGGTGCTGCCACAGGATCGCGCCACCGTTGGCCGGATCATAGATGTGGCCACCCAGCAGGCGGTCGTAGAGCACACCGAGCGCCGCAGCGGTCAGCAGCGGGAAAATCAGCAGCACCAGCAGGGACATGACCAGGATGTTCCAGGTGAAGATCGGCATGCGGAACATCGTCATCCCCGGTGCACGCAGGCACAGGATCGTGGTGATCATGTTGACTGCAGAGGCGATAGTCCCCACGCCGCCGACACCGACGCCGATGATCCACAGGTGCGAGCCCACGCCCGGGGAGTGGATGGCGTCGGCCAGGGGCATATACATCGTCCAGCCGAAGTCCGCCGCACCACCGGGGGTCAGGAAACCGGACAACATGATGATGCCGCCCCAGGTGGTCAGCCAGAAGCCGAAGGCGTTGAGCCGGGGGAAGGCGACGTCTGGCGCGCCGATCTGGAGCGGCATCACGTAGTTCGCGAATCCGAACACCAGTGGACTGCCGAACAGCAGCAGCATGATGGTGCCGTGCATGGTGAACAGCTGGTTGAACTGCTCATTGGACAGGAACTGCAGACCCGGGTGGAAGAGCTCCACGCGGATCAGCAGCGCCATGAGACCACCGATGCCGAAGAAGATGAAGGCCATCACGATGTACATGATGCCGAGCTGCTTATGGTCAGTCGTGGTCAGCAGGGCCCATGCATGACCACCCTTGCGGGATTCGCCACCATGGGGTCGGCTCTCGGGCCGGACGTGAGGGGTGTTCTTCTCGGGTGGAGCTACGGCAGTCAACGGTCCAAACCTCCTGAAGCGTCGGTGGCGGACTCTTGCCCGGTCGTCAGCCGGAGCCGTCACACGGTGTCGGTAAACCGACTATAGGTTCGGCGCGTTTTAGCTGGTGAGGCCGTTGAAGTTATGGGGTTATCATCTGTTCTTATGTGACCAGGGCGACACCGTGGTGAGGTGCTTCGCGAGAGAGTCCAGGTAGACCGCACTCGCCGAACCCGGATCCCACACCAGTTCGTAGAACATCTCCACCTGTGTCCCGTCATCCCGGACGATGCGGCGTGAGGCCATACCCTCCTTGACGTGCCTCTCGGGCAGGACCACGGATCCCATCCCCTTGTCAGCCCAGCCGGGCAGGGCACTGCAGTGCGTGACCTCCATCTCGGCGCGTTTCATCTGATGTCCGGCCTCGGCGAACACGTCCGACACCATCCGGGTGATTCCACACCCGTGCCGGCACAGGATCAGTTCCCGCTCAGCGAGCTGATCAACCGTAATTGTCTCTCCACCGCCCTCGTCGGTCGGGTCAACCAGAACAAGGTAGTCCGAATCGATCAAGCGGTGACTGTAGCCCGGCAGAGACCCCAGGGCCGGGACGATGATCATGTCGAGGCTCCCCGCCTGCAGGAACTCCTCGAGTGGCTCCAGTTCCGCCTCCAACAGCATCACGTCGTGCCCGGTAGCAAGCGCGTTCGGGCCGTGGATCGCGTCCTTCAGTTGCCCGACGATGGCCTTGTCGATCTTCGGCGAGATCCCCACCCGGACAGTGCCCGACCGACTGGACGTGAAGGACTCCGCCTCAACCTCCATCCGGGTCACATCGGTGATGATCTGCTTGATGCGGGGCAGCACCGCCGCACCGAACGCCGTCGGCGACGTACCCCGAGGGTTACGGAGGAAGATGCGTCCGCCGAGATGTTCCTCGAGTTTGGCGATACTGATGGACAATGCCGGCTGAGTAACCCCGAAGCGACGCGCGGCTGAGCTGAACGATCCCGTGTCCGCCACCGCGTCGGCGTAGCGCAGGGATTCGAGTGTGAGTCTGGCATTCATGATGTTTTTATCCTATTGCCGTTGACCTGCACCATAAAACATCGTCCATAAATATTGCACATAGTAGCATAACTACCCCCGGTGACGAGTGTCTCATCCACGCAGAATCCGGACAAGTACCGCACCGGCGTGCGACGATGCGGCGGTGGCCGCCGCCCGCGCATCCCCCGCTTCAATCGCATCGACGATCGCACCGTGTTCACGAAAGGAGAGCGTCCTGTTCAACGCACCGTGCCAGGCGTCCGACCGGTAAAGATACCCCTGGATGTCGAGTTTCATCAGCGCGTCACACAATGGACGATTGCCCGAGATCTCCCGGATCCGGGTGTGAAAGTCCAGGTCGAGACGTGAATCGCGCAGCGGGTCCGGTGGGCTCTCCAGGTTGACTTCCTGGCAGTCGAGAAGACTACGCAGTTCAGCGATGTCCTCTGTCGTCGCCTCTCCGGTCGCCTGTCCAGCAGCGAGCCCGTCCAATACTTCACGGAGCTCGAAGACCTGTTCCAACGTCCCCCGGTCCAGCGCCGCGACCCGGGCACCGGCATGTGGACGGTACTCGGCGACCCCCTCCACCGTGAGCTGCTGGACAGCCTCCCGTACCGGACTACGCGACACGTCGAACCGGGCCGCGATTCCCGGCACGCTTAACGGCGTCCCGGGCGACAACGTACCGGAGATGATTTCCTCGCGCAGACGGTACAGCACGGACTCGGCGAGCAACGCACCGTTGCGGACCTCGTCAGACATGACGGCATCCTCTCGTTGGGGTCGACACTAGCTATTACATGTATTACAGCATGGTTTCCCAGGTTAAATCCTGATCTCCATATCTTCGCACGCTCCGCCTGTCGCCTGTCGCAGTACACGTTTTCGACCAGCTATTTTGCGGAAAACATCGTCCAAGAACGACGGCATCTTCACAAATCTCTCTGCGGTCAAGGACTAGCGGGCAATCATGTCTCAACCTAGATTTACATGCAATCGTCCACGAGGAGAGAACATGACTGCACACCGCACCACACGAACACTCGCCGCCGCGCTCGGCACGGCTGCATTGACCACCGGACTCGTCGCCTGCTCGGACGACTCCGGTTCCGGGGCGAACGTCGACATCGAGCCCACCGCCGAAGAGTACCGCCTCGACGACGTCTGCCCGGAGAACATCGACATCCAGCTGCAGTGGCAACCCCAGTCGGACCAGGCCGGGGTGATCGGGTTGATGGGGGCAGACTACGCCGTCGACAACGAGTCCAAGTCGGCCTCCGGTTCCCTGGTGTTCGACGGTGGGGACACCGGTGTCGATCTCACCCTGCGCGCCGGCGGGGCGTCCATCGGATTTCAGTCCGTGCCCGACCAGATGTACACCGACGAATCCATCGATCTCGGGCTCGTCCATCAGGACCAGATGGTCGTCGCCGCCGACAGTCAGCGCGTGGTGGGACTGACCCCACTGTTGAAGACCAACCCCTCCATCGTCATGTGGGATCCGGAGACCCACCCCGACTGGGAGGGCATCGAGGACATCGGCGGTACCGACACTCCAGTGGTCGTCTCGCAGGACCAGGTCTTCCCCCGCTGGCTCGTCGCAGAGGGCCTGCTCGATCAGGACCAGCTCGACACCAGCTACGACGGAGCGCCCGCCCGGTTCGTCGCCGACCCGACCATCGCCCAGCAGGGCTTCGCGAACTCCGAACCCTACCGTTACGAAAACGAGGTCGAGTCCTGGATGAAACCCGTGGACTACCAGCTCGTCCGTGACGTCGGCTACGACACGTACGGGGCGAACCTCACCGTGCGGCCCGAACGGATCGAGGAGATGTCCGACTGCCTGGAGAAGCTGGTACCCATGGTCCAGCAGACCGGGAAGAACTACGTGGAGGACCCGCAGACGACGAATGCCCTGATCATCGACTGGGTCGGCAGCGACAACGCCTTCAACCCGTACACCGCCGAGGAGGCTGCCGCCTCCGCAGAGACCTTGCGCGACGAGGACATCATCGCCCCTGGTGACGACGGCATCTGGGGAAGCTACGACATGGACAAGGCCCAGTCCGCCATCGACATGCTGATCCCGGTGCTGAACGACTCCGGATCCGACCTCCCCGAGGACATTCCCGCCGACAACCTCTTCGACCCCCGGTTCATCAGTGAGGACATCTCATGAGCATCACCGTTCCCGTCATCGACATCTCCCCCTACCTCCACGTCTCCGGCGGGCTCGATCACACCGACCCCGCAGTTCAGGAGGCCCGCGCCGCAGTCGCCCGCCAGCTCGACGAGGCCTGCACCGACGTAGGCTTCCTCCAGATCATCGGTCACGGCATCCCATCCGATGTCGAGGCGGGTCTCGCCGGCGCTCTCGACGACTTCTTCGGCCAGCCGCTGGACGCCAAGAAGTCCTACACCCGCCCCGGCGAGAACCGCGGCTACAGCCCACCGAAGAGCGAGTCACTGAGCATGAGCCTCGGGGTGGCCTCCGCCAACCAGATGAACGACTTCTACGAGGCGATCACCGTCGGCTCCGAACGGTCCTGGTTCCCCGGGCTCGAGCTCCCCGAAACCAGCTACCCCGACAACTCCTGGCCGACCGAGATCACCCCGTCTTTCCGTCCTGCCGTAGAGGCCTGGTTCCGCGAGGCCAGTCGGGTCTCCCGCGCCCTGCTCACCGCATTCACCGATGCGTTGAACCTGTCGTCCGGCTACTTCGATGAGATGGTGGACCATTCCATCGACGCGCTGAAGATGAACCACTACACGCTGCCGGAGGGCGATATTGACCTCACCGGCGAGCTGACCGGCATGGGTGCTCACACCGACTTCGGCATACTCACCGTGCTCTGGGCCGACCGTGTCCCCGGCCTGCAGGTCCTCGACCGGGAGGGGGCGTGGCACGCCATCGAACCGGCGGAGGGGGCACTGATCGTCAATCTCGGCGACGCCATGGCCCGCTGGACAAACGACCGATGGATGTCCACCGTGCACCGCGTCGACCCGCCGGTCGTGAACGGCCGGATTATCCGACGAAGGTCAGCGGCATTCTTCTTCGACGGCAACCACGACGCCGTCATCGAAACCCTCCCCGGATGTGAAGGTGCCGCAGCGGGTGACTGCGCAGCCGGATATCCCCCGATCACTGTCGCTGACAATATCAACGCCAAACTCGCTGGCATGAAGGACGGCATTGCTCCGTCGGACGCCGGGCGCGAGGCCGCACGAGTGACCTCCGCCAGCTGACCAGGCTCGGACCGAGACCAGCTACGCCTGGTCCGTCGGCCGAATCATGATGGTGTCCACATCCATATGTGCCGGACGGTCCGCCACCCAGCGGATCGTCTCCGCAATGTCCTTCGCCGTGAGGTTGAGCACGTCCTCGTATACCTGCTGTGCCCGCTCCTCGTCGCCCTTGAACCGGTTGAGGCTGAAATCCGTCGCCACCCGGCCCGGGTCGATCTGGCAGACACGCACGCCTTTCTCCGCGAATTCCATGCGCATCACATCGGTCAATGCGGTCTCCCCGAACTTCGCGGCGTTGTACCCCGCACCTCCGCGGTACCCCCACCGGCCGGCGATGGAGACCACATTGATGACCTGCGGTGCTGCGGTCCTGGTCAGCTCCGGGAACAGGGATTGCGTGACTTGAAGTGTGCCGATGACGTTGGCCTCGTACATCCACCGCCAGTCCTCGACATCACCGTCCAGCACTGCATCGAGCCCTCGGGCACCACCGGCGTTATTGACCAGGAGATCGGCACCACCGAGATCATGCACGGCCGAGGCCAGTGCATCAACACTCTGCCGGTCCGTGACGTCGACCTCCACCACATGGCTGGTCGCCTCCGGAGCATCCCGGGCAATCCGGTCGGCCACCTCCCGGAGCTTCTCGGGGCGCCGTGCCGCGAGGACGACGTCCCATCCGTCGGCAGCCAAGGCGACGGCGGTAGCTTCACCGATACCGGCGGATGCCCCGGTCACGATGGCGAGGCGGCGTGCTGAACTGTCTGTCTTATTGGTCATATGCCCGAGAATAGCGGTTCCGGTGGCATAGAATCATCGGTTATGAAGCTCCCGAACATGCTCAACGCCCGCGTCACCCGTGCCCAGATCGACCATCCTGTCGTGGCGGCGAAGGTCATCCGGAAGCTCACCGGGTCCAGCGGGAAGAAGGGCGGGAGTTCCTCCCCTGCGCCCGTCGTATCCCGTCCGGTCACCCGCGCGACTCTGACCCGGACCAACGGTATCGACGCCGCGAAGATCGCCGCCGGGGTGCCGTCCGCCCACTAACAGCACCTGAGTCGAGCATTCCAGGGTGTTTTCAGACGATCAGACCACCCTCACGCGTTCGTCTCAGGAAGCGCGCCCACCTACGGCCTCGGTACCAGGTAACGTCCCGCCCCCGGCACGACCTCAACCTCCATCGGCAACGGAGCGAACCTGTCCCCGTCGGCGTAGCCGTTGATGTGCTCGCCCCCGCGGTCGGTCATCTCGATGCGCACCTTCTTCGCCCGGTAGGTGTTCACACCCTTCTCCTCGACGAAGCTTCCGTCGAAGATCTTGATGAACTTCAGTGCAGCCTTCACCCGGTTCATCCGCTCCAGCACGGTGATGTCCAGGATGCCGTCATGGTGGTCGGCATCAGGGCAGATGAGCATGCCACCGCCGTAGCTCTTCGTGTTACCCATCGCGACCAGGGTCATGTTCTCCTCGATGATCCGCTCGTCTGCGGTCTCCGGGTCCAGGACGAGCCGGGTCGGAATCGAGTGGAAGTTGAGGAACTCCGCGACGATGGAGATGTTGTAACGCATCTGGCCCTTCGGCCATCTGATGCGGTTCGTCCGGTCAGAGACCAGCGAGTCGAACCCGGCACAGGCGATGGTGCCGAACCAGTGTTCGTCACCGGTGTCATTACGCATCCTCCCCAGGTCAGTCGTCGTACAGAAACCCCGGGCCACCACATCCGCCGCGCGTCGAGGATGGGTGGGGATGCCGTATTCCCGGGCATGGTCATTGCCGGTGCCCGCCGGAATGATGCCCAACGGAGTGGACGACCCGGCCTGTTCCTGCAGGGCAAGGTTGATCAGCCCGTCGCCACCGCACACCACCAACGCGTCGATCTCGTCCTCGGCGACCATGCGTCCAGCCAACTCGCGGGCTCCCTCGGGCGAGGCGCCCTGGATGCTGACCACGTCAATGCCGTGGTCGGCGAAGCGATCCCTCGCCACCTCGGCCGCCGTGCCCGCACCACCTTTCCCCGCGTAAGGATTGGTCAACAGCGCGATGCGCTTCAGGTCAACGTGTCCGACCTCGTAACTGCTCATCAGGATGCTCCGATCAGGGTTCCGGGGTTGAGGATGCCGGCCGGGTCGAGACGGTTCTTCACCGCCCGCAGGATCTCCACACCGAGTTCCCCGATCTCCGCCGACATGAAGGGGCGGTGGTCGGCGCCGACAGCGTGGTGATGCGTGACCGTGCCACCGTTCTCGGTGAGCGCGCTGGTCACCGCGGTCTTCGCCGTGCGCCACTGCGCGACCGGATCGCCCTTCTGCGCGGCGACGATGGTGAAGTACAACGAGCAGCCCTCGGCGTAGACGTGCGAGACATGGCACATGATCAACGCCATGGTGCCCGACCCGTTCAACGTGGACGCCAGGGCCTCGCCGACGGCCTTCTTCAACCGCGGAACATTGGACCAGTCGGTGCAGGTCTCGAGGGTTTCGCACAGCGCACCGGAGTCCAGCAGGGAGTCGCGCAGTACCGGGGCATTGAACCGTCCCTGTTCCCAGTGACGGGCGGGCTCCTCCCCCACACTCGTCGCCCCCAAGGAAAGCAGCAGGTCTCGGGTCTCCTTGTGGCGGGATGCGGCATGCTCCTCGGTACCCTCGTACATGGTGATGCACATGCACCCGGGCGGCGCACTGGATTCACCCGCCTTGTCTCCGGAGGACAGGTTGATCGAGGACTCGATCTCGTCCGATAGGCGGATCACCGTCGGCCCGGTGCCGGTCTGTTTCACCGCGCGCAGTGCCGCCACCCCGGTGGTGAAGTCGGGGAAAGTGAAGGCCTCGTAGCGCTTGACCTGGGGGACCGGGTGGACGCGCAACCGGACCCTGGTGACCACACCGAAGGTCCCCTCTGACCCCATCACCAGCTCCCGCAGGTCCGGACCGGCGGCGGACGCCGGTGAGGCGTGACCGACAGCCATCACACCGACCGGCGTCACCATGGTGAGTTCACGCACCATATCGTCGAAACGTCCGTATCCGGCGGAGTTCTGCCCGGAGGAACGTGTCACTGCGTAACCACCGATCGTGGCGTAGGGGAACGACTGTGGGTAGTGGCCGATCTGCAGTCCGTGCTCGGCCAGCAGTAGTTCGGCCGCAGGTCCGGTCAGTCCGGCACCGAGGGTCGCCAAGCCGGACTCGGCGTCCACGTCCGTCAGCTCGTCGAACCGGGCCAGGTCCAGACTGACCACCGCGCGGAAGGTGCGCGTCCCGTCGGTGTCGGTCGGGGTCAACCCGCCGACGACAGAGGTGCCGCCCCCGAAGGGGACTACGGCGATGCCCTCCGCAGAGCAGAACTCCAGGATCGCCAGCACCTCCTCATCACTCCCCGGCGCGAGAACCGCATCTGGCGCAGAGATGACATGCGAGCGTCCGGCGCGCCATTCCAGCAGGTCCAGCGATGACTTCCCGCGGGCTCGCGGGGCACGCTGATCGTCGTCAACGGACACATGGGCTTCACCGACGATGTCGGCGAAGGCCTGCAGGTCGGCGTCCGACAGCCGGACCGGACTCAATGTGACCGCCTCCACCGGCAGATCCTTCGCAGCTGTCCCGGAGGCGTCCTCCTGTACTCCCATGAGGGTGCCGAGCATGGACCGGGTCGAGTCACCCAGCGGCTTGGCTTCATCGACGGTGCCCCACAGGTTGAACTTCATAGGTGGCACGGGCACGGAGCTCACAGTGTTCATGGATGAAAACATACCCGGTCCGACGACTTCGCCGCGACGAAACCGCCATACCGATACACTGCTGGGCATGAGCACACCCCGGCCCACTTTCCGGCCCGACTCCGCACGCCTCGACGCCGCACGGCGAACGCAGGACCTCGCGGCGCTGCGCGGCGGACAGGCTCACGTCGACCTGGTAGTCATCGGTGCCGGTGTCACCGGCGCCGGCGTTGCCTTGGACGCGGCGACCCGCGGATTGGACGTTCTGATCGTGGACGCCCACGACATCGCCTTCGGCACGTCCCGGTGGTCCTCCAAGCTCGCGCACGGCGGGTTGCGCTACCTCGCCACCGGAAACGTCGGCATCGCCCGGCGCTCTGCCCTGGAACGCGGCATCCTCATGGGCACCACAGCCCCGCACCTCACCCACGCCGTCACCCAGGTGGTGCCGGTCCAGGACCGTTACACCCGGGGACAGAAAACTGCCCCGCGAGTCGGGTTCATCGCCGGCGACGCGCTCCGTATCGCTGCGCGCACCCCGTCAACCACCCTTCCGCCCTCACGGACGATCAGCCGGCACCGTGTCGCTGAGCTCTGCCCCGCGGTCGATACTTCTGACCTGCGGTTCGGCTACGTCAACCACGACGGGCAGCTCATCGACGACGCCCGCCTGGTCACCGCCCTGGTGCGCACCGCCGCAGGATACGGTGCCCGGGTGGTCACCCACTGCCGTGCCGTCGAGGCGCACGGGCGGACGGTCGTCCTGCAGGACGGCCTGGACGCTGATTCGTCCCCGGTCACCGTCACTGCGGGCGCGGTGGTCAATGCCACCGGGGTCTGGGCAGGTCACCTCGATCCCCAGGTCACCGTACGACCCTCCCGCGGCACCCACCTGGTCATCGACGCCGCCGCCGTCGGCAACCCCACCGGCGCACTGACCGTGCCGGTTCCCGGTCACAGCAGCCGATTCTGCTTCATCCTCCCGGAGCAGCTCGGACGCTGCTATGTCGGCATCACCGACGAAGATCTCGGCACCGAGACCATCCCGGATGTCCCCGACGTCCCTGACTCGGACGTGCAGTGGATCCTCGATGTGGTCAACCAGGCCCTCGCCGTGGATCTCACCACGGACGACGTCCTCGGTGCCTTCGCAGGGCTGCGG
The DNA here is from genome assembly GCF_000626675.1 of Corynebacterium glyciniphilum AJ 3170. NCBI lineage: Bacteria > Bacillati > Actinomycetota > Actinomycetes > Mycobacteriales > Corynebacteriaceae > Corynebacterium > Corynebacterium glyciniphilum. The sequence goes on along the minus strand of NZ_CP006842.1, from coordinate 258,291 downwards.
CCCCTGGTGCAGTTCAACGATCGTGGTGAGGGCGGCCCCTCCTCCACCGCCGACCTGTCCCGCGAGCATGTCATCCTCACCGGAGAGGGCGAGGACGCCAACCTCATCACCGTCACCGGCGGAAAGCTCACCGAGTACCGGCTGATGGCGGAACAGACTGTGGACCTCGTCGCCGAGAAGCTCCGCGCCACCGGCTCCGCGCCTGGCCCGTGCCTCACGACGTCCATTCCGCTGGTGGGTGCGCCCGGTGCTCCGGGAGTCGAGGAGGTGCGTTCCAGTGACCTTGCCGGCCTGCCGGACTCGATGATCGCCCGCTTCGGCCATGAGGCCCCGGCTGTCCTGCGGACCTGCCCGGTGGACCGTCCGCTGGAACCGGTGGCGCCGGGCATCGACACCGTCCGCGCGGAGTTCGCCTGGCATGTCACCCACGAAGGTGCGCTGACCGTGGAGGACCTCATCGACCGTCGCTCCCGTATCGGGCTCGTCGACGCCGACCGCGAGACCTGTCTGGCGACGGCACAGGAGATCCTCGACACCGTGAGGTGACGACCGTGCCCGTTCCCACCCCACCGGTGTGCTGGCATACTGGTGGGCATGAGTCCGATCCAGCCCATGTCAGTACCGTCAGTGCCTGAGCCCAGACCGGCGACAGGAAACTCCTCCACCACCTGGGCATCCGTGACCGGGGCCGACCCGGCCCACTCGCAGCGCTACATCGCCCGGTGGGAAGGATTCGAACACGAGGGCAAGGATATCGACGGCGAGGCACGCCTGATCGATGCAATGGCCTCACGTCACGCCCGCATCCTCGACGCAGGCTCCGGGACGGGACGCGTCGCTGTGAGCCTCGCTGCCCGTGGTCATGTCGTCACCGCCGTCGACATCGATCCTCAGCTCGTCGACTATGCCCGTGAGCGCTACGTCGGCTCCGGCGTTGACTGGAACGTCGGCGACCTCGCGTCTTCCGATGATGTCCCGACCGGCCCTTTCGACCTCATCGTTTCCGCCGGCAACGTCCTGGCCTTCATCCCCGACGCCGCCCACCGGCAGGCACTCGGCGTCCTGGCATCTCGCCTGGCACCGGGCGGACGCCTTGTCGTCGGTTTCGGCCTGTCCCGGGGCCGCTCCGTCGAGGCTTTCGAGCAGGATGTCGCTGCAGCGGGGCTGCACACCGTCCAGCGGTTCTCGTCCTGGGAGCTGCAGCCCTTCGGGGAGGGTGACTTCATGGTCGCCGTTCTCCAGCGTACCGGGATGAACGGAGGCACCGACGATGAGTGAGTCCGGCCCCGCAGCCGATTCCGTGGCCCAGGTCGTGTTCCGACATGATCCGACAAGCGCCCCGCAGTGGACCTACTACGGCATCAACGCCCCGATGACCGGCAGCGCACAGAAGCTCTCCGAGGCCAAGTACGCCGCGAACCGTGACCTGCAGTTCCTCTCCGGTGAGGAGAAACCTGCGATGCGCAGCTACGCTGAATGGGCCGTCGACCAGGAGACGAGTCCGGAGGGGATGCCCCGCACCGCTGCCTCGATGTATGTGCGCTCCCTGCAGGACGACGACACCAACCAACGACTCCACCGGCAGAACCTGGCTCAGGCCTATCTGGAGGGCATCCGATCCACCCCTGAGATCAGGACGTCCCTCCCTGCCCTCGTGGCCGGGGACGGCGACGCGGACAGCGACGGCACCGGAGACGCCGCGATGGACGGTGCCGAGGGGCCGGCCGACGTGATCCTCGTGACCCTCTTCCCCACGGACCTGCTGGGCGACGCGCTGCTGAACCTGACCGCCATGGACACCGTGATCTTCTGTCTGCCTGACGGTGACTCCCTGGGCTTCCTCCCGGTTGCCGGGGCCGACGTATGGCCGTCCGACGGTTCCGAGGGCATGCTGGAACGTTTCGGTCTGGACGAGTTCGCCACTGTCCAGGATCTCATGGACGCCAGCGACAGCGACGGGACCGCCGAAAGCTGATCCGGACCGCGCCGGTCAGTAGGGCGGTGCGTAACCGTAGCCCGGATCGACGTAGCCGGGATCGACCCATCCTGGGTCCACATATCCCGGATCCACGTAACCGGGGTCGCTCCAGCCCGGATCAACCCACCCCTGGTCCGGTGCAGGCGCGGGATCGGGGACGGGCGGGGCAGGTGGCGCGGCAGGTTCATCCCCTGTGTCGGCCCCCGGATCCTCGAGGTAGCCTTCCTCGCCTGGCTTCGGCAGACGGAAGACGTCCTTCTGTACCTCACCCTCCGGCGTCGCAGGCATCACATTCTCCGACTCCTCCGCCGCACGACGGGACTCCTCCAGAGCCTCCGGGTCGTACATCTGGCGGGAGATCTCCGGGGCGAGCATCGCAGCGAAGAGGTTCGTGAAGTGCTGGGCGTCACGGTAGACTAGGACGTTGCCGACGACGCCGGGACAGCGCCCGTCCCGGCACACCGCATCGGTGACGTCGATGTTCGTCAGGTCAAGACCGCGGTAGGCGCCCAGGGCGGGGTTCACCGGGGCCAGCGACTCCGCCTCGTCGACACCGCAGTCCTCACCACGGTCTTCGGCGACGCACAGGCGGGCGTTGCCCTGGACACCGGGGGAGTCCAGGACCCAGGGGGTGTCGCGCATGCCCCAGGTGTGGATACCGGCGTCAGAGAGACGACGCACCATCTCGACGTACTCCGGCGGCACCTGGTCCGGCCCGTCCCCCTCGATGGTGGTGGGCCGGGTGACCGTCATGAAGATGCCCTCCGACGGCGGGTTCTCGAAGATGTAGTCCTCGGCCTTCTGCTGCCATTCCCGGCACTCGGGGTAGTCCGAGCCATCCCACTTGGGGATGTCCATGCCGATGACACAGCCCAGTTTCAGGATCGGGACGATCTTGAAGTTACGCTGCTTGGCGATGAGGTCCAGTGCGGGCAGGTAGTGCTCGGAGTGGGAGCCACCGACCAGGTACATCGTACGGTCGGAGTCGACGTCGCCGTACTCGCAGGGTTCGTCCTCCTCGTTGAACCACTTCGTCAGCACCAGGTCGGTGTGGTCGAAGTGGGCGAGGCAGCCGTCCTTCAGGGTTTCCGCGAGCATCGGCGCGTCGTCCGACGGGTCCGGCAGGACGGGGAGACCGTCGGGGACGTCCGCGTCCTGAAGGTAGGCATTCGGTCCGGGGTACTCGGCGGGGTCGACATCCTGCACGCCGAGTTCCTGGGCACGGTTGTCGATACGGGCCTGGGCGATCGGTGCGAAGGCGAACACTGCCCCGGAGGCCAGGATGACCACCAGGGTGGCCACGACCTTCCCCCGGGAGCGCAGCGACGCCCGCCAGTAGCCACGGTCGAACAACACCCACGACCGGTGTGGCTTGGACTTCTGCCGCAACGGTGTCTCCACCAGGCGCAGCGTCAGCCAGGCCAGCAGCAATGACAGCACGATCACACCGGTGCCGACGACAGCTCCCTCCAGCGTCCCGAGTGTGGCCGTGATTCCACGCAGGCCGCCGGCCTGTGAGGCAGTGGAGGTGGAGAACCAGAAGGTCGCCAGCGTCAGCAACGGCCAGTGCCACAGGTACAGGCTGTAGGAGGTGCGGCCCAGGAACTGGAAGATCCGGCCGTCCAGCATCCTGCTGACACCGGTGGAGGGTGCGGGAGCCGAGACGCCGTCTGTCGACTCCGGGTTCCCCGCGAAGATGACGAGCATCGCACCAGCCAACGGCACCAGGGTCCAGGGTCCGGGGAACTGCGCCGCGCCATCAAGGTACAGACCGGTCACGATGATCAGGATGAGACCCACCAGGCCCGCCGGCCACCGGACCCAGCGCAGGGACCGGGGGATGGTGATCCCCAGCAGCCAGATGCCGAACAGGCCACCCAGGCCGATCTCCCAGAACCGGGACAACGGCGAATAGTAGTTCAGAGCCTGGTCGTGCTGACCGAGCCAGGTGGCATAACCGAAACTGGCCAACGTGCCGACGACGAGCAACCAGTGCAGCAGCGTGGCCCCGGCCTTCGCCCGCTTCCGGAACAGCGCGGCCAGCAGGGCAATGACCAGTAGAGAGCCGACATAGATCTGCATCTGCACCGACATCGACCAGATGTGCTGGTACAGGCTGACGTCCCGGTTGATCGCCGTATACTCCTGGCCCTCACTGGCCAGGTGGAAGTTCTGTACATAGAGCAGGGACGACGTGGCATCCGTGCCCGCATTCACCCACCGGACCTCGGCGTAGACCACCACAGCCAGGACGAGCGTCACGCCGACGACAGCGATCAACGCCGGATAGAGGCGCCGGAAGATACGCAGGAACGACTGCAGGACGGTGAGCCCCGACGGATTCAGCGCGTTACGGATCTGCGGGGCGAAGAAGAAGATTCCGCCGACGAGCAGGAAGACGTCCACACCCGACGAGACACGCCCGACGAAGACGTGGAAGATGACAACCAACGCGATCGCCAGACCGCGGAGCCCGTCAATGTCCCGGCGGTGCGACGGCCGGGGACGTCCGGCGGGCGCTCTGTTCGTCCCTGGCTGCGTGGTGGAAGAGTTCATGGCGCGGTACAGCATACCGTCCCACGCTCCGGTTTCAGAACACATCCAGGCCTCGGAGCGTTACACGGGGGTGTCGGGCTATCCACGATAGCGCAGGTGAACGGGGTTGACCGGGTTAACCTCAGTACGGCGGAGCGTAGGCGGGCTCGATCCAAGCGGGATCGACGAGGTATTCCGGCTCGACCCACCCAGGCTCCACGACGACAGGTGGAGCAGGATCGGGAGCCGGTTCGGGAGCCGGTTCCGGCTTCGGTAGCCGGTACACGTCCTTCGGCGCCAGTGCCGGAGCCGTCGCACCGTTTCCGGTCCCGTCCGTCGTCCGCACAGCGGCTGCGGCGGCGCGTTGCTGTTCCTCGGCGGAGTCCGGCTCGTACATCTGGCGTTCAAGCTCAGGCCCCATCATTGTCACCCAGGTCGGTGTGAAGTGGTTCCCGTCCCGGTAGACCAGCACATTGCCGACGACCGCAGGACAGATACCGTCCCGGCAGTAGGCGGCAGTGAGGTCGATATGGGTGATGTCCAGTCCGCGGTAGGCGTCGAGGGCGGGGTTGCGCTCAAGGAGCTCGCCGGCAGACGGCCCGCACTCGTCCGGGTCACCGCCGTCCGCGACGCACAGCAGCGAGTTGCCCAGCGTTCCGTCGGACTGTCGCCAGGGGTTGTCCCGCACACCCCAGGTGTGGATGCCGGCCTCGGTGAACGTCCGGACCGTGTCCACGTAGCCGTCCGGAACCTGGTCCGGGCCCGCACCGGTGCGCGCCGTGGGTCTGGTCGAGGTCATGAACACCCCGTCGGTCGGCGGATTGTCGAGGATGTAGTCCTGCGCTTTCTGCTGCCAGGTGTAGCACTCCTCGTAGTCTCCGCCACCCATCCGCTCGATCTTCATGCCGAGGACGCACCCCATCTTCACCAGCGGCACGATCCTGATGCCCCGCTCCTGCCCGATGGCGTCCAGTGCCGGCAGGAAGTGCTCGGAGTGCGACCCGCCCGCGAGGTACATCGTGCGGTCGGCACCCGTGTCGCCGTAGGCGCAGGGGACCTCCGAGTCGCCTTTGTCGTGGGTGAGGATCAGGTCCTCCCCCTCGACCCCGACCAGGCAGCCGTCGAGTGAGATCTCCGGCAGCATGGTCGCCGGCTCGTAGACCGGGGCGGGCTGCACGTCGACACCGTCGGGGGCGGGCATGTCCTCCAGGAACGCCCGCGGGCCCGGGTAGTCCTCGGATTCGGGACCGTCGACGCCGGCGACGAGGGTGGGGCGGACGGTACCCATCTGCACCAGTCGCTCCGAGGACAACACCACCGCGCTGGCGACGACCAGTACCGCCACGGTGACGATCTTCGCCCGGGACCGCAGCAGGGACGCCCAGTACCGACGGTCCCACAGCATCCAGGAGCGTTCCGGCTTCCCTTTCTGCCGCAGCGGGGTCTCCACGTACCGGTGCGTGCCCCACGCCAACAGCAGTGACAGGGCGATCACACCGGTGCCGACGACGGCGCCCCGGCCGGTTCCCAGCGTGGCGGTGATGCCGGCGAGGCCGCTCCCCTCCCCCTCACTCTGCCCCTGCGTACCGGTGGACTCGGAGAACAGGTAGGTCGCCAGGACCAGCAACGGCCAGTGCCACAGGTACAGCCCGTAGGAGGTCTTCCCCAGGAACTGGAACAGGCGGCTCTCCAGCAGGCGCGTCACCCCGACCGAGGCGATGGTGCGGCCTTCGGCGGCCGCACGGATACGGTCACCGTCGGGCTCGGTGACCGGCGTGCCTGCGACGATGACGAGCATCGCACCGGCCAGCGGGACGACCGTCCACGGCCCGGGGAACTGCGAGGCACCGTCAAGGACGAGGCCCGTGGCGATGATCAGTACCAGACCGGTGACCCCGGCCGGCCAACGCAGCCACCGCCACACCCACGGGATGCCACGGCCGACCATCCAGATACCGAACAGGCCGCCCAGGCCGATCTCCCAGAACCGGGACAACGGCGAGTAGTAGTTCGCCGCCTGGTCGTGGATCCCCAGCCACACGGCGTAGACGAAGCTCAGCAGGGTCGCCGCGGACAGTGTGCGGTGCAGGATCCGGGAGCCCGCACGGCCCCTGCGTCGGAACAGGGCAGCCAACACCACGACGACCAGCAGGGATCCGAGGTAGATCTGCATCTGCACCGACATCGACCAGATGTGCTGGAAAAGGCTGACGTCCCGGTTGACGGCGGAGTACTCCTTGCCTTCCGCGGCAAGGTGAAGATTCTGGACGTAGAGCAGAGAGGACGCCGCGTCGCCGCCGGCCTGCGCCCACCGGGAGACCGGGTAGATCACGGGGGTCAGTACCATGACCAGCGACACCACGGTGAGTAGCGCCGGATAGAGTCGACGGACGATGCGCAGGACGGACTGCACGGGTGTCAGTCCGTCCGGGTTCAGGGCGTTGCGGATCTGTGGCGCGAAGAAGAAGATGCCGCCGATGAGCAGGAAGACGTCGACACCAGCGGAGACCCTGCCGACGAAGACGTGGAAGATCACGACCAGGGCGATGGCGAGCCCGCGCAGCCCGTCGATGTCGCGACGGTGGGTACGACGGTCCGACCGGCGTCCACCGAGGACGGGTGCCGGCCGGGTCCCGGAGTCTAGGTATGTCGACTTCATGTCGAACTAGATATTAAGTCGATTCTCAGCCCATAACCGACTACGACACTCCGGTCAGGTCATACTGATCAGTATGCCGGGGCCCACCCAGGGTCGATATAGCCCGGGTCTACATAACCGGGGTCCACCCAGCCCGGATCCACGTAGCCGGGATCAACCCAGCCGGCGTCCGGCTCGACCGATCCCTCCGGGTCATCCGGCTCCTCCGGTTCAACGTAGCCGTCCTCACCGGGCTTCGGCAGACGGAAAACGTCCGGGCCCGGACGTGGCCCTGCCTCATCCGCTGGGTTCTCTGCAGCCTCTGCCGCTTCCGACTGTTCGACCTGCGCCTCCGGGTCGAACATCTGCCGACTGATCTCGGGTGCCAGCAGCTCGGAGAACCTGTCGGTGAGGTGCTGGGTGTCACGGTAGACCAGCACATTTCCCACCACGCCGGGGCAGCGGCCGTCGTGGCACACTGCCGGAGTCAGGTCGACGTGGGTCACGTCCAGACCGTCCAGCGCGGAGAGCGCGGGGTTCGCCGGGAGGAGAGCGTCGTCCTGCGCGACCCCACAGTCACCGTCGCGCTCCTCCGCGATACAGACCCGGGCATCGAGCTGCGCTCCGGGACCGGTCATCAACCAGGGGGTGTCGCGCACGCCCCATGTGTGGATACCTGCGTCGGAGAACCTGCCGATCACGTCGACGTACTCGGGCGGGATCAGGTCCGGCCCGTCACCACGGATGGTGGTGGGGCGGGTAACAGTCATGAAGACGCCGTCGGTCGGCGGGTTATCGACGATGTAGTCCTGTGCCTTCTGCTGCCATTCCGCGCACTCCGGGTAGTCGTCGCCGCTGACCCGCGGGAGCGCCATGCCGACCACGCACCCCATCTTCAGGATCGGCACGATCCTGATGCCCTGCTCCTGCCCGATCTCGTCCAGCGCCGGCAGGAAATGCTCGGAGTGCGAACCTCCGGCGAGGTACATCGTGCGGTCGGCCTCCGTGTCGCCGTAGGCGCAGGGCACGTCGGAGTCGTTGAAGTCCTCGGTGAGAATGAGTTCGGTCTCCGAGAAACCGGCGAAACAGCCGTCATCCTGGGTCTTCGGCATCATGGGTCCGACCTCGGTGGTGTCTGGGACGACATCGACACCGTCCGGAACCTCGGCGTCTGCGAGGAATGCGGCGGGGCCGGGATAATCGTCGACGTCGAGAGGTTCGGTCGCCAGCGTGGCGGCGCGGGTCTCGTTGTAGGTCGACACTGTCGGCCCGAAAACCATCACGGCGGCACTGGTGACGACCATGACGGCAGCGACGGAGGCCTTTCCTCTGCTCTGCGTTGCGGCGCGCAGGTAAGCGCGGTCGCCCACGACCCACGAGCGTCGGGGACGGCGGGTCTGCTGCAACGGCAGCTCGATGAGCCGCAGCGTCAACCAGGCAAGCAGCAGCGATACGCCGATGACACCGGCGCCGACCGCTGCACCCGTTCCTCCGCCCAGAGTGGCGGTCACGCCCTGCAGGCCGTCCGCACCGGACGCCGAGGATGCCGGCGAGCCCCCTGAGGCTTCAGTGGATGACTCGGCGCCTGAGCCACCGGCGACGAGGAAGGTGGCCAGGGTCAGGATCGGCCAGTGCCACAGGTACAGGCTGTAGGCGGTGCGCCCCAGGAACTGGAACGGCGCGGTGGACAACAGCGCGGTCACACCGGTCGGACGCGGGTCCCGCTCCCCCGCCACCTGGTTACCGGAGAGGATGACGAGCATCGCACCCACCAGAGGCACCAGCGTCCAGGGCCCGGGGAACTGCGCCGCACCGTCGAGGAACAGCCCGGTGCAGATGATCAACGCCACACCGACCACACCGGCGATCAGGCGCAGTCGCCGCGACACCGCCGGGAGGACGCGTCCCAGCACCACCATGCCGAAGAGCCCGCCCAGGCCGATCTCCCAGAACCGGGACAACGGCGAATAGTAGTTCGCTCCCTGGTCATGACCGCTCAACCAGGTGGCGTAGATGAAACTGGCCAGCGTGGCTGCACCCAGCAGGAGGGCGAACATACCAGTCGCCGCGCGGGACGTCCCCCGGTCGTCACGTCGTGAACGCCGGCGGAACACCACGGCCACCAGCGCGATCACGATGAGCGACCCCAGGTAGATCTGCATCTGCACCGACATCGACCAGATGTGCTGAAAGACGCTGACCTCGGTACTGATGGACGCGTAGTCGTTGCCCTGGGCGCTGAGGTTCAGGTTCTGCAGGTACAGCAGGGATGCCGCAGCATCCATTCCGGCGTCTGACCAGCGCACCGGCGCGTAGACCACCAGTGCCGCAATGAGGGACACCCCCACCACCGTGACCAACGCCGGGTACAGACGGCGGAAGATGCGCAGGAACGACTGCACCACCGTCAACCCCGCAGGATTCAGCGCATTACGGATCTGTGGACTGAAGAAGAAGATCCCACCCAGCAACAGGAACACGTCCACACCCGCCGATACCCGACCGACGAACACATGGAACACCACCACCAACGCAATCGCCAGACCACGCAGGCCATCAATGTCGGTGCGTCGGAGTGCGGAACGGGGTGCCGGGGCAGTCCGTTCCTGGACAAATGGTTCTCTGCCGTTCATAACCGGTACAGCATGCCACCCGCGACGGGCAGTGCGAAAACTACGGCAGCGGCGTTTCCGGCAGTGCCGGGGACGCGTCGTACATCTGCCGACTGATCTCCGGGGCCAGCAGAGAAGAGAACAACGAGGTGAAGTGCTGCCCGTCCCGGTACACCAGGACGTTGCCCACGACCGCGGGGCAGCGGCCGTCGCGGCACAGTGCCGGAGTGAGGTCGAGAGGGGTCATGTCCAGCCCCTGGTATGCCTCCAGGGCCGGGTTCACCGGGGCCATGCTGGCCTCTTCCGCGATACCGCAGTCACCGTCAACGCCTTCAGCGACGCAGAGCCGGGCATTGCCCTGGACACCGGGCCCGGCCATGTGCCACGGCGTGTCACGGACGCCCCAGGTGTGGATACCCGCGTCGGTGAGCCGCTGAACCATGTCGATGTACTCGAAGGGAACCATGTCCGGTCCATCACCTTCGATCATGGTGGGGCGTGTCACCGGCATGAAGACCCCGTCCGTCGGCGGGTTGTCGAAAATGTACTGCTGGGCCTTATCGTTCCATTCCGCGCACTCAGGGTACGGGTCCCCGCTGAGATGAGGCAGGTTCATCCCCAGCACGCACCCCATCTTGAGGATGGGGACGATCTTGATCCCCTGCTCCTCGCCGATCGTCTCGAGAGCGTTGAGGTAGTGCTCGGAATGGGATCCGCCGGCGAGGTACATGGTGCGGTCGGAGTCCACGTCGCCGTACGCGCACGGGGTGTCGGTGGAGTTGAACTGCTGGGTGAGGATCACATTGGATTCGGCGAACCCGGAGAAGCAGCCGTCGGGCTGTGTGTCAGGGAGCATTTCCTCCTCGCCGACGGCGGGGTCAGGTTGCACAGGCATGTCATCAGGAACCGGCACGTCCTCGAGGAAAGCGGCGGGGCCAGGGTAGTCGGCAGGATCGACGTCATCGGCTTCAGTGGCGGCCGCCTGCTCGTTGCGGTGTTCGATGACGGGCCCGAAAGAGACGACGCCGACCGTCGCGATGACCATGACCAGTGCGGACACGCCACCGACGACACCGCGCCGCCCGCGGACCGACTGTCGCACATAGGCCGGGCTCAGCGCCATGGAGCGCGCCGGCTTGGCGCGCTGGCGCAACGGGGTCTCGATGAGGCGGTACGTCGCCCAGGCCAGCAGGACAGAGGTCACGACCACCACGGTGCCGACCAGGATTCCCTCTCCGTTTCCGAGAGTGGCGGTGATGCCGTTGAAGAAGCTGCCCGCTCCCCCGCCGGGTTCGACGACATCGGCGCCGTCGGACATCAGGTACGTCACCAGGACAAGCGCCGGCCAGTGCCAGAGGTACAGGCTGTAGGCGATGCGGCCGAGGAACTGGAACGGCGCAGCGCACAACAACGCCGTCACCCAGGACGACGTGGACGACTCTGCATCGTCCCCTTCCACGGGATTGCCCGCCAGCACCACCAGCATCGCGCCGGCCAGCGGCACCAACGTCCAGGGCCCGGGGAACTGGGCTGCGCCATCCAGGAACAGTCCGGTCCCGATGATCAGGACCAGGCCAGCGACGCCGGCCACCAGGCGGAGCTGTGCCCATGCCGCCGGTAGAACCCGTCCCAGCAACCAGATTCCGAACAACCCGCCCAGGCCGATCTCCCAGAACCGGGAGAACGGGGAATAGTAGTTCGCCCCCTGGTCATGGCCGCCCAGCCAGGTGGCGTATCCGAAGCTCGCCAGCGTGGCGATCACCAGTAACCAGTGCAACACCTGTGAACTAGAGCGGACATGGCGTTGGAACATCGCCGCCACCAGCGCAATGACCAGCAGTGAGCCCAGGTAGATCTGCATCTGCACCGACATCGACCAGATGTGCTGGAAGACGCTGACCTCACGGTTGACCGCGGAGTACTCCTGGCCGAGGTTCGCCAGGTGGAGGTTCTGCACGTACAGCAGCGATGAGGCGGCGTCTTCGCCGACCTCGGGCCATCGCACCCTGTTGAAGATCAGCAGCGCGCTGACGACGGCGACGGTAACGACGGTGATCAGTGCCGGGTACAGGCGGCGGAAGATGCGCAGGAACGACTGCACCACCGTCAACCCCGCAGGATTCAACGCATTACGGATCTGCGGGCTGAAAAAGAAGATCCCACCCAGCAACAGGAACACGTCCACACCCGCCGACACCCGGCCGACGAACACATGGAACACCACCACCAACGCAATCGCCAGACCACGCAGGCCATCAATGTCCCTGCGGTGGCCTCGGTACTGACTTCGGCGTTGCGTCTGTGTCGAATCCATAGCGGTCCACATATTATCGTCACGGGCCGCTCACACCGGGGAAGCCCCGCCGCTACGGTATCCAGGCAAATGGCAGGGTGGTCCGCCGTGTTACCGGATATCGCACCCCATCATCGACGTCAGAGAAACTGACCTGGGACTTTCATCAGTTAATCCCCTTAAGGGGTACGAATGGGTGACCAGACCTGAGAAACAGTCGAGCGTCACCACACCTAGGCCCCGAACGCGGGGTGGTAGCTCACCACCGCCTGTGGATAGGACGGGTCCCCGTCCAACCGTAATGCCTGGAAGTAGGCGGAGCTCTCCTCCGGCAGCCCGTCCATGACGAGCCCCTCACGCGCCTCGAATCCAAAACGGTCGTAGTAGGTCGGATCGCCGAGGAGGACAGCCCCGGTGGCCCCCTCCTCCGTGTCGAGGAGCTCAAGCGCTGACCGCATCAGAGCTGCGCCGATTCCTTCCCCCTGGTGGGCGGGAGACACGGACAACGGACCAAGCCCGAACCACTGGCCGGGAACCTCGCCGTCGGCACGGGTCAGGGTCACCGGCGACGCGGCAATGTGCCCGATCACCCACCCCGAACGCACCGCGACCAGTGACAGGGTCAGCGCGTCCGCCTCACGGAGTGCGTCGATGATCGCAGGCTCATGCCCGTCAGATTGTTCGATGCCATCGAATGCGGCGGCGGTGAGCGACCGGATCTCTCCGGCGTCCCCTCCGTCGGCGGCCTCAGGGCGGATCACCGGCAGACCCTGAGGACCACCTGCGTTCTTGTCCGGAGCATGCGTGTTCATGCCCCGGATTCTACTCAGAAACCGTCGGACGCGGCGTCGAGATCGGCGATCTCCTCGTCACTGAGCTGCAGTGTCGTCGCGGCGATCAGCGGTGCGACCTGCTCCGGGGTGCGGGCTGAGGCGATCGGGGCGGTCACCCCCTTGGCCAGCAGCCAGGCCAAGGCCACCGACGCCGGTTCCGTGTCATGGGCTTCGGCGACCGTCACCACGGCATCGACCACGGTGAAGGGGTCCCTATCGTTACCGTCCTTCTCGAAGTAGCCGCCGGTCTGCCCCTCGCGGGCAACGCCCTCCAGATCCTCACGGCTCCGGTACTTACCGGTCAGCAGGCCCGACGCCAGGGAGAAGTAGCTGAACACGCCGACGCCGTATTCCTCGGCGACCTGCATGTAGCCGTCCTCGTAGTCCGACCGGGCGAGCAGGCTGTACTGCGGCTGGATGGCCAACGGGATGGCGTGGTCGAGCTCCAGTTCACGTGCCGTCTCGAAGAACTCACGCATGCGGTCGGTGGAGTAGTTCGACAGGCCGATATAGCGTACCTTGCCGGAATCGACCAGTTCAGCGGCAGTACGGACCTGATCGGCGATATCCACGGACTCGTCATCGTAGTGGTAGTAGTAAAGGTCGACCCGGTCGGTCTGCAGCCGTTCCAGTGACCTGTCGAGGTTGGCGACCACGGTGTCATGGGCCAGCCCGGCCGCACTCTGGATGGCACCAACCTTCGTCGCCAGCACCACCTGGTCGCGGTTACCACGGTCGGCGAACCACTGGCCGAGTACGGTCTCGGACTCGCCGCCGGAGTGCCCCTCGCCCCACTGGGAGTACATGTCGGCGGTGTCGATGAAGTTTCCGCCCGCGGCGAGGAACGCATCCAGCACGTCGAAGGACTCCTGGACGTCCGATGTCCAGCCGAAGGTGTTCCCGCCGAGGTTCAGCGGGGTGATCTCCAGATCGGTGCCGGGAATGGCGATGCGGGAAGTCGTGGGAAATTCTGTCATGGCGACCACGGTACGCCCTACCGGAAGCGTGCCGGAAGCTCCGGTTCCCCGAGGGACAGCATCAGCCGGTTCGCCCAGTTGAAGAAGGCGGCCCCGTTGATCACGTCGATGACCGAGCCATCGTCCAGCCCAGCGGCGCGGAGACGACGGACATGGTCGACGCCGAAACTGACGGGAGTCGAGGTCAGCGCCACGGACGCCTCGGCGATGGCGTTCCACATCTCAGAGCCTAGGTCGGCGCCGGCGCCCTCGTCACAGAGCCGTTGGACGTCCTCTTCGCGGCCGGTGGATTCCTGCAGCGCGCGTCCGGTGTGCACCGACGCACAGTAGACGCAGCCGTTGTAGCGGCTGGTCACCGCCGCGGAGATCTCACGCTCGGCGCGTCCGGCGCCGTCGGTGACGTTGTAGAAGATGTCCTTGTCCGTCAGCGTCCTGGCTTCGAGCGCATCAGGATCGTGGGCGAGCAAGCGGAAGTAGGCGGACTTCGCACGCATAGGGTCGACCAGGGCGGTGCGCTGCCGGTCGGTGAGTTCTTTCTCCTCCACCGGCGGCACCCACGGCTGCCAGCCCAGGCTGTGGCTGACGAACCGGGTAGGACGGTGCAGGTCCGGGTAGCTCAGGACATCGAACGCACCGCCGGTGAGTGGCGGGAACCCTCCGGGCTCCTGTGCGGTGCCAGGGCGGCGGACAACGCTGCTGTCGCCTAAAGGTGCATGCGTCGAGTCCGCTGCCTTCACCGCGGCGAGCCCCTCCGCCGCCCGCAGCTGGAAACACAGGAAGGAGATCAGCTGCGCCAGGCTCACGACCTGCCGCGGCGTCCACCAACACCAGGCCAGTGGTGCCAGCCGTTCCGGACGGCTGTCCCGCGGGTGAAAGACCAGCAGGTGGGCGAATTCCAGGGCTGCGGCAAGCTTCTCACCGAGCACGCCCCGCACGCGAGGGTCCACTGTGAACTCCGGCCCACCGACAGACTCGCCCACCAGGTCAGGTTCGCGGTAGGTGCCGTACGGTCCGACGGTCAGTCCGGCGTCGACGGACTCCGTCACCGCGTCGACGACCGCAGTGTCGGCGACGTCACCGAGCAGGTCGGTGTAGAAGGCCACACCGCGCCCTTGGTGCAGCCCGGCGACGAAAGCGGCGACAACGTAGCGCTCCGTGTCGGTGAAGCCACCATCACTGTCCCCGTCGGCGTCCCCCGCTTCCAGCAGTACCCGGAAGCTGTGCTGTGCATTGGTCTGCGCCTGCGTGCGGTTCCGCCGCAGGTCGGCAACGTGCTCGCCGGCGTGAATCCCGGCGAGGAAATCGATGATGTCTGTGCTGTCTGTTCCGCTGCTGTCGCTCATAGTCCCAGGTTAAGCCCTCCGGAGCGGTAGCGCCGCCCCGGGATCGCGTCGAGGAGTCGGGTGGTGAACTCACTGGTCGGATGCTCGAAGATGTCCTCGGTACGACCAGTTTCCACCTGGCGTCCCCCGGACATCACCGACAGGGTGTCGGAGATCTCGCGGACCACGGCCAGGTCGTGGGAAATGAAGACATAGGTCAACCCGAGATCCCGTTGCAGTTCATCAAGCAGGTGCAGAATCTGCGCCTGCACCGTGACATCCAGGGCGGACACCGCCTCGTCGAGGACCACGAGATCCGGGTCGAGGATCAGCGCGCGGGCCACGGCGACGCGCTGGCGTTGCCCACCGGAAAGCTCCGCCGGGCGCCGGTCGGTCATGTCGGAACCCAGCGCAACCCGGTCGAGAATCTCGTCGACCCTGCTACGGATCTCTGTCCGCGACAGGTCGGAGAGGTTCCGCAGCGGCTCGCCGACGATACTGCCGATACTCTGTCGGGGATCCAGCGAACTGTAGGGGTTCTGGTAGACCATCTGCACACGCCGCCGCAGTTCACGGCGTCCCCTCACATCCAGCTCGTCCACCCGGGTGTCGCCGAGCAGGATCTCACCGGAGGTCGGACGGCGGAAGGCAGTCACCGCGCGACCGACCGTGGACTTCCCTGACCCCGACTCCCCGACAATGGCGTGCGTGGTACCCGGCAAGACAGAGAAGGACACGTCGTCCACGGCCAGCGTGGAGCCGAACTCCTGACGCAGCCCGGTGACCTGCAGCAGCGGGCTCCTGCTCTCCGCGGGGACGCCATCGCGGTAGCTCGCGGCCTCCACAGCACTGACCAGAGACGGAGCGTCCGCCAGGAGACGACGTGTGTAATCGTCCCGTGGCTCGGTGAGAACGCGGTCGGTCGGACCATCCTCCCGGACCTCGCCGGAACGCATCACGACCAGTTCATCGGCCCGGTCGCCGGCCACCGCCAGGTCATGGGTGATGAACAGGACGCCGATGCCGAGGTCGGCCCGCATGCGGTCCAGCAGGTCCAGGATCGTGCGCTGCACCGTGACGTCCAGGGCACTGGTCGGCTCATCGGCGATGATCAGGTCCGGCTCCAGGGCGAGAGCGGCGGCGATCAACGCCCGCTGTTTCATCCCGCCGGAAAGCTCATGCGGGTACTGGGTGTAGCGCAGCTCCGGATTGTCGATGCCGACCGTCTCGAGCAGCTCCACGACCTTCGCCCGGCGCGCGGTACGGTTGCCGCGCCGGTGGATGCGCAGCCCCTCGCCCACGGACTCCCCGATCGTCTTCACCGGGTTGAGCGAGTTGTTGGGGTCCTGCGGGATCAGCCCGATGCGACGGCCGCGGATCATGCGCCACTCCCGCCGACCGAGGTCGCGCAGACTGCGTCCCTCCAGCAGGATCTCGCCGCTGACGGTGGCGGTGGCGGGCAGAAGGCCGAGTGTTGCCATCGCCGAAGTCGACTTGCCGGAACCGGATTCGCCGACGATGGCGGTCACCCGACCGCGGCGGACGGTGAGGTTGACGTCCTTCACGGCGTGGACATCGCCACGGCGCGTGCGGTAGGACACGGCCAGATCCCGGATCTCCAGCAACGGGGCCTCGGAATCGTCCCGGCGTCCACCGGAGCCGGATTCGGGGGCGGAGTCGGGGTGCCACGACCCGTCGTCCCAGTCCATCCTGTCCTGCCTGTCTTTCTGCTCGCTCATGTCAGGACTCCTTCCGCAGCGCCTGGCTGAGATGGTTGGTGGCCAGGACGACCAGGACGATCGCCAGGCCGGGCAGGACCGTCAGCCACCAGGACGTGGCGATGAAGTCACGTCCTTCGGAAATGATCAGCCCCCACTCCGGTGTCGGTGGCGGCGCCCCGTAACCCAGGAAGCCGAGGGTGGACAGTTGGAGGATCGCGCTGCCGAACTGCAGGGCCGCCAGCGCGATCACCGGGGTCAGCGAGTTCGGCAGAATGTGCCGCCACAGGACCTGCATACCGGTGCCGCCCGACCCGTAGGCTGCCTCGACGAAGTCACTGCCGGCGACGCTGAGCACCTGTGAGCGGGCCAACCGCGCGAACACGGCGACGTTGGTGACGCCCACGGCGATGGCGGCGTTGAAGGTACCGTAGCCGAGCAGGATGATCACGGAGAGGCTGAGCAGCAGCGACGGGATGGACAGCAGGACGTCCACGATGCGCATGACCAGTGCGTCGAGCCAGCCGCGGCGCGCACCCGCGAGCAGTCCCAACAACGACCCCGCGACCATGCCCACGAGGACGGCCAGCAGCGCACCGGCCAGCGACTGACGTGCACCCCACACCACGCGGGTGTAGAGGTCACGGCCCACAGCGTCCGTGCCGAACCAGTGCTCGGCGGAGGGGGCAAGCAGCGGCGCGGTCTCCCCGGACGAGAGCGGGTCGCCGGACGCGAACAGACCGGGCACCAGTGCCCAGGCGACGGCGATGAGCACGACGGCACCGGAGAGCCACACGCCAGGACGCAGAGATCGTAAGGTCGCAGTCATCATGCCGTCACCGTCCTACGCAGTCGGGCGTCGAGGACCGGGTACAGCAGGTCCACGATGAGGTTGACGAGGATGAACGCCGCGGCAGCGAGCACAACAACGGCCATGAGGACCGGTGTGTCCCGGTAGGACACCGCGTCCACCGTGGCCGCGCCGAGACCGGAGCGGTCGAACACGGCTTCAGTGATCACCGCGCCGCCAATAAGTTCGCCGAACGTGACCCCGGCGATGGTGAGAGCCGGGAGCAGGGCATTGCGCATCACATTGCGCCACAGGATCCACTGTTCCCCGGCGCCACGGGCCCGCACCACGGTGACGTAGGGCTGTCGCGTCGCATCGTCGATCCCCCGGATCAGGACCTGGGCGATCGGCGCTGAGAGGGGTAGCGCCAGCGCGATCGACGGCAGGATCAGCTCCTGGACAGGGCTGGCGTGGATCACCGGGACCCAGGTCAGCTGGAAGCTGAAGGTCTGGATGAGCATGATGCCCAGCCAGAACGCCGGCAGTGAGATGAACAGCGGCGGCAGGGCGCGCAGCGCGCTCCGGATCCAGCCGAAGGGGCCGGAGGTGGCCAGGACGGCGATGAGCACCGCGACGACCACGGCGAGCACGAAGCCGGTGAGCGCCAGGGTCAGCGTGCTCGGTAGCGCCTCGGCCAGGGTGGTGGACACCGGGGTACCGTTCTCCAGCGAGAACCCGAAATCCCCGCGCAGCATGCCGGTCAATGAGTTCCAGTAGCGGGTCAGCACCGGCTCGTCCGCACCGTAGGCTTCGCGCATCTGCGCGATCTCCTGCTGGGACAGACCCAGTTCCGGGTTGGCGTAGCGGGTCTGCACGGCGTCCCCGGGCAATGCGGTGAGCAGGATGAAGGCGAGTGTGAAGGTCGCCCACAGCACCACCAGGGATTGTCCGATGCGCCGCAGGACGGCGCCGGGGGTCAGCGAATCCATGTGACTGTCACCCCTCTTCGTTCTGGTCGAGCGTCACCGGATAGAACCAGGGTCGGCCGATCGGATCGGTGGCGAAACCGTGCACGTAGTCCTGCACTCCGTAGACCTGCGGCTCCTCGAAGAACGGCAGGACGTAGGCCTGCTCTGTGAGGTAGTCCTGCACGTCGCCACTGGCCGCGGCGCGGGCATCCTCATCCGCCGAGCCGGACACCTTGAGCAGGAGTTCCTCGAGTTCAGGGTCTCCGACCGACTCGTCCTCCGTGTCGTAGTTGAGCAGTTGGTTCCGGTTCTGCGAGTAGTACTGGCTCTTGATCACGTCGTAATCGGCCCGGCCCACCATCGTCACATTGAGCTGGATAAGGTCCTGGTTGACCTGCGCCGCTTTCTGGGCGGCGACGTCGCCGGGGTAGAGGGAGACCTCCACCCCGATGTCCCGCAACTGCTCCTGAACCATGGTGATGACCTCGCGGGTGCGGGGCTGCTGCTCCGAGTCATTGGCGGTCAGGCTGAGTCGCTCGCCGTCCTTGACCCGGATGCCGTCCGGCCCCGGCACCCAACCGGCCTCGTCAAGCAGCTCACGGGCGCGGTCAGGGTCGAAGACATAGGCGTCCTTCTGCTCGCGGTAGCCGGCGGCCGTACTGGCCAGGGCCGACGTGGCCTTGGTGTAGGAGTCGCTGAACAGCGAGTTCAGAACCCGGTCCCGGTTGACTCCGGCGATGATCGCCTGGCGTACCCGGATATCCGACAGCAGCGGATGCCGGAACCGGAAGGCGAGCTGGTTGTTGACCCCGTTCGTCGGGGCGGAGAGGACACCGATGCCGTCGTCGATGAGGTGCTGTTCCTCCGGTGCCTCGATCTGCCGGGCAACATCACCCTGCGCCGACTTCAGCCCTCCGACACGGACACTGTCCTCCTGCGTGATGACCACGCTGACCCGGTCGATCTGCGGTGCTCCCTGCTGGTCGACCCCCTGTGGCGCCCAGTCGTAGTCCTCCCGGGCGTCCAGAGTGACCTCGGTGTTGAGTTGCTCGGCGGAGACGACGAACGGGCCTGAACCGATGACCTCCGTGGCACTGCCCGGGGCGAAGCCCTCATCGGACTGCTCCAGGCTGGCGTCGGCAAGCAGGCCGGCGTTGAAGGAGCTGGTCGCCTGCGGGAAACCGGGCTCGGGATCGGAGAAGTGGAAACGGACGGTGTGCTCGTCGATCACCTCACCGCGTTCATAGGTGCTGATCTGTTCCGAGGAGCTCAACCCACGGTCCGGGTCGCCGAGGGCGTAGAGGTCGAAGTTGCGCACCACGTTCTCCGCGGTCAGCGGCGTGCCGTCGGAATAGGTGACGTCGTCGCGGAGCGTGAAGGTGAACTCGGTGGCGTCGTCGTTGATCTGCGGCAGGTCCGTGGCGATCCACGGGTGCAGTTCCAGAGTGTCCGGGTCCTGCCACAACAACCGGTCGGTGATGTTGTTGAGGATGCCACCGTTGGGATAGAAACCGGCAGCCGGCGGGTACAACGAGTTGTACGGGAGCGACTCGAGGTAGACCAGTTCACGGGCACCGGCGTCCCGGTGTCCACCGTCGGAGGAAGCGCAGGCGGTGATGCCTACGGCCACGGCGACGGAGGTCACCGCGGCAAGGACAGCGACGACTACGTGCCGTAGTGATCGCCGTGGCGGGCGGGCCGCGGGGGAGAGAGGAAACGTCATCAGCAAAAAAGTGCTTTCAACAGAACTGAACAGATCTGTCTGTTCTTCTAGGGTGCGCCCACAGTAACACAGCCCGGACCGGGCGATACCATGGTGCCCATGACCGCCAGCGACACCAGGAACACCGGCCCCACCATCGTCGTCATCGGCGGCGGACCACGCGGCATCTCCGTCCTCGAACGACTCAGCGCCCTGGTGCGCGACCGCAGTCACGCCACCCCCGTCACCGTGCACATCATCGACGACGTCTCCGTCGGTACCGGCCGAATCTGGCGCACCGACCAGACCCGCACCCTGTACATGAACACCCTCGCCGACGCCGTCACCCTGTTCACGGAACCCGGTTCCTCGGTGACCGCACCGGTGTTCGAGGGACCGACCATGTACGAGTGGATCCGCCTGCTGCGCGGCGAGGCCTTGGAGAAGGAACCGGAAGGGGCCGACCCGACCGGGGCGAAAACCACGCTGTTCTCCGCCCACCCCGCCACCGTCCCGGACGGCTTCGCCGCCGAGATTGCCGAATCACGTCCCGAATCGCACCCGTCGCGCGCCCTTTACGGCCACTACCTGCAGTGGGTCTTCGACACGGTCGTCGCCCGTCTCCCCGAAGGCATGGTCCTGGAAACCCACACCACCCGCGCCACCGACATCACGGCGCTCGATGCGTCCGGCCGGGACCGCATCACACTGCAGGACGGTACCGTGATCGACGCCGACGCCACCGTCCTGGCGCTGGGATGGACCGACACTGAACCCGACGCCCTGGAAACGTTCACCGCCCAGTCCGTCGAGCACTACCCCGCCCTGGTGTGGGTGCGTCCGGGCAACCCCGCCGACCAGGACGCCGATGCTCTTCCCGCCGGCGAGGACGTGGTGGTCCGCGGCCTCGGCATGGGATTGTTCGACCTTATGGCGATGGTAACCATCGACCGCGGAGGACGGTTCCTGCCCGATGGGTCCGCACGCTCCGGCCTGCGCTACGAACCGTCGGGACGCGAACCCCGCCTCGTCGTCTCCTCCCACCACGGCTACCCCTACCAGCCAAAACCCGTCTACAATTCACTGCCGCCCGCGGCACGGATGCCCCGGTTCCGAGCCGAACTCGCCGCGCTACCGACCGACGCCCCGGCAGGATCCATCGACTTCGGTGAACGGTTGTGGCCCGCGCTGCTACGCGACGCCCACGAGGCGTATTACCGCGTCCTCCTGCGTGATGCGGCTGGCGACACCGCACTCGCAGACGCCGCCGATATCGCCGATGTCACTGCTGTGATCGATGCCTCCGACGATCCCTGGATGCTGCACAACGACCCCGCGCTGATCGCTCTGGTGCCCCATGCCGCAGAGCGCTTCGACATCCCCGGTTTCGCGGACCCGGTCGCCGCCTACCTCCACCGTCGGACGACGGAGGGTGACGCCACGCCCACCATCGACGAGCTGACCACACACATCGGCGACCGGCTCGCCCGTGACCTGCACGAGGCCTCACTCGGCACCGACTCTGCCGTCAAGGCGGGGCTGCAGGTCATCGGTTCCGCCCGCAAACCTGCCCAGGTCGCCGACCAGCCCGGACGCTTCACCCTGGAATCCCGGCGCGGCGCTTACGCTGAACTGCGACGTGTCGGCCAGATGGTCGGCTCCGGCCCACCCGCGTTCCGCACCGCCGAGCTGCTCTGTCTCGTCGACGCCGGTTACGTCCGCTTCCTCGGCGGTCACCCCACGGTGGTCGTCGACCCGGAGGCGCCGGCATTCCTCATGTCCTCGGAATCCACGGGCGACGACGCTGTCGCGGCGACTGCCCTGGTAGACGCCTGGCTACACAAGCCGTCCGCACGCGACAGCGCCGATCCCGTCACCGCTGCGCTGGTGCGTGACGCACGACTGCGCCCGTTCGTCTTCTCCAGCGCGGAAACCTCCTCCGAGATCACCTCGAAAGCCCCGGAGGTGGACCTCACCACCTCACGGTTGGTGCATGTCGACGGGAGCGTGGACCCGCGGGTCCACATGCTGGGCATCCCGCTGCAGGAGGTCCGCGCCGACATGACAATTTCCCCGATGCCGCGCACTGATCCGCTCATGCTGCAGGAGACAGATGCCGCAGCGGTATCAGCACTGTCCTCGGTGTCGTCGGTGTCCTCGGTGTAGTCCGTGTAATCCGTGTCCATGGCACCATGGAACGGATGATCGACTTCACCGCGTCCCCCGAGACCGTAGCCCCGCAACTCCTCGGCGCCACCCTGCGGCGGCACACACCCGAAGGCGTGGTCACCGTGATGTTGACCGAGGTCGAGGCTTATCCAGGCGAGGGTGACCCCGCCTCGCACACCTACAACGGCCCCACACCACGGTGTCTCACGATGTTCGGGCCTCCCGGCCGTCTCTACGTCTACGCCAGCTACGGCATCCACCGTGCCGGAAATCTGGTCTGCAAGGCCGAGGGCGCAGGTGCCGGGGTGCTGATGCGTGCCGGGCGCGTGATCGAAGGCATAGACCTGGTACGGCAGCGCCGCGGCCCGAAACCGACGGATGACGGGCTGGCACGGGGACCGGGCAACCTCGGCGCGACACTGGGGCTCGACCTGGATCTCAACGGATCGGCGATCACGCAGGACGGAACTGCCGAGGCTGCAGACGCCACGGGTACCACGGGTTTTCATCTGAGCGCCGCCAGCACGCCCGTCGACTGGGTGGCGGGCCCCAGGATCGGCATCTCGAAGAACAAGGAAGCGCCGCTGCGGTTCTGGATCTCCGGCGACCGGACGGTCACCACGCCGCGGGGTCGTCCACGGGTGTAACGGCGGACACGCACCTCCCTATCTCCGCTCCTCGCTCCACGATCTGAGGTCGCTGTCAGCACCGCAGTTCCGCTCTTGTCGAATGATCACCCTTCTGTGCATCATCTGGGCCCGAATCCCTGCCTGGAAGGGTGATCATTCGACCTGAAGGCCACGCACCGAGCAAGGACCGTCTGGGATGCCGACTTCGCCGACGTCCTGCCGGAGTTCCGCACGTAGGCTGGATCGCACCATGACACCTACACCGCACTCCGCATCCGCCAACACAGAGTCCCGCGACGGCTGGACCTACATCGACGGCCTCGCCGACGCCCACCCCGGGACCGTGAAAGACGACTACGACATCCCCCGCACCGACTATGCGCAGGCAAAACCCGCCGTCGAACGGCTCACTCGGGTCGACGGAACCATCGTGACCCGGCTGGCGTTTCGCGATGGCGACATGATGGCGGACCACAGTGCCGCAGCTCCGATCCTGATTCTCGGTCAGGTCGGCACCATTGAAGTGTCCATCCACCGCGACAGCGACGGCGGCACGGATCTGGTGGCACTGTCCCCCGGCTCGGCGGTGCACATCGACGCAGGGCGTGTCCACAGCGTGCGCGCAGAGGAAGACGCTACCGCGACGCTGATCGTGCTCGGCTGAATCCGGCGGCCCCCACCGCCCCACATTCAGCGGTGTTTACATCCGGGCCAGCAGCAGGGGCGGCGCTTGCCTTCCTCGAGCTCCTCGCAGGTGCGTCGCACGCGGCGAGCGCGTGTCGCGGACTGTTTGGCGTCCTCCACCCAGCAAATGAATTCATTGCGAGCCAGGGGGGTGATGTCCTCCCACAGCTCCAGGACGCTTCTGCTCACCGACGGACTGCCGTCATCACCGTCTCCACGCGGGCCGCCGAGCACTGCGGCACGCAGGTCGTCGGGCAGTTCGTGGACGACACCGCCCGGCACCGCAGCAGTAGCGGAAGAAGCACCTGAAGATGTTGGTGTGGTCATGGTTCTGAAACTACACCGTAGATTCCGGCGCCACCAGAGACCCCGGACGTACCGATGCCGAGCCTCTCATTCACACCGCATTCGCAAACATTCACACCGATTCACACATTCGCGCACGGCGGTTCCCCAGGATTGAATGATTCACACCCGATAGGTGCGAACAGCGTCCCACCTGGGGTCTTTCTCCTCGTCGACCACCGTGTCCCCGTACTGCCAGGCCGAAGCGACGGTGCGCAGCGTATTCAGCACCGACCTGTCGACGACGGCCGGGGATGTCGAATCCAGGTAGAAGTGCAGCGTGTCCGCCCCTGGCCGGAACTCGGTGACGGCGAGGATCCCCGCGTTGTTCTCATCGACAGTGTCGGCGAGTGCCTCCCGGACAACACCGGAGCGGTCCTCGATCTGCGCCATCGTCAGATCCGAGGACGCCACCGCATCAGTCTCCAACGTGACCGAGACATGCAGGTCACAGCCCGGGGCCACCGTCGGGGACAACGGCAGGATCACCTGCGCGGTGGCGGGGATCCCGTCGTGATCAACGTGCAGGTCCGTGCGTGCCGGACGGCCGTCCGGGTCAACTGCCTCGCTGGCCATGCGGTCCACCCGGTCCTGCAACTCGGCCATGCTCACAGCGTTACCGGGACTGCGGTCGGTGACGGTCACCTCGCCCAGCCAGGCGTCCGACCGCTCCGCACCGAGCGCGGCGTCGAGCATGGCGATGGCCGCCTGCTCGTCGGGCGCACTGTCGCCGGACGGTCCCTGCGCACCGAACAGGCTGCGGCGCAGTGCCTCCGTCGCCGCCGAACCCCAGTCCGGGTGCCACACCTCCAGGTTCACTACGGTGTGACCGGCGGTAATCCCGATACGGCATGCAGCGGCGTCAGGAATCACAGCGCGTCCAGCGCCTGCGCGAGATCGGCGAGAAGATCATCGACGTTCTCGATGCCGATGGAGATACGCACAAGGTCGTCCGGCACTTCCAGAGCGGACCCCGCGGCAGACTGGTGGGTCATCTTCGCCGGGTGTTCCAGCAATGACTCCACACCGCCGAGGGACTCTGCCAGGCAGATCAGGCGGGTATTCTCACAGAACTGCAGGGCAGGTACCTCACCACCGGCGAACCGGACGGAGACCATGGCCCCGAAGCCGTCCATCTGCCGGGCGGCGATATCGTGCCCGGTGTGGCCGGGGAGCCCCGGGTACAGCACCTGAGCGATCTCAGGGCGCCCGTCCAGGAACTCGGCGACGGCCTGCGCGTTGGCGCAGTGACGGTCCATACGCAGTCCGAGGGTCTTGATACCGCGGTAGGTCAGGTAGGCGTCGAAAGGACTGGGCACCGCACCGACACCACCCTGAAGGAAGAGGAGCTCACCGTCCAGATCCTCATCGTCGGTGACGATGACACCGCCCACCACGTCCGAGTGCCCGCCGAGGTACTTCGTGGTGGAGTGCATCACGACGTCCGCCCCGAGCGCCAACGGGCGCTGCAGATACGGACTGGCGAACGTGTTATCCACGATGAGCTTGGCCGGGTGGTCCTTCAGGGCGTCGGCGGTGGCGGCAATGTCGGTGATGCCGAGCAGCGGGTTGGTGGGCGTCTCGAGCCACACCAGTTTCGTGTCAGGACGCAACGCATCGGCGACCTGCCTGGTGTCGGCGGTGTCGACGACCGATACCTCCACGCCCCAGTCACGGTAGGTGGTGTCGAGCAGTCGGAACGTCCCGCCGTAGGCGTCGTTACCGAGGATGACGTGAGCGCCCGGGTGCAGCAGCGCACGCAGGACAGTGTCTGTGGCCGCCATCCCGGAGGCGAATGCGCGCCCGAACTTCGCCCCCTCCAGCGCCGCGACGGTCTCCTCCAGCGCGGTGACCGTGGGATTGCCGCACCGCGAGTACTCGAACCCACCGCGGAGCTGGGCGACACCGTCCTGTGCATAGGTGGTGGACGCGTAGATCGGGGTGTTGATGGCACCGGTCTGTCCGTCGGGTTCATAACCAGAATGGATGGCGTTCGTATCGAATCCGAACGGACGACCCGCGGCGTCAGTCAGTCGCTGACGTGCCTGCAGTGCTGCGGCACGGCGGGCGGCGGTACCGGCGTCAGCGCGCGTTTCGTGCTCATTGGGCTGGCCGGACTGATCGTCGCTGCTCATGTCTGCTCTCCTGGGCTGATCGGGGGCGGGTCGGTGGGCTGGTCAGGGCTAATCGGGGCCATCCTACCGAACCAAGCGGTCTACACCGGGACGCGCCCCTCCCCTGAACCAGCACTCTGGCAGGCTGGACGACATGACTGACACCCGCACCGCAGATGATCTCCGCGCCGCAGCTAGCACCGACGCCCGCACCATGTGGGAGCGCATGGTCACCGGCGAGTACTACCTCGCCTCCGATCCCACAGTTTCCGCAGCATCGCTCGCAGCCCGGTCTGCCTGCTTCCGTCTGTCCCAGACAGACCCTGCCGACGAGCACTCGTGGGACGAGCAGATACGAGAGCTGCTGGGTAGCGTCGGCGCGGGAACAGAGGTCTGGCAGGGGCTCCGTGTCGACTACGGGACCAACATCCACCTGGGCAACGACGTGTTCATCAACGTCAATGCGACGATCCTCGACGTCTGCCCCGTCACCCTGGGTGACCGCTGCCAGATCGGACCAGGCGCGAAGTTCCTCACCCCGTTACACCCTCTGGAAGACCACGAGCTGCGGGCCAGCGGCTGGGAATACGGTGCGCCAATCACCCTGGGCCGCAACGTGTGGTTCGGAGGCGGGGTCACCGTGTGCGCCGGGGTCACTATCGGAGACAACGTAGTGGTCGGAGCCGGGTCAGTGGTGACCCGGGACCTGCCGTCGAATGTCCTGACTGTGGGAACACCGGCACGGGTCGTGCGGGAGCTCTGAGAGCGGCCTGAACGTCGTGGGTCCGGGGTACCCGCGGGGGTAAGAATGTTACGGGTGTTACTAATGTGACTGAAGTGGCGTATGTTACTTATGTGAAACTTCCTCTCCTGTCACATTCGTCCCGTTTGCCGTAGCACCGAAAGCCTCAACCCGTGACTATCTTCCGCCGCACCTGCCGCAGCATCGCCGCTGCCGCCACCGCCGTCGCCCTCAGCGTGACCATGCTCCCCACCGCCACTGCACAGGAGGAGCCACTGGCCGGGCCGGAGGAACGCCCCGCATCCAACCCCGCCGACATCGACCTCGGTCAGATCGGTGACCTCCTCGAGAATGAGATGATTCTCGACTACGTCGAGCTCTGCCAGTCCGGCGACCTCAGCAATCTTCCCCTGAACGTCGCTGACACCGACGACGCAGAAGCCGCACCGGAGGTCACCGCCGTCGCAGACTGCAGCCAGTCCACCGGCGACGGCATCGCCGTGGTTCTTCCCGAGAACATCGAGGTCGGGGCCGCGGCCGAAGACATGACCATCGATCTCGGCGACGACATCACCATCCCCCTGATCGGCACGTTCCGCCTCGGGGAGCGCAATCTCATCGAAATTCTCAGCGCCGTCGTCCTGGACAAGGACAGCCTGAGCCCTGCCGTGCGAGCAGCAGCCAAGGCCCTCGGCTACCCCAGCATCGAGCCCCGGCGTCTGGGCGCCTACAGTACGTACGCGCAAGTTCAGCAGGATGCTGCGCTGCCTTACAAGGCCGCGTACCGTACCGAAAACGGCAAATGCCTCAGGAAGTTCCTCGGCGTCTGCATCGAATACGAGAAGATCCAGGTCGAATATGACGCCAACCTCACCAAACGCACCGAGGCCCTGAAGATCGCCGAATACCTCACCGGCCAGAAGTACGACTACGCCAAGCCCACCGAACTTCCGGAACGCCCTGCACCTCGCGGCACGTCCACCATCATCGGTGACGGTACTCAGGTCGCCGCCTCGATGCGCGGCGGTGACGCCACCGCCGAGGCCCACGAACTCTTCGGCTTGCCCGGCATCGCCCTGGCCGCCGCCGACGAAGACCGTAGCTCCATCTCCTACACCCGTCTCGGCTTCGCCTCTGCGATGAACATGGATACCAACGAGATCGGCCTGACCTGGTTCGGCGGAGCACTCGACTTCGACCGTCTCCGTGCGGACGGCATCGTGGGCTTCGCCGGCGAGGAGGTGGAGGACATGATCAACACCGTCGACGACCTCGACGTTCCCGCGCTCAAGGAAGTCAGCTGCTTCGGCCTGAACTCGTACGCCACCGCCGAAGGCCTCGGCAAGTGCTCCAACATCCTCGGCACCATCGACACCTACCAGGACCTGCGCGACCCGGAGCCCGGTGAGCACCGCCAGAACCAGGTCGGCATCACCGACGTCACGTCCCTCGTCCTCGGTAACGATGCACTGCTCAAGCAGTTCACCGGGGACGCCGAGAGCACCCCGTTCCTCGACGACCTGATGCACAACGTCACCTCCGAGGATGACCGCCTGAAGTTCGCCAAGGACTTCGTGCGCCTCACCTCCGACACCTACACCGATGAGGTCGAAACTCCTCAGCTCGACGATGACGGTAACCCGGTTCTCGACGAGAACGGCGACCCGGTGATGGAGACAACCACCCGCACCACTACCGCCGCCCTGCTGACCAGCGATTACGGCTTCCGCGATCCCATCACCGTCGAGTGGCTGGGACAGCGCGTGGTCTTCTTCCCCGCGGCCGAGGTCAACGGCGATGAGCGCCCCAACTACCTCAAGCTGCCGGAGATCGAGTCCGCCGCCGCCGACGCCGATGCGGGCCTGCTCCCCAAGGTCAGCCTGGTCACCTGGGACAATGCCTTCGGTCTCGGCACCATCACCCTGGACGACCTCTCTCGATCGGACGTCATCTTCGCCAACTGGCTCGACAGCGTCACCCTGGTCGATGACATCATCTGGCTCAGCGAGCTCGTCGGCGGCGGGGAAGGAAGCAGCGGCAGCGAGGAAGCCGTGCCCACCCCGTAAGCTCAATAAGCTTTGCCATCCGTCGACCATGGACGACACAAGGGGCGGTTTCCGAGCATGGATGCGCTGAGTTGCCGAACTCGGCGCATCCATGCTCGGAAACCGCACCTCTCACAAACGGGCGCTCTGCCCGCCGACACCGGGCTGGTGCATCGCGATGATCGTCATCAGGTCCCCCGCTCCGCACGGTTCACAGGTTGTTCATCTCAGGGGTCCTTCGATCTCACCGCCGGTTCACGTCGACTCCGTAGCGTCACAATCCGTTCCTGACGTTTTCTTTACAGAGAGTTGACCGTGAATCACAACCGCACCGCCGCCGCCGTCCTCGGACTAGTCGGTACCGTGTCCTTGCTCGCCACCGCCACTGCCTGCAGCGACAGCAACGCCAGCAACCCCAGCGACAACTCGGCATCCGGCAACCCCACGCTCCAGCACCGCGAGGCCGACGGTGACCTGTCCACCAACGGTGGCGCACGACGCCTCGACGGCGATCAGGGTGACTACGTCCGCGACGCCGTCGCGGCCACCGGCGCCAAGAACGTCATCCTGCTCATCGGAGACGGCATGGGTGACTCCGAGATCACCGCCGCCCGCAACTACGCCGAAGGTGCCGCCGGCAGCTTCAAAGGAATCGACGCTCTGCCTGTCACCGGTCAGTACACCCACTACTCCCTGAACGAGGACGGCACACCGAACTACGTGACCGACAGCGCCGCGTCCGGCACCGCATGGGCAACCGGGACGAAGTCCTACAACGGCGCCATCGGCGTCGACATCCACGGCGAAGCGCAGCAGAACCTGATCGAGAAGGCGAAGGCCGCCGGCCTGGCCACCGGCAACGTCTCCACGGCCGAGATCCAGGACGCCACCCCGGCCGTCCAGGCTGCCCACGTCGCACAGCGTAAGTGCTACGGCCCCGAGGACGGGGAGAAATGCGGTGACGACCTGCTCGACAAGGGCGGCAAGGGCTCGATCTCCGAGCAGTACCTCGAATCACGCGCGGATGTCACCCTCGGGGGCGGTGCCGAAAGCTTCGCCCAGACGGCGAAGACCGGTGAGTGGAAGGACAAGACGCTACTCGAGCAGGCCGAGGAGCGCGGTTACCAGCTCCCCACCACCGCCTCGGAACTCGATGCACTCACCGAAGCCAACCAGGACTCCCCCGTCCTGGGCCTGTTCTCGGACGGCAACATGCCCGTGCGCTGGGAAGGCGACACCGCGGAGAAAGAGGGGTACCTCAAGCCCGCGCAGGAATGCACCGACAACCCTGAGCGCACCGACGACATCCCGAAGCTTGCATCGATGACCAGCAAGGCGATCGACCTGCTCAGCAACAACGACGACGGCAAGGAGAACGGCTTCTTCCTCCAGGTCGAGGGCGCGTCCATCGACAAGGAGGACCACGCCGCCAACCCCTGCGGACAGATCGGCGAGACCGTCGACCTGGACGAAGCCGTCCAAGAGGCCGTGAAGTTCGCCGAGGAGGACGGCGAGACGCTCGTCCTCGTCACCGCCGACCACGCCCACACCAGCCAGATCGTCGGCGGCGTCAGTGAGGACGACATCAAGGACATTGCGGGGGACAAGGGCATCAGCATCGAGGAGGCCCGTGCCACGGTGTACCCGGGGCTGTCCCGCAACCTGATCACCCGCGACGGCTCCGAGATGACCATCGCCTACGCGACCTCCGACAACGTCGACACCCAGGACCAGGGGCACACCGGAACCCAGCTGCGCATCGCCGCCTACGGTCCGTCCGCTGCGAACGTCTCCGGGCTCACCGACCAGACCGACCTGCACTTCACCATCGCCGACGCACTCGGACTCGACAACGGGTAACGACCGACCCGACAGAGCACTACGGGAGCCAAAAGTACTACCCCCGCTATGCCCGGGGGCGTCTGGTGGCATATCGTCACCACCATGACTTTCAAGAAGCTGGCGGGCTCTCTGCTGTTCCGGATCGTCGTCGCGATCATCCTCGGTATCGTCTTCAGTCTCTTCTTCCCTGAGTGGCTGGCCAGGGTGTTCGTGACATTCAACGGCCTGTTCAGCAACTTCCTGGACCTGTTCATCCCGGTCCTGATCTTTGCACTGATCACCCCGGCGATCGCGGGCATCGGACGCGGAGCCGGAAAGTGGCTCGGCCTCACCGCAGGCATCGCCTACGCCTCCACCATCATCTCCGGCCTCATCGCCTTCGGCGTCGCCGCGGCAAGTTACAGCTGGCTGCTCGGCGACGAGAAGATCAACACCCTCGTCGACATCGACGAGGGTGCCCTGAGCCCCTACTTCGACATCGAGATGCCTGCGCCCTTCGAGGTGATGACGGCACTGATCCTCGCCTTCTGTGTCGGCCTGGCCATGACTGCAGTGAAGTCGGACACCCTCCATACCGCCGCCCGGGAGCTCGAGAGCGTGGTCATGAAGGTCATCAAGACGTTCGTGATCCCCCTGCTGCCGGTCTTCGTGTTCGGTGTCTTCCTGTCGATGGGCATGAACGGCAACCTCATGGACGTGATCTCGTCCTTCGCCAAGGTTCTCGTCCTCGCTGTGATCATGACGATTCTGCTGCTCCTCGCCCAGTTCCTCTTCGTCGGGGTCATCGCCAGGCGCAACCCGCTCAAGGCGCTGGCCACGATGATGCCCGCCTACGCCACAGCGCTGGGTACCTCCTCCTCAGCAGCGACGATTCCCGTGACCTTGGAATGCGCGAAGAAGAACGGTGTGCCCGACAACGTCGCAGGCTTCGTCATCCCCCTGTGTGCGACGATCCACCTCGCCGGGTCGATGATGAAGATCACGCTGTTCGCCCTCGCGGTGATCCACATGTTCGACATGGACGTGAGTACCGGCCAGATCATCGGCTTCCTGCTGTTGCTCGGCATCATGATGGTTGCCGCCCCCGGCGTGCCCGGTGGCGCGATCATGGCTGCCGTCGGCGTCCTGCAGACCAACCTCGGTTTCGACGCCGATCAGATCGCCCTGATGATCGCCGCCTACATCGCCATCGACTCCTTCGGCACCGCGGCGAACGTCACCGGTGACGGCGCGATCTCCATGCTGATCAACAAGCTCTCCAAAGGCCGCATCAGCGCCACCGCCGACGAGGACAAGATCGACACCGAAGGCGTGCTGAACACCAGCGAAGCCTGATGCGTCAGCTGTACGTCGTCACTCACCCTGAAGCCACACACCATGTCGATGGCCTGGTCGGCGGTTGGTTCGACTCTGCACTCACCACCCGCGGACGGCAGGACGCCGCGCGCATCGCCGACGCCGTGAAGTCCTACGGCTGTGCAGACGGTGCGGTGCTCGTCGCGTCCGACCTAACGCGCTGCCGCGAGACCGCCGCCCCCGTCGCCGCGGGCCTGGGCGTGAAGGCCAGGTTCCTACCTGCGTTGCGGGAGAAGTCCTACGGCGAGGGGGAGGGACGCCCGGATGCGTGGTTCCGCGAACGGTTCACCCCGCCGCCCGCCGTCGGTGAGCGCCTGGGGCACGACGAGGGGATGGGGGCAGAGACGATGGAGAACTTCGCCCGGCGCGTCTACACCTGTATGGGCGAAGTCCTCGCGGCACGACAGCCCGACACCGTAGTGGTCACCCACGGTGGGACGGCGACGATGGTCGTTGCACATTGGCTGCGCCTGCCCATCGACGCGCTGGAATACGCGCGCTTCCGCGTGACGCCGGGCAGCATCAGCGTGCTGCAGGAGGATGACTACTTCCACAACCGGACGCTGGTCAGCATGAACGAGACCAGGCACCTGGCCGACTGAACCGGTTAGGCGTGGCTAGTCGACGCCACCGATCCGGCTCAGCGGCCAGACCTTGAACTGCACCTTGCCCACGATGTCGTCCAGCGGAATCATCCCCTGCTCCGGGTCTCCGGCGAGGTTGTAGTACCGGGAGTCCTTCGAGTTGGTCCGGTTGTCGCCCATCAGCCACACTTTGTCGTCCGGCACGGTCACGGGGCCGAAGTACTCGCCCTGACAGGCGTCAGACCCCGTGGTCGGGTCAACCGGGTAGGCCTTCGGATCCAGCGTGAACGAGTCGTCGACCTTCTCTCCGTCGACCATGATGCCCGGGTCCCCGTCCTGGCACTGCACCGTCTGCCCACCGGTGGCGATGACGCGTTTGACCAGTGTGAACTCGTCCGGTGCGAGAATGCCGATCTTCTCCAGGCCGGTCTGGATCCCCTTGACCAGCGGCTGGGACGATCTGGTCGACACATAGTCTTCCGACCATGCACCCGTGCCGGTGAAGACGACGACGTCGCCGGGGTCCACGTCACCGAAGCGGTAGGACACCTTGTCCACGAAGATGCGGTCGTCGGTGCAGCCTTCACACCCGACGAGCGTGGGCTCCATCGACTCCGACGGGATCTGGTACAGCCGACCGATGAAGGTGTTGAACAGGCCGAGCAGCAGTATCGCCACCACGAAGGTGACCAGATACTCCACCCATGCCGGGCGCTTCTTCTTCTCTGTCACGGGTTCACTGGAGTCAGTCACCCTTGAGAGCCTATCCGCTGAAGGCGAACCACCGCCCCTCGACCCGCTGGAGCTGCACGTCCATGTCGTAGAGAACCCCGAGGTTCGCCGCGGTCATCACCTCGTCGACCGGCCCGGACGCCTGGATGCCGCCGTCCCGGACCATCAGCACGTCGGTGGTAGAGGCTGCGACCTCCTCCACGTGGTGGGTGATCAGCACCGTCGTCAGCGTCGGGTGGGACGCCCGCAAGTCGTCGACGACCCGCAGCAACGTCTCGCGTCCCGGCAGGTCCAGTCCGGTGGACGGCTCGTCGAGCAGCAGCATCTGCGGATCCGTGACCAGGGCACGGGCAATGAGCGTCCGGGCTTTCTCACCCTGACTCATCTGGCTCCACAGCCGGTCGGACTTGTCGTCCATTCCCACCAGCTCCAGCATCCCAGTAGCGTGCGCCTGGTGCGGGGCGTAGTCGAAGCGTTGGATGTAGCCGTTGGATGCCGACACCCCGGAGAGCACGGCCTCGTAGGCTGAGATGTCGTCGAGGCGTTGTTTCGGGTCGACATAGCCGATGCGTTTCTGCAATTCACGAACATCGGTGCGTCCGATCTGTTCGCCGAGGATCTGCACGCTGCCGGTCGTGGGGTACAACCGTCCTCCGGCGAGTTTGAGGATCGTGGACTTGCCTGCCCCATTCGGCCCCAGGACCGCCCAGTGACTCCCGGCCGGAATCGTGAGGCTGACATCCTCGACAAGGTGGTTCTCCCCACGGCGGACGGTGACGTCGGTGATCTGCAGTGCGTTGCGCTCGTTCATACGGGGTGAGGCTACTCCCCACCGGAGTGCTGCCACTCAATCTCCCTCGACGTCCATTCGCCGTCCGCACCGCGGGTGTAGAGGCGTAACGACGAGCGATCGGCGAACCAGGCTGTCGTGGCGTCGTCGACCTGCAGGTGACGGCGCGACCCGGGGCCGTCCACCAGGAGCAGCACCTCCAGTGTCTCGGGGTCGAGACGCCGGAGTTCACTCTGCCCGTCGTAGGTCTCACTGTTCACCAGGAGGCAGCCGTCGGACGCGGTCACATGGTGGATGCGGTAGCCGTCGGCGCTCTCGATCTTCGCGGTGCGGATCTCCTGCAGCTCCTCGTCGAGATAGCTCACTGTCGTTCCCTGCCAGATCATCAGCATGTCGCGAGCAACGAGCAGCGCCGCCGGGGATTCGAACGGACCAACGGGCAGTTCCCGTTTCCAGTCCACGGTGCCGTCGTCGGCGAGGCGGCCGAGTCGTTGGACACCCCGGTCCACAGGGAAACCGTACATTCCGCCTTTCACCATGTGCGTCCAGGATTCCTCGATGTCGTACCTGCTCACCACCCATCCGCTGTGCGGATGCCGGACGGCGCCGGGGAAGTCTTCCAGCACTGCAGGACGTTCTTCCTCGACAACGCTGCCGTCGTCCCCCACCAGGAACGTATGTCCCGCCGCGTCTACCCGGCAGCCGTCCCCGGCCTTGCCACGGACCCGTGCGATGTACATGGGGGCGGCGTTGATCCGTACCGGTAGCGCGACCGCCGTCGATTCGCCCGAGGTCACGTCGGTCCGCCAGACGATCGGCAGACGGAGGTCACCGCGCCACAGGACGGGAGCCTCGACGCCACCGGTGACGGCGAACCCCTGCAGTGCTGTCGGACGCTCCAGCTGCGCCGGCTCCGGCGGAGAGGCCGTGTCCAGGTCCAGGGTGACGAGGATGGGATCGACGCCGAACTGGCCTCCACCCTGGATCCATACCTTCGGGACGGACCGTCGGACGGCAGGGACGTCGACCGTCGTATACCCGGACCGGTACCGCAGTCTGGTCACACGCCCACGGGTCGGGGTGAGTGGTGTCTCCGCCGCCCTGTCAGAGCTCTGGTGGAAGCGGCCGGTCAACCGCACCTGCCCCAGAACGGGCCGCGGCGCCTCCCACAATGCCGACCACCCGTCGCCACGCAGGATCATTGACCACCGCCCGTTGGTCAGGCCCACGGGGCGCTCCACCGTCGTTTCCTCGGCGTAGGCGTCGACCGTCACCACCGTGCCGTCTGTGTCGCCCGCATCGATTTCCTCGAACCAAAGGAACATGTCGACTGTGCTCCCCACGTCATACGCCGGACGATTCAGGTCCATGTAGACCCACCATGCAACGGTGACCGGCAGGATCCGGTGGTCCGCGGGCGCGGCAGGTGGGTCGGGTACGGCGATCCGGTCGAGTTCCCCGGCGACGATCGCACGTGCCCGGGTCTCGTCAATGGGACGCGCCAGACGGTCGACGAGGATACTGTCGGCCGGTTCACCGGCCCACCGGAACTCCTCGTCACCGATACGGTCGGGGAAATCCACGTCGATGAATTCTGCGCACTCGCCGCCATCCCGCCACATCGATGAGAGAGACACAAGCACACCGGTCTCCGCATCGACGATGCACTCGGAGCGCTTGCCGGTGATCGACCATGCGTCCCGGCCGTCACGTTGTACGGGACAGACGTCTCCCCTGCGATCCGGAACGTACTGGTGTCGCGTGATGAGCGCGGATTCCACGCAGTGGACGTGGACCTGCCCGTCCGTCGCATCGACAACTGCGCCGTCCTCTGCGAGGACGAGGGTCCGCTGACCGTCCTGGAGCAGCAGCGGAGTGCCGTCGAGCCTGGTGAGTGACCATCGACCGTCCGCCCAGAGAAACCGGTAGTCACCGGCGGGGAGCCGGAGGATCTCCGTCGGTTCCTCGGCCTGCACGGTCAGATCCAGGCTGCCGGGATCACTGTGCAGTCGGAGAGTAGCGCGGACAGGCGGCCCGTCCAGACCATTGCCGTGCTCGATGAGATCGCGCAGTTCAGACCATGTCGGCATGGCGATCACGTTACAGTGTCTTCGTCCACGTGGATTCTCGAGGGAACGTATCTTGCCCCCTCCCCCGGCCCTGGACCTAGGCACTGCGCCCGGAGCAGACGCGCGCTAAAACGCCCCCGTGTGCATAACTTTCGGGTCGCCCTGCTAAGCGCCGGACCTTCTGCACCTACCCCTTTATGGTTCGATACCCGCTGGTCATGGCGTTCCGTAGCGACCAATCCAGATTTTTCCCGATAAACATTGTGTTCCAGGAATACATATTGTACTGTGAACCACACTTTACATAGTGTGTGTTCCACAACACACTTCGCGCCAGTCAGATGGAGGTCGCCTAGCCATGACGACAACAGATAAGAAGACGTCACCTACCAAGGGTGGTGTCGCCGCAGACAACGGGTTCACCACTGAAGAGCAACAGTGGGTGGACAAGAAAAAGTACGCCTGGATCCTCAGCATGGTCCCCGCGTCCATTCCCCTGATCATCTGGGGCATCGTCGAGTGGATGAAGGCGATCAACGCCCCCGAGGCCCTCATCTCGGCCTCCTGGTTCCTGGGTCCCATCGCCGTGTTCATCATCGTGCCGATCGGGGACTGGGTCCTCGGACGCGACGGCGAAAACGCGCCGGAGGAGTTCGTCCCCTGGTTGGAGGAGACCAAGTACTACCGGATCATCTCCTACCTCTACTTCCCACTTATGCTGGCCAGCCTGGTGCTGTGCTGCTGGCAGTGGACCTACGGCGGTCTCGAGTGGTACGAGAAGGTCGGCCTGGCCTGGACCATGGGCATGACCTCGGGCATCGGCATCGTCGCCGCCCACGAACTCGGCCACAAGAAGGGCAGCTTCGAGCGCTGGCTCGGCAAGATCGTCCTGGCGGTTCCCGCCTACG
Source organism: Corynebacterium glyciniphilum AJ 3170 (assembly GCF_000626675.1). NCBI lineage: Bacteria > Bacillati > Actinomycetota > Actinomycetes > Mycobacteriales > Corynebacteriaceae > Corynebacterium > Corynebacterium glyciniphilum. Next base: position 220,916 of record NZ_CP006842.1, on the reverse strand, counting down.
GTCACTTCTACGTCGAGCACAACAAGGGCCACCATGTGAAGGTCGCCACCCCGGAGGATCCGGTCAGCTCCCGTATGGGCGAGAACGTCTACGCCTACCTGATCCGCTCCATCCCCCGTCAGATCCCCCGTGCCTGGGACATCGAGAAGAAGCGTCTCGCCCGCGGTGGCAAGAGCCAGTTCAACCTTGACAATGATGTCCTCAACGCCTGGTTGATCACCATCCTGATCTGGGGCGGCCTGCTGATCGGCTTCGGCATCGGCATCCTGCCCTACCTGCTGATCCAGGCAGTCATCGGCATCGCTCTGCTGGAGTTCGTCAACTACCTGGAGCACTACGGCCTGCTGCGACAGAAGCTCGAGGACGGCCGCTACGAGCGCTGCTCCCCGGAGCACTCCTGGAACTCCGACAACCTGACCACCAACATCTTCCTGTACCAGCTGCAGCGCCACTCGGACCACCACGCCAACCCGACCCGGCGTTACCAGTCCCTGCGCTCGGACGTCTTTGCTCCGGAGCTGCCGCAGGGTTACGCAACGATGATCGCCGTCGCTTCGTTCCCGCCCCTGTGGTTCGCGATCATGGACAAGCGTCTGATGCAGTACTACAACTACGACACCGAGCGTGCGAACCTCTACCCCCGCAAGGCCGCCAAGCTGCGTGCCAAGTGGGCCAAGAAGGCACCCGTCGGCACTGCGACAAAGGAGTCCTGAGACATGACCGCCACAGCTGACCCGAACCAGCAGTCGCCCGATCTCGAGTCGTTGCGTTCCACCGGCGGCGCCGACATCCCTGAGAACCAGGCGCCACCGCAGAAAATGACCAACCCGAAGAAGCACTACCTGCTCTGCGTCGCGTCAGGCCTGGTCGGCGCCGCCGCACTCGCACTGGGCATCTTCGGCGCTTTCGGTACGCCCTATGCCGAGGCAGTTGCCCCCTGGCTGATCCTGATCTCCCTGTTCTTCCTCCTTCCCGGTGTCGTCGGCATCTACCGCGGCCCCGGAGTCCCCTCAACCCACGTGATCCCACGTCCGAAGAACCGCAAGCCGATTGACTACGCTGCCGGAGCTGGCGGAGCCGCCGGCCCCGCCCCCACGGCCTGACCAGCCAACCCCACCAACTGCATCCTGAGAAGAGAAAGGACAGGTGACCACTGTGGCTGTGTACCAGTGCCCCCTGTGTGATTACCGAGTCGACACCGAAGCAGGCGACCAGGCCGAAGGATTCTCCCCTGGATTCGACTGGGACGCCGAAGTCCCCGAAGACTGGTTCTGCCCGGACTGCGGCGTCCGCGACAAGGTCGATTTCGACAAGGTCAGCTAGATGACTACAGCAACAGCATCACCGACGACCAGCTCAGGAAAGGAGCTCACCATGGACGACTACAAAGTCTACGAATGCCTGCAGTGCGGGTACATCTACGACGAGGCAGAAGGCGACCCGGCGGAGGGCTTCCCCCCGGGCACCCTGTGGGCCGATATCCCCGATGACTGGGAGTGCCCGGACTGCGGAGCGGCGAAGGCCGACTTCGAGATGGTCCAGATCAGCCGCAAGTAGATGGCGCTCCCCGACTCCGCAGACAGACACAGACAGGATCAGCACATGACTCAACCCGACCACCAGCGCATCGCCGTCATTGGCGGCGGCGTGGCCGCCCACTCGGCGCTCAAGGCCTTCCTCGCTGCGGCCGGGGACACCGTCGGCTCCACCACTGTGGACATCTTCACCCGCGAGGCCCACCGGCCGTACCGTCGTCCGTCCGTGAACAAGGACATCCTCATCGACGGCAAAGGTGCCGAAGACGTCGCCCTGCCCGGTGCAGTCTTCGACGGCTCCGACAACATCGACGTTTCACTGCACCTGTCCAGCGATGTCACCGCCGTGGACACCACTGACCGCACCCTCACCGTCAACGGCGAGCAGTACTCCTGGGATCAGCTGATCTTCGCCACCGGAGCCTCGCCACGGCACCTCGACACCCCGTGGCTCGACGGACGCAACGTCCACTACATCCGCACTCCGGAGCACTCGACCTCCCTGCGGGAATCTCTCACCGCCCTGACGTCCGGCGACAACGTCGTCATCGTCGGCGCAGGAATCCTGGGGCTTGAGGCCGCGGCAGCCGCGGCATCGCTCACCGAGGCCACCGTCACCGTGCTGGAAGCGCAGGACGACATCTGCCGCCGCATTCTGCCCGCCGCCGCGGCCGGATGGTTGCGCGACAAGCACACCGCTCACAGCATCGACATCCGGTGCGGGCTGTCCGACGACGAGCTCAGCGCGACCGTCGCCGAACTGGATCCGGCGGTCGTGGTCGTCTCCGTCGGGCTTGACCGTGACATTTCCCTGGCCCGCTCCGCCGGTCTGGACGTCGGACGCGGAATCGTCATCGACGAGTACGGCCGCACCTCCGTCCCCGGCGTCTGGGCCGCAGGCGACTGCGTCGAGATCCACGCCGAAGACGGAACCGTCACCCTCCCCGAGGACGAAGGCTCCGCGCGTCTGCTCGGCGGCATCGTCGGGCTGACGATGGCCGGACAGGAGACCGACCGCTTCCTCCTCAGCCCACCGAAGGGCTGGTCCCGTCAGTACGGGCTCATGCTGAACCTCCTGGGTGCCACCGGCCGCCCGGTGCAGAGCGGCCAGCCCGGCCCCTCCAGCCACCCGTCCGACCACGAATTAGTCCTGACCAGCGACGAGGATGAGCTTGTGGTCTTCAGCCTGGAATCCCGGTCCGGCGGCGAGTCCGTCGTTTCCGGTATCACCACCGTGGGACGCAGCCCGATCGTCCGCAAGGCGAAGAATGCTCTGGGCATGACCCTGAACGAGGTCGAATCGGAGTTCTTCACCGATGAAACACTCATCCCCTCCTCCACCTGAGGGATAGGCTGGTCCCCATGCATCAGGGACCACACACGCTCCGCACGACCGTCGCCGACCGGTGGACCGTGACCACGACCACCGGTGACCTCCGAGGCCACGCCGTCAACCACGGCGTGGCCTTTCGGGGTGTCCCCTACGCTGAACCGCCCCTCGGTGCCCGCCGCTTCCGGCGGGCCGTCCCGAAGACGCCCTGGGAGGGTACCCTCCTCGCCGACCGTCCCGGCGACTACTGCAGTCAATGGCGCGACGCCCGTCACGGGTGGATCGGCTCCGAGGACTGCCTCTGGCTCAACGTGGTTGTCCCCCGCAGCGGCACCACACCAGGCACCGGTGGCGTCATCGACGAGGAAGCGAACCGTCCCGTCGTCGTGTACCTGCACGGCGGCTCCAACATTCACGGCTCCGCCCGCGAGCCCCTGCTCTCCGGCGAGTACTTCGCCGCCGCCACCGACGCCGTCTACGTCGCCGTGAACTACCGGGTCGGCGTTCTCGGCCAGCTCGCCCTGGGGCACGCAGACTCCCTCGACACCGACCGGTACGAGACCAATGCGGGGCTCTCCGACATCATCACCGCCATCGAATGGGTGCACGCCAACGCCCGCTGCTTCGGCGGTGATCCCTCCCGCATCACCGTCATGGGTGAGTCCAGCGGAGGCGCCATGGTGACCGCGCTGAGTGCATCACCGCGCATGGACGGCCTGATCGCCGGATTCATCGCCCAGTCCCCCGCCGGGGCCATGGTCCACTCCCCCGACCAGGCCCGGCATCTCGGCAACACCGCGCTGGACATCTTCAGCGAACGCCCCGATGCGAATCCGCTGAGCGCCCCGCACCAGGATCTTGCGTGGCTGACCGAGAAGCTCAACGCCGCCTCCTGGGGTACTGCAGGAATTGCCGGCGCCTTCGCACCGGTGATCGATGACCTGCTACCACAGCACCCCCTTGAACCGGCAGCACAGCTGGACGTGCCACTGCTCATCGGCACCAACCTCGATGAGTATGTTCTGATGCGCTGGAACCGCGTGTCCCGGCGCGCCCTGCAGGGGCAGACCCAGGGGTTCGCGTCACTCATCGACGGCGACCGTGCCCCGGATATCCTGTCGAGGTTCTACTCCGACGGTCGACGCCGCGGGGACGCCGGACGTTTCATCGGAGATGCCCTGTTCACGGCCCCGTCGATGCGACTTGCCGACCAGCACCCCTCGGGCCGCGCCTGGATGTACCGGTTGGACCTGTCCACCCCGTCCCTGAATGTCTCGGGTATCGGAGCAACCCACGCCCTGGACCTGCCGATCCTCTTCGGACGCTACGACTCGGGACGCGGTCCCGGCGCGCTGGCCCTGGGCGGGCGGGACCGGATGGCGGCGACGACCACGGTGATGCAGCAGCGGTGGCGCCGATTCATTCACCGTGGTGATCCGGGCTGGACACCCTACCGGGACGGCTTCGCCACCCAGATCTTCGACGCCGGGGAGCAGACGGTCGCCGACCCTGTCCCGGAACTCCGTGAAGCCTGGTCGCAGGTACGGCTGACCGGTTAGCTACTTCCCGTTCAGCCCGTCCTCCACGTGGAGGGCTCGGCAGCGGCAGGCACCCGCGATATCAGCTCCGCACGGAAGAATCGGCCCTGTCGGTGACCGCGTTCTCCTCTGAAGCCCCTACTGGCTCCTGGTCGATATGCGCCCGGTGGCTGTCCTCCCCGGCGGCACTTTCGAATCCGCCTTCCTGCGCGGCGTCCCAGATCTCCCGGTCCCAGATCCCGGCCCGCTTCGCGACCACGGTCGCCGCCAACGACTGGCCGGTGACATTCACGGCCGTGCGCCCCATGTCGATGATCGGCTCGATGGCGAGCAACAGGCCGACACCAGCGAGCGGCAGGCCCAGCGTCGACAGCGTCAGCGTGAGCATCACGGTAGCCCCGGTGGTACCGGCAGTGGCGGCCGATCCGATCACAGACACGAAGATGATCAGCAGGTAGTCGGTAAAGCCGAGGTCGATGCCGTAGAACTGGGCGACGAACAGGGCGGCGATCGCCGGGTAGACCGCGGCGCAACCGTCCATCTTCGTGGTCGCACCCAGGGGCACGGCGAAGGACGCGTACTCGGTGGGAACACCCATGGAACGCTCCGTGACACGCTGGGTCACCGGCATCACGCCCATCGAGGAGCGGGTGATGAATCCCAGGGACGTCACCGGCCACACACGACGGAAGAAGCCGATCACAGGCAGACCGTTGAACGCGAGCACGGCCGGGTAGATGACGAGCATGACGATCGCCAGGCCGATGTAGATGGCAAGCACGAACTTACCGAGCGACCCCAGGGCGTCCCACCCGTAGTCGGAGACGGCGTGACCGATCAACGCGCCCGTGCCGATCGGGGCGAGGCGGATGATCCACCACAGCACCTTCTGCACCACGGTGAGCAGCGACTCCGTGACGGCCAGGAACGGTTCAGCGGACTTGCCGGCCTTCACCGCGGCCACACCGAGCACGATGGAGATGACCAGCAGCTGCAGCACGTTGAAGCTCAGTCCGATGTCCCCGTCCGAGTTGGCGGAGGCGGCGAGTCCCAGGATGTTGTCCGGGACGATGGACTCGAGGAAACCGAGCCAGGAGCCGGAGCTGGACGGCTCGGCAGCGCTGGAGGCGTCCACCGAGGTCCCCTCACCCGGCTTCATCACGAGTCCGACCCCGATGCCGACGAGCACGGAGAAGAAGGCGGTGATCGCGAACCAGATCAATGTGCTGATGGCCAGCCGTGCGGCATTGGCGACCTTGCGCAGGTTCGCCACCGAGGTGATCACCGCAGCGATGATCAACGGCGGGATCATCAACTTCAGCAGTGTGACGTAGGTGGACCCGACCTCGTCGAGAAGAGTACCGAGCCAGCTCTGGTCGTCCTCCGGGAGGTCTGCTCCCTGGGCGCGGGCAATGAACCCGAGGATCAGCCCGATGACGAGGCCGGCGATGACCTGCGCTCCGAACCCGGTGAGCCAGCCGGGTATACGGCCGGTCCGGTGTTCCTGTGTTGTCGACATACGCGTTTACCTGACTCTCTGGGCCCTGCGTGGCGAGCACCCTGACTCTGTCCCGGTCCCCGTCGATGCACGGAGCCGGACAGACTTATCTGTCTATCTGTTGTGTCCATACTTTAACGCCACGGGTCCCGATATCCATTCCCGCCCCGTCACGTTGAACAGATCACCATGTTCCTGGGGGTTTGCTGGCAGGCGCGTCTGGAGTCCATGTCGATCCGCCCCGACAGCGTCCGCGGGCTCGCGACCGGGGTCGCCACAGGTATAACGTGGGAGAGCAATGAGCCTGACCACCACACGTTTCACCCCGTCTTCCTTTCTGCGTCGGCGCCGCACCACCGCCGCTGCCGCCACCGCCGTGATCTCCCCGCGGCGCATCCGCACGCGCGACATCCTCAATGTCATCGCGGTCATCACCGCCCTGGCGGTGATCAACATCACCGCGCACTTCTCACAGCTGGCCGCCGTTGCCACGACCGTCCCCGTCGGTGTCGCGATTCTCCTGGTCATCGCCCGTGCCAACGGCATGACCTGGCGCGACCTCGGCCTGGGGCGTCACACGCACGGTCGTGGGCTGCTCTACGGCCTGGGCGCGGCCGCCCTGGTCGTCGTGGGTGTGGGCATCGCCGTCGCACTGCCGTTCACCAGGGAGTTCTTCTTCAACGAATCGTACGCGAGCCTGCGCACAGCTCTCATCGCCGCCCTGGTCATCATCCCCCTGCAGACCGTCCTGCCGGAGGAGCTGGCGTTCCGCGGGGTACTGCACGGCACGCTGGCACGCATGGGTGGGACGAAGCTGGTGTTCATCGGCAGTTCCCTGCTCTTCGGTCTGTGGCATATCGCCAGCTCGCTGAATCTGACGGCGAGCAACGCCGGGCTCACCGCCTTCCTGGGGTCGGGAACTGCGGCCCAGTGGACGGGCGTAGGCGCCGCTGTGGTCGCCACCGCCGCCGCGGGCGCCGGATTGACCTGGCTACGCCACCACACTGGCAGTGTGATCGCCCCGATCGGGCTGCACTGGGCGCTCAATGCCGTCGGTGCACTTGCCGCAGCGGCAGCCTGGCAGCTGCTGTAAACCTCTCCGACTCTCCTGCTCTCGCCCCCTGACGAGAGTCGGAGCACTCACTCGCAGGCGACACCGTCGTTGTCGCCGTCCATCTGCGGCCGGTACCCGGGTTCGCCTCGCAGGAGCGGTGCCGCACCAGCGGCGCGGGCCGCGGTGCAGTTCTCGTAGTAGACATCCCCACCCGGTTCCGCCGCGGGGACGGCGGGCTCCGGTTCAGGAGCTGGCTCAGGCTCAACCGCCGGTGCCGGAACCTCATCGACCGGCGCGACGGTGTCCGCCCCGCATTTCTCCAGCTCACGGCTGATGGCATCCCGTTCAGCAGCGGTCACCCAGAGACCGTACTTCGCCTTGACCTGCACCTGTGTGGACACGTAGCTGCACCGGAACGCCCGGTTCGCCGGTAGCCAGGTGGCGGCGTCCCCGTCACCCTTCTGCATGTTCGCCGGACCGTCGACGGCGAGGAGGTTGAGATGGTCATTGGCGAACTCTTCGCGTCGCTCGGCGCTGAGCTGCTGGGCACCCTTCTGCCAGGCGTCAGACATTGCGACGACATGGTCGATGTGCACGTCTGTACTGGTGTCCTGACCCCGCACGAAGTTGATCGTTGTGGCGGTGTAGGGGTCCTCGAGGGTCCCCGTGAGGACCTTGCACGGCCCCTCCCGGTGCACATCGGACATATCCCTGGCCAGGACGTCGTTACGTTGGTCGCAGCCGTTGCGGTCGGTGTCTTTCCACCGCTGGCCGAATTCATCCCGGCTGTAGCCGGTCTTCGGCGCCCGCCCCTTGACCTCCAGGGTCGCCAGGGTCGTGACGGCGTCCTGCACCGCGGGGTCTGCGTGACCGGCCGCGACATCAGAATCCCGGTCATCACCGGGGCCCCCGCGCTCACCCGTCTCGCCGGCCTCTGTGGTGCCGGACCCCGTCAGCTGCGGCGCCTCCGTGGTGACACCGGCTGCCCCGGCAGCACTGTCCCCGGTGTCGTCGCAGGACGACAGGGCAAGCGCAGCCGTGGTGGCGAGTACGACGGCGACCGGCCGCCCGAAGAACCTCATGTGACCCCTGAGTCTGGTGTGATAGTTACGGGTCACATACTAAGGGGCAGAACGACAGCGGTGTTATTCGGCCACCGGAGTGGCCCGCCGTGCGACTACGAGCAGCAGGACGAAGCACACGATACCGGCGATCCCCTGCACATTCTCCAGCAACCAGGTGCCCTCGAACATGCGGTAGAGCGGTTCACGCGTACCCACGCTGTTGTCGAGCAGCAGGTTCGCCATCAGCAGGACCGACACGGCCACCAGTGTCAGCCGGTCCCTCGGCTGTCCCTCGACCCCCAGCACCAGCGACACCAGCAGACCGACGGCAACGATAATGCCAGTCCAGTGGTGCGTCACCGCCACCGGAGCGGAGATGCTGACCGCCAGAATGAGCAGCAACAGCGTGGTGACCGGACGCCCGGCCCGAACCAACCGCCATGCTGCCCACCCGGACACCACGGCGATGACCAGCAGTCCCGGGATCATCACGGTCTGCGCCAGTTCGCCGTCCATGCCCGCCTTGGCCAGCAATCCGGTGATCGCCTGGTTGGCGTTGAACTCCGGCGGGCCGCCACGGTCGCCGTTGAAGAATTCCTCGGTCCAGTAGAACAGGGATTCCGTTGGTCGCATCACCCAACCGAGAACCACGGTGAGCAGGAACGTCCCCGCCGACCGTGCCAGGTCACCCCATCGTCGCGAGACCAGGAACACCAGCGCATAAGCCGCCGGGGTGATCTTGATGCCCGCCGCCAGACCCACACCGGCTCCTCGCAACCACCGGGGCGTGTACCCCAACAGGTCAGCCGTGACCATCGCCACGAGAAAGACGTTGATCTGGCCGTACATCAGGTGGGTCTGCAGCGGCTCCAGGCACAGGGCGAAACCCAGCATGGGCACCGCCACCAGTGGCGCCCACCGCAGTCGTAGCCGATCGGCGACCATCGCCAGCACGCCCCAGGCCGCCACCAGGGAGGCCATCGTCCAGAGGGTCTCCATCAGGCCTTCGTCGAACCAGGTCAGCGGCACGAACAGCGCGGCCGCCAACGGCGGGTAGATGAAGGCGAAACCGCTGCGTGAGTCAAAATCGTCCCCGTAGAGTCCGCCCCCCTCGACGATGGCCCGCCCTGCATCACGGAAGACACCGACGTCCAGGAGGAAATTCTCCCGGAAGTGCCCGACCACCCCCACCACCTGCCAGACCAGCAACACCATCCCCAGCAGCGCGACGGCACCGGCGATGATCTGTCCCCTCCGGGTCCGCGGCACACGCCGTGGCAGATCCGCAGAACCTCGGGAGGCGTCGGGACGCGACGATGCGGCAATGGTCATGGGGTGGAATCAACTCCGTAAGGTGCCGGGCCAGAGGTTGGCGCAGTGAATGGCGCAGGGGTCAGGGCAAGAAACGGGGGCAAGCGTAGGGTCGCCCGCTGAGCGGACCTCCCCGAGATACCGGGAAGCCGCTGACAACCCTACAGGGCTGACAGCGGCTCACTGGTAGCTAACCCCGGAGGCTAACCGGGGAACGGACGGTGCGACTATGCGCCACCGGAGATGTTGCCGTTACCGTCCTCGAGGTGGGCACGGATAAACCACTGGAACTTCTCCATTTCGCGGACCTGGCCCACGATGAGATCCTCGGTGACCGGGTCAAGCTGGTCCACGGCGGAATCCGCCTCGCGGGTGTCGACGATGACCTTGTCGTAAACCTCGTTCAGCGCAGAGAGATGCTGCTGGACGGTGCCCTTGTTGATCGGGTACTGCAGCGGGTCGCGGCCCGGGGCGTGGGAGTCCGGGGTGCCGACGGGCTCGCCACCGAGGGCAGCGATGCGCTCGGCGACATCGTCAGCGTCGCCACGGACGCGCTCAACCTCCGGGTCGAGCATCTCATGGACACCGATGAACGTCGGTCCGACAACGTTCCAGTGTGCGTGCTTGAGGATCAGGTGCAGGTCGTTGTAGGCGGTGAGCCTCTCCTGCAGAATGTCGATGACCTGCTTGGCGTCGCCTTCGGACAGGCCCGGGACAGTGAAGTTACTCATGGTGTGAATCGCTCCTTTCACTGTCTCAGAGTACGCTGCCCTCGCGAAGCTCGCCATGTTCACATAAATGTTCTCGCGGGCCAGAGGCAGAATGTAGTGTTACGGATATTATGACTTCGCGAACAAACCCCTCCCGAGCCCGTCAGTTGGTCCGTAAGGCCCAGGGGCAGGTCATGAAGCGTGTGTTCTCGGGCCCCCAGGCCTTCGAGCGTTCCCTCGACGTCTGGCCACCCTTGGCCGGTGCCGGGGTAAAGATCCGCAACATCGCCGATGACTGGTCCCGGGGTGACGTGATCCTGCGTCTGGGCCCGTTGAACCGCAACATGCACGGTGCCGCCTTCGGAGGCACCTTGTTCGCCATGACCGACATCCTGTTCGGCACGCTGGTGATGAAACGCCTCGGTAAGGACTACGAGGCGTGGACCAGGACGGGAAGCTTCCAGTATCTGAACCCGGGCCGCAACGGCGCGAAACTTGTCGTGGACGTTGACGATGCACTGATCGCGGACATCGTCGACAAGGTGTCGGACCACGGCTACTACAACGTCGCCTTCACCTCGGTGATCCGCAACCCCGACGGCACGGTCGTGGGCATCGGGCAACAGGACCTGCACGTCCGTCCCCGCAAGGGACGCGAGGCCAGCCGTCCGACCTCCAAGGACGGCTCCACCACCGCCCGTGGCATCGGGGAGTCCGCACCGCCGCTGGAACCGCGTGGCATCACCCTGGCGTCACTGGTCACCGCCGTCGCCTGGCGCGCCTGGGGCAGCGCTGACGATGCCTCGGACCGTGGTGGCCAGCTCAACTCCGTGCTCAGCCATGCGCGACGCATCCCGCAGCCCGAAGACCAGGCCCGGTACGTCGCCGCCGAGGCTCTCGACACCGGGGCGCTGACCCGGGAGCAGATCCTGGAACTGCACATCCCCGAACGGCTCCTGCCGGAGACAGCTCCGGGAGACACCCGGGACGGTGGGTCGTGACCATGCAGCGCACCCGCCCTGGCCAGGGACGCCGTCGGCCGCTGCCGGTGCGGATCTACCGGTCGGTGGAAAGCTACATCACCCGCTACGTCTTCTCGACGCCTCGTGGACTGCAGCAGGTCACCCGGTTCTGGCCACCCCTCGCGGGGTCCGGGGTGAAGTTCCGCAACATCGCCGAGGACTGGTCCCACGGGGAGGTCGTACTCCGCCTCAGCCCGATGAACCGCACCCCGAACAACGCCGCGTTCGGCGGCACGTTGTTCGCCATGACCGATATCCTGTTCGGAACCCTGGTGATGCGGCGCCTGGGCTCTGACTATGAGGCATGGACCCGGACGGGTACCTTCCAGTTCCTCAACCCGGGCCAGGACGGTGCCGCCCTCATGGTCGATGTGGACGACGAGATGGTCGCCCGCATCCGCCAACGTGTCGCCGCGGACGGGTACGACAACGTCAGTTACACCTCGGTGATCAGCAACCCTGACGGCACCGTTGTGGGGATCGGGCAGCAGGACCTGCATGTGCGCCCCCGGAAGGGACGCGAGGCGAGCCGTGCGTTCTCCGTCGACGGTTCAACGACGCCCCGGTCAGAGTCCGAGGCGGCCCCGCCGTACGAACCCGCCGGAATCACCCTGGTCTCTCTGACCACCGCGGTGGCGTGGCGGGCCTGGGGCGGCCCCGACAATGTCACTGCCTCCGACGGACGCCTGAACTCCGTCCTCAGCCACGTCCGCAGGATCCCCCTTCCGGAGGACCGCGCCCGGTATGTGTGCGCGGAGGTCCTGGCGGACGGGGCGCTGACCCGTGACGAGATCATCGGCATGCGGATCCCGGAGCGCCTGGTTCCCGAGGCGTAGGTGTACGCCCCGGTATGTCCCCGGCAAGACTCTGGAGGTGCTCTGAAAAGGCACCATCCTGTGCATGGAATCAGGCCGATACCTGTGCACCACATGGTGCCTATTTCCCCAGGGCCAGAGACACCACCTGTCCGGGGGTGCTGCTGGCGGCGATCAGGATGCCGACTGTGCAGTACGTCCCCGGCCGGCACCCGGTTCCCGGGGCAGGACGAAGGCAAGGATCTCGGGCAGGGTGACCACCCTGGGCAGCAGTGCGTCATCCGCCGCCTGTCCACTGTCGACGTCATTACGGACGCCGACGAGCTGCTCGCTCTCCTCCCTCATCCGGTGAAACGCCTCGTAGACCGGCATCGATGCCGGCAGCACCAGCAACTCGCGGGCCAACGGGGCGACTGGAGAGGTCCTGGCCTCCGGCAGGGTGTCGCGCACATGCAGTACGCGCATCTGGGCCCCGTCCTGCGACGCCTCCAGCAGGACACGCATCTGCGCGGTGTCGCGGGCGGCGTCCTGTACCTCTGCCACCGTCGCCGATGACGGCAGGTGGGGAACCCTCGTCCCCGGGAGCTCGCCGAGGGTCCGTTGCTGCAGATCCAGGGCACCGGCGATCTGCGACTGGAACTCTGCCTCCAGAGCACCTTCCTCCGCGGAGTGGGCAACCAGGTGACGCAGTGTGGCAGCGTCATGGCCCGCGGCCGCGGCACGGTCGACGGGCTCCACCCCGGAGAGCTTCACCAGGCGGTTCGCCACCCGGTTCATCCACAGCAGCAGAGGTCGCAGGATCCAGGCAAGACCGCGTGCCGGCAGCGACACCAGGCGTGCAGCACGCTCCGGGAACGCGATCGCCCACGACTTCGGCGCCATCTCCCCGATCACCAGGTGCAGGAAGGTGACGATGAGCAAGGCAACCAGGAACGACACGGTGTACGCAGCCCCGTCCGGGATACCCCAGGCGGTGAACAGCGGGTTCAGCCAGCCCGACACGGCCGGTTTGGTCACTGCACCGAGGGCGAACGTACAGGCGGTGATACCCAACTGGGCGACCGCGAGCATCACGGTCAGTTCGTTGACACCACGGAGCGCGGCTCTGGCTGCCACACTTGTGTCGGCGATCTCCTCGAGACGGTGACGTCGTGCGCCGAGCAGCGCGAACTCGACCATCACGAAGAACGCGCTCGCCACCAGAAGCAACAGCGTCACCAGGATCACGGTCAGATCATTCATATTCGGTCACCTCCAGGTGGACGAGGAGTTCAGTGGGCACGTGGTTACCGATCTCGGTCACCTCGGCGATGAGGACCCGGTTCTGCGGCCGGTCGTCGACGACCTCCCGTGGATCCCTCGGCAACGGCACCGGAATGATGTCGCCGACCTCCGGCAGTGAGCCGAGTTCCTCGATGACCAGGCCCGCGAGCGTCTCGAATTCGCCGTCGGGCAATCGCACATCAAGGACACGCGATACCTCGTCGAGGTGCTCGTCCCCGGCGATCCGCCATGTTTCGACGTCACCGGGGACACCGTCTTCGCGACTGATGTGGTGTTCCGGGGCATCGTGTTCGTCGGTGAGCTCACCGACGAGCTCCTCCGCCAGATCCTCGGCGGTGAGCACGCCGGACACACCGCCGTACTCGTCGACGACGCAGGCCAGTCGGTTGTCAGACTCCTCCAGGGCAATCAGGGCGTCCGGAAGTGCCATCACCTCGGGCACCACCACAGATTCACGTACGAGGGTTCCGACCGTGGTCTCCGGGTCGAGATCCGGGTCGAGGACGTCCTCCAGGTGCAGGACACCGTAGAGCTTCTCCTCTTCCTCGTGTGTCTCCTCGTCCTCCACCGATCCCAGCACGGGGTAGCGGGTGTGCCCACCGGACATCCGGGTACGGGCCTCGGCCACGGTGGTGCCGGGATCCATCTCACCCAGCCGTGCGCGCGGGACCATCGCATGTTCGACGGTGCGTTCCGGAAAGTCCAGGATACGGTCGATGAGCATCGACAGGTCCCGGGGCAGGTCACCGGAGGCCCGGGAATCGGCGACGATGCGCCCCAGGTCCTTCCGGTCTGCGGTGGAGTCCACGTCTTCCACCGGGGTGACACCCACCAGCCGCAGCAGAGCGTTGCTCGACCAGTCGAAGAAGGCGATGAGCCAGCCGAAGAGGAACAGGTAGACCTGTGTCGACCGGGCGAGCGCGCGGGCCAACGGTTCCGGTGCCGCGATGGCGAGGTTCTTCGGGTACAGCTCGGCGAAGATCATCTGGACCACAGTGGCGACAAGCAGCGTGACGGTCGCGGCGACCGCGGCAGTCCCCGCGCCACCGATTATCTCCCCCACCGAGCCGCCGATCAGTGGCTCGGCAAGCTCACCGACGAGCAGGCCGGTGACGGTGATACCCAGCTGGGCACCGGAGAGCATGAAGCTCGTCCGTCTGGTCACGGCGAGAGCACGCCCGGCGGAAGCGTCACCGTCCGCGGACAGGGCACGCAGCCGCGCCCGGTCGACCGACATGTAGGCGAATTCCTGGGCGACGAAGTAACCGTTGGCGACGATGAGGGCCAGGATGAGGACGATGCCGAGCAACAGCATCAGCAACGGGCTCACCGGTCACCCCCTGAGGCCGGTGCAGACGTTGCACGGGGCGGGCGGCTGTGGCCGCCCTTCATACTCGGACAAGGGCCATCGTCCATGGTGGACGCTCAACTCCTTCAGGTAGTGAATGTAAGTGATACGCAGGATACACGATGACGCGTACCCTCGGCGTCCATGAGTGACATCTTCCCTGATATCTACCGCGCCGCCGATGACCGCTACGGCAGTATGCCCTACAACCGCAGTGGGAGTTCCGGGCTGAAACTCCCGGCGATCACCCTCGGTCTGTGGCACAACTTCGGTGCTGACCGCCCACTCGACACCCAGCGTGCCATCCTCCGACATGCCTTCGACCGGGGTGTGACGCATTTTGATCTGGCGAACAACTACGGGCCGCCGGCCGGATCGGCCGAGGAGAACTTCGGACGGATCCTCGCGTCCGATTTCCGCCCCTACCGGGATGAGCTGGTCATCAGTTCCAAGGCCGGGTGGTACATGCAGGACGGCCCCTACGGCTTCGGTGGCTCGCGGAAGTACCTGGTGGCCAGCTGCGACGCCTCCCTGGCGCGGATGGGCCTAGACTACGTCGACATCTTCTACCACCATCGCCCGGACCCCGAGACACCCGTCGAGGAGACTGTCAGCGCCCTGGACCACCTCGTGCGCTCAGGCCGGGCGCTGTACGTGGGCATCAGCTCCTACTCCCCCGCCCTCACCCGGCAGGCAGCGGAGGTGGCCCGCGACCTGGGAACCCCTCTGACCATCCACCAACCGTCCTATTCCATGTTCAACAGATGGGTCGAGGACGAGTTGTTGTCCACCTGTGCCGACTCCGGGCTTGGCGTCATCGCCTTCTCCGCTCTGGCGCAGGGACTGCTGACCGGGAAGTACCTCGACGGCGTACCGGCAGGGTCGCGCCTGGGCGACCACAAGATGTCGGAGTCCTTCCTCACCGACGAGACGCTTGAGGCGATCCGCGCGCTGAACGCCATCGCCGCGCGACGCGGGCAGTCGCTGGCGCAGATGGCAATCGCCTGGGTACTGCGGCGTCCGGAGGTCACCAGTGCCCTGATCGGAGCGTCCTCGGTGAACCAGCTGGATGATTCCCTCGATGCCCTGGAGAACCTGGACTTCACGGACGAGGAGCTCACCGAGATCGACCGGTGGGCGGTGGACCGGGGCATCAACCAGTGGGCAGGAGCCACGGAGTCGACGACGTAGTACCGGTCTCGCCGTCCCGCTCAGCCGCCCAGGACGATGCCCTCCCGGCGGGGGTCTGCACCGCCGATAAGCGTGCCGTCCTCCTGACGGACGATGGCCGACAGTCCGCTGGACTGATCCTCGGTACTGACGTCGTGGCCACGGTCCTCGAGACCGGTGATGAGTCGGTCCACGGCCTCTCCACCGTCACCGATCAGCGGATTCTCGCCTCCGATACCCGTCTCCTCGGTGTTCCGTGCGCCGAAGTTGGGTGCGCTCACGGCCTGCTGAGGGTCCATACCCCAGTCGACGAGACCGACGATCGTCTTCACGACGAACTGGGGAATCACGGCTCCTCCGGGGGAACCGAGCACCATCCGAACGTCACCGCGGGCCTCGTCGGCGGCAGCGCTGCCGCCATTGGCGTCACGGCCGTCTTGACGGTCGAAGATGATCATCGGCGCCATCGAGGACCGGGGCCGTTTCGCCCCCTCCACCCGGTTGGCCACCGGGTTGCCGTCCTCATCGACAGCGTCCTCGGAGAAATCGGTGAGCTGATTGTTCAGCATGAAGCCGCCGACCATGTGAAATGAGCCGAAAGCGGCTTCCACGCTGGTGGTCATTGATGCGGCGTTGCCGTCACCGTCGATGACGCTGATGTGACTGGTGCCGTTTTCCGGCTGGTCCGCACCCCGGGCCATCGCCATCTCGAGTTCACCCGGATCGGCCTCCCCCACCGACGTCTCCGGGTCGATGCTGTCGAATCTGCTGCGCAGGTAGTCCTTGTCCAGCAAGGCGTCCGGCGAATCACCCGGCAACGGAGTGAACGCGGTGTCTGCGACATAGGTGTCGCGGTCGGCGTAAGCCAACCGCTCCGCTTCGCTGATGAGGTGGACGGCGTCAGCGTCAGGGACCGCGCCGTCGGCGGTCACGACCGACGGGGTGTACTGCTCCAGGTCGGCGTTCTCCAGGATGCCCAGGGCGCTGAGGACGGTGATCCCTCCCGAGCTCGACGGTGGCATCCCGCAGACCACCGTGTCACGGTAGGGGCCGCACACGGCGTCGTGGGTCTCCGGCGAGTAGGCGGCGAGGTCGGCGGTACTCATCTTTCCGGGAGTGGTGCCGCCGTCACGACTGTTGACGCGTTCGACGATGCGGCGTGCAAGATCGCCGGTGTAGAGAGCGTCGGCGCCACCGTCCGCGAGGGTTGAGAGGGTGGCGGCGTACTCCGGGTTCTTCAGCAGGTCCCCTGCCTTCTTGGCGTTCCCACCGTTGTCCAGGAAATAGGTGCTGGCATCCTGGTCGCGGGCGAGATCCTCAGCGGAGTCGTCGATGGACGCCGAGAGCCTCTCACTGATCCGGAAACCGTCGGTCGCCATGCTTTCCGCCGGTGCCAGCAGGTCGGCCCAGTCGGTCGAGCCGTGTTGCTCATGCAGGTCGCCGAGGGCGGCGACAACACCGGGCACTCCGATGGAGCGTCCGGAGCGTCGCGCATCGGGGGTCGGGGCACTGGTGTCCTCCCGGGACACCTGGCTGAGGTAAGTGCCGGTGGCGGCGATGGGTGCGGTTTCGCGGCCGTCGATGGCGGTCAAGTTCCCTGACTCGGCGTCGTTGTAGAGGATGTAGCCGCCACCGCCGACTCCGGAAGCCTGGGGCTCTACGAGACCAAGGACGAACTGGGCGGTGACCAGTGCATCCGCAGCATCACCGCCGTCACGGAGCACCTCACACGCCGCCTCTGTGGCGAGGGGGTTCGCGGTGGCGACAGAGAAGTTGTCGGTCTGGACCGGCGCCATCCCCTCGCGGAATCCCGTGGCGATCTCCGGGTTGGTGGAGATGTCGCGTTCCGCCTCCGCTGAGGCAGACGCTGAGGCAGACTCTGACATCGTCGCAGATGGTTCTGCTGTCGCCTCGCCACCGGCGTCTCCGGACGCCGGCTCCGCTTCTTCGCAGGTGTCCGGAGTCGCTGGCGCAGCGGATGTGGGTGAGGGCTCGGCAGCGTTGCTGGAATGGGCTGCTCCTGCTGTGCCGGTGGTGGAGTCTCCGTCCCCACCCGAGTCATCCTCCGGCATCTGACATCCTGCCAGGAGAAGTGCTGCCGAGGCACCGAGGGCGAGGACAGGCTTCCACGTACTGCGTCTGCTGCGTCGCATTCCACTCATTCCCCGATCCTAGCCACGCGGGCCGCGGGTGTGTAGCCCCGGAAAAGGAGAATCCGGAAAGGACCGACAGACAGACGACCCCGGGCGCTGGCGTCAGGCGCTGGCGAAGGCTGCGACCACGGCGTCGTTGAACGCCGGCAGGTCATCCGGGGTGCGGGACGAGACGATAGTGCCGGCGCCCCCGGTTCCCTCACAAGTGTGCGCCTCTTCGTCGACCCAGGTGGCACCGGCATTGATCAGGTCGGTCTTCAGGCTCGGGAAGGAGGTCAACGTCCTGCCCTTCAGCACGTCAGCGTCCGTGAGGATCCAGCCACCGTGACAGATCACGCCGACCGGCTTGCCCGCGGTGACGACCTTGCGCACCAGGGATACCGCGTCCGCGTCGAGGCGCAGTGCGTCCGCATTGGACGTGCCACCCGGCAACAGGATGGCGTCGACGGTCGCGGCCTCGATATCGGCCGTCCTGGCGTCGGCGGGGACGTCGGTGCCGTTCTTTCCGGTGATCGTGTCACCACCGGGCGTGGCGATGACGACGGTGGCTCCCGCGTCGGAGACCGCGTCGCGCGGGGAGGTCAGTTCGGAGTCTTCAAAGCCGTCCGTCGCCAGGACGACGACGGTGCGTCCCGTGAGCTTCTTCTGGTCAGACATGGGTGATACCTCCTGTGGGGTCGATTACTCGTCCGCCCACAAGGGTACGCGCCCTGACCGGACCGGATCAGAACAAGCCGTTCGGGTTCTCGTCGTAAGACCACAGCAGGTTCTTCGTCTGCTGGTAGTGGTCCAACATCATCAGGTGAGTCTCCCGGCCGATACCGGACTTCTTGTACCCACCGAACGCCGCATGCGCCGGGTAGGAGTGGTAGTTGTTCACCCACACCCGACCCGACTCGATAGCACGACCTGCCCGATAGGCGGTGCGGCCGTCGCGGGCCCAGACACCGGCACCAAGACCATAGTCTGTGTCATTGGCGATCTCGATGGCCTCATCGAAGTCCTTGAACGTGGTCACAGCCAGCACCGGACCGAAGATCTCCTCCTGGAAACACCGCATCGCATTGTTACCCTTGAGAATCGTCGGCTCGACGTACAGCCCGTTCTCCAGACCCTCAACGGTGCGCACCCCACCACCGATGAGCACCTCGGCGCCCTCCTCAGGACCGGACTTGAGGTAACCGGTGATCTTGTCCATCTGCTCCAGCGACGCCTGCGCACCGATCATCGTCGCCGGATCCAACGGATTGCCGGCCGTGATCGAGCGGACCCGCTCAACAGCCAGCTCAAGGAACTCGTCGGCAATGTCCTCTTGGATCAACGCACGCGACGGGCAGGTGCACACCTCCCCCTGGTTCAGGGCGAACATCGCCAACCCCTCCAGGGTCTTCTCCCGGAAAGAGTCGTCAGCGTCCATGATGTCGCCGAAGAAGACATTAGGCGACTTCCCGCCGAGCTCCAGGGTGACCGGGATGAGCTTGTCGGCCACCGACTTGTTGATGATCTTGCCGACCTCGGTGGAACCGGTGAAAGCGATCTTGGCGATCCGGTCATTGGCGGTCAGTGCCGCACCGGCTTCCTCACCGAGCCCGTTGACGATGTTGAGCACCCCGTCGGGCAGCAGATCGGCGATGAGTTCGGCGACCAGCAGGATCGATGCGGGGGTCTGCTCGGCGGGTTTGAGCACGATGGCGTTGCCGGCGGCGAGCGCCGGGCAGATCTTCCACGCGGCCATGAGGATCGGGAAGTTCCACGGGATGATCTGACCGACCACACCGAGGGGCTCATGGAAGTGGTAGGCGACAGTGTTCTCGTCGATCTGCGACAGCGTGCCCTCCTGAGCGCGCAGTGCTCCGGCATAGTAGCGGAAGTGGTCGACGGCCAACGGCATGTCCGCGGCGAGGGTCTCGCGCACGGACTTGCCGTTGTCCCAGGTCTCGGCGACAGCCAGCATCTCGAGGTTCTCCTCGAGCACGTCGGCGATCTTCAGCAGCACCCGCGAGCGTTCCTGAACACTGGTCTTACCCCAGGCGGGTGCGGCGGCATGGGCAGCGTCGACCGCCTTGTCGATGTCCGCGGCCTGTGAGCGGGCGACCTCGGTGAAGACCTTGCCGTCGACCGGGCTGATGTTCTCGATGTACTGCCCGTCGACCGGGGGCACCCACTGTCCGCCGATGAAGTTCTCGTAACGGGGTTTGAAGGATACGAGGGAACCTTCGGTTCCCGGGGCGGCGTAGGCGTTACTAGCGGTTGCTGTGGTGGTCATGGCGTGGTGCCTCCCGTGCAGGGTTCGTCGGTGCTTGTCGTGCCACCGACCAACGTAACCCTTTTTCACCGTGATAACGACCACTATTTATTCATAGTGTTGTACCGATCACAATACTCAGCGGGCGGCGGCACCACGACGTCGACGCAGCACCCCATCCACGCCGTACCGTCCTCCAGCGACGGCGCCAACGAGCGCCGCCCCGGCAGCCAGGACCAGGACCAGCTCGTAGCCACCGTCACCGACGAAGATCGTCCCGGCGGTACGGTGCGCGAACCAGAAAGCCCCTGCCATGTCGACGACAACCAGTACCGCGACCAACGGGGTCAACAGACCGATAATCAACAGGACACCACCGACCAGCTCGACAGCGGCGGCGAAGATCGCCGACGCAGTGGCCGCAGGAATGCCCATGGAGTCGAATCCCTGGGCAGTGGCATCGATACCGTCGGTGAAGAACTTCTGCCATCCGTGGGCGAAGAGCGTGACACCGAGAGCGATCCGGGCAAGGAGAATGACGACGTTACTGACGGTCGTGGACATAGAGAGAACCTCGCGGTCTTTCTTGAGGAGAGTAGTTGACGTGTCCACCATATAGGCGATAGTTGACGTGTCAACCTCTGTGTGACGCAGCGCTCACCATACGTCAGAGCCGCCCGACGCGCACCGCCACCGGCCAGGACACCTGGCGCGGACGACCATTGTCGCCCCAGATGTCCACGATGTCCGACGTGAAATTCTGAAACAGGTCCGACCTGCCCTGCTGTTCTGCCTTCCGCACCGCCGACCACGTCCCGATGTACCCCAGGAACGCCTCACGATCCAGGTCAGCGTCGATGCTGAGCTCCGGCGCGTCCAGCTCCTCAAACGGAAACGGCATCGTCCGGTACCCCTCATCGACATACCGACGCTCCGGATCCCAGTACGGGCCGATCTCGTCGTAGTAGAACCGTCCAAAACGCTCCTGGACGTCCTGGTCGGAGATCCGGAGGATCCCGTAACTCACCAGGGCGATGAGCGCGCCTGGACGCCCGATACGGCGGGCCTCAGCGTAGAAGTCCGGCAGTGTGAACCAGTGCGCAGCCTGCGCGGCGGTGACCAGGTCGGCGGCCGCGTCCAGCACCGGAAGCGCCTCCGCTGAGGCCACCTCGTAGGCGACATTCGGATGCTCCGTCGCCGACGCGATCTGTGACTCACTTGGATCGAAAGCCAGCACACGGTCGAAGTAGTCGGCCAACTGCGTTGAGAGTTGCCCCGTTCCACAACCGACGTCTACAGCCACACCAGTCGCCGACGTGTGCTCCGCGAGGAACCCGGACACCTGCGTGGGGTAGGACGGGCGGAACGTCGCATACTCCGCACCGCCGGTGAACCAGTTGCTGCTCGGGGCCTCCCGCTTGTCATTCATGTGGTTCAGGGTACCGGGACCTCACGGGATCATACCGTCATCGTCCCGGAGTCATACCCGGGGCTGACGACCACCGCATCCTCAGGTGGCATTCTCGGAATCCGTGACCACCATGAACACACAGAAGAAACGCATCATCGGACTGGATGTCGCGCGGGCTGTCGCCATCATCGGCATGACCGCCGACCACTTCGGCCCCGCGTCCTGGGCACCCTGGGTGATGGGCTGGCCGTCGATCCTCTTCGCCTTCCTCTCCGGCATATCCATGGCCCTGATGACCAGCCGTGGACTCGCGACCGGCGTCCCGATGTCGCGAATCCGTCGGCGCATCGCCATCCGCGGCCTGATCCTCCTGGTCATCGGCATACTGCTCGCCTCCGCTGGGCCGGACATGATCATCGTCCTTGCGACGCTCGGCGCATCCTTCCTGCTCTGCACCACCCTGGTCTCCCTGAGCGGGCCGACGTTGGTCGCCCTCGGCACCGCGGGCATGTTCGTCCTGCCGCAACTGTCCTACTGGCTGCGGCAGAACGTCTTCCCCATGACCGGAGATGAACTCGCCGTCGTCCCCCGCCTGGACCACCTCACCTCGGTGGAAGGTGCGGGTGTGGCGCTTCGTGCGCTGCTGTTGGACGGCATGTACCCGACACTGACCTGGCTGCCGGTCATCGTGCTCGGCATGGGGGTGATGACCGTCGGTGTCGACGGCATGAAACGCATCGTGTGGTTGTCCGTCGGTGCCGGCGCAGCCGTGGCCTCAAGCATCTTCAGCTGGATCATGGTCGCCCGCTTCGATATAACGCCGATGATGATGCAGTTCATGGGTCTCCCTCTGCGCGACCTCGCCGACGCGACGGAGACCAGCGTCTTCGGAGCATGGCGCATGTACAGCGCCTCGATGGGGACAACCTCCTCGGCCGGCGAACTCCTGCTCAATGGTGCACATTCGGGATCTACGCCGGACCTGCTGCTCAACACCGGTATCAGCCTGGTTCTCGTCGCGGTCTGCCTGTATGCCGGTGATCTCCTCGGGCAGTGGACATTCCCGCTGGCCGCCCTGGGGTCGTGCGCATTCACGGTGTACGTCGGCCAGGCGCTGGTGTCAGCGGCGATCAACCACTGGCTGCCCGATGTCCACGACGAACCGGGACTCTCACTTCTGCCACTGGTCTTCTACCTGGGCATCTCCCTGGCGTTCTGCATGATATGGAAACGCTTCTTCCGACGCGGCCCCCTGGAACAGGCCATGCATGTGGCATCGACCTGGGAGCGCCGCAGGTCAGAGAGGCCGGAAGCGGAAGCGACGCAGCCCGCCCAGGCGGAAAAGACCTCGGTCTAGGTTCAGCTTCCCGGCGCACGGCCGGTCAGCCTGTCACGAACGACACCTGGTCTGCAGTCTCGACGGCGGCGGTCTTTCCGACACCACCCTGAAACTGCCAGTAGAGGTTCGTGTGGTCAATCACCTGTTCAACGGGTGGTGCCCCCCACTCCGTCTTGTCGCCGGCGGTGTGTGCGTCGGCGACGAGCGTGACGTCGTAGCCGCGGGTGAAACCGCCGTGGATGGTGGAGCGGATGCAAGCGTCGGTCTCGGCACCGGTGACAACGATATGCCCGACGCCGAGATCCTCCAGAACCTCGTTCAGGATCGTCCCCTCGAAGGCATCCCCGTAGGTCTTCGGGACCAGACGATCCCCGTCTTCCTGCTGCAGTTCAGGGACGAATTCCCACTCGTGGGTGTTCGGTAGGAGGTGCTCGGCCTCGTGCTGAACCCAGACCACCGGGACATTCTCCTCGTGGGCTCGGTCGACCAGGTCTTTTACGGTGCCGACGACCTCGTCCCGACGGAACGCACCGTCGACGACAAGGTTCTGCAGGTCAATGACCAGCAGCGCAGTGTTGGGACGATCCTGGAATGAAGACATATCCACAGTTTAGTCCCCGCCGATCACCTGTACCGGAGGTGGTTTGATAGCTCGTCGTGTCGCCACCACCGCGGTGACCGCCGTCAGGGCGAACGCCAGCGCGGTGATTCCTGCCAACAGTGTCCAGGGGATCGCGACCACCGGCGTCCCGTATATCCGGGCAGTCGCACCCCACAAACCAACCAACGACAACACGGCAGCGACCGCACCCAGGAAAAGTCCGATCGTCGTCGCCGCCAACGCCTCCACCACCGTCACACCCTGGACCTGCGCTCGGGTGAATCCGGACAGTCTCAATGCCGCCAGTTCCGACCGTCGCTGACTGATCGATATCGCGAGAGTGCTCAAAACGCTGATCAGGGCGTAGATGCTGCCGAGCCCCACGATCGCGAGCATCACCGCACGGTTCTCGCTATCTGACGCGCTTCCCTCCTCAGAGGCCAGATCGGCAGGTGTCTGAACATCAGAAACCCCTGCACGTTCGAGCGCCGCGGTGACCTCCCCGCGCTCAGCACCCGACTCCACCTGGATGAGCAGGGATGTTTCCCTGTCCAGGAGTGCCGGTTCTGTGAGCGACAACAGTGTGCGGTCGATGTAGAAACCATCTTTCCCCGCCAGCGTCTCCGCCATACGTGCCGCCTCCCGCAGGACGACGGGCTCGCCGGCAATGTCGACGGTGATCTGGTCCGGATGTCCACGGACGGCGATTCCCTCCAGGCCCGGTCCGAGCACCACACTGTCGGGGCCGAAGTCAGCGACGTCGCCGGTGTCGGGACTCTGCCGGTGGGTTTCCCGGAAAGCATCCGGATCGACGGCAACAACGGTTCCGGGACCATTCGTCGCGACACCACCGTTGGTCAACTGGACGTTGAGCGGGACCACTGTCTCCGGGGCGGCCAGTGAAACTCCCTCGATGTCCCTCACCTCGTCGACGACGTCTCGACGACCGTCGCCGCCGGTCACGGTCCCCACGAGATCTGCGTCAAGGAGCCGGGAGGCCTCCGTTTCCGCAGCCTCCGTCTGTGTGTCCAGGATGCCCTGGAGCCCCATGACAAGACTGACCAGCACAATCATCGGAGCGGCGCAGGACGCTGTACGGCGGACCGCATCGCGAAGGTTCGCGACAGAGAGTCCGGCAATCACCGACTGCCTCAACCCCGGTGCCAGGAGAAGTATCCGTGCCACCGCCGGCACGAGCAACGGCGCCAGCTGACTCATCGCGACAGACGCGGTCACGACGATCCCCAGCCCCAGGAGCAGCGGGATCAAGACCCCACCAGCTACCACGGAGAAAGCAACTTGAACAGCCGTCACCACAGCGGCGAGCAACGCAACCATCCACCGTCTGACGGTCATCACCCGCTGGTCGGCGGGACTACGACGGAGGGCGTCCAGTGGACTGATCCGTGTTGCCCGGCGCGCAGCACCCCACGCTCCCACCAGACACACCGTGACTGCGGCAGCCATATCGAGCGCCAGCACAGCAGGCCGCATCGGGGTATCCAGCCCCTCTGGGAAAGCACCTAGACCTGCGAGGATCTTGCTCTGCACCACGGTCAACCCGATTCCGACAACCGCTCCGAGGACGGCTCCCGGCACTGCGGTGAGCAGCGCCTCAACCAGGAGGAGCCGCCGTATCTGCCGCCCAGTGACACCTCCAAGCCTGAGCAGGGCAAGGTCCCCCCGACGTTGGTCAATGGCGAAGGTCACCGTTGATCCGACGACGAAGACTGTCAGAAACGCGCCGAGCATCACAGTCATCCCGGTCAGTGTGCTGGCGCCCTCTGCCGCCTGATGAAAATCCTCCATCTGCTCGGGTGGCATGGTCCCCGGGGCAGCGGCACTTTCGACTCCGAGAATGATGGTCATACCGGCGTGGATGATTGCCACACCGATCGTCACCGCCAGCACCGTCCCGATGAACAACTGCCAGCGGTCGGCGAATGTCCGTGCCGCGAGCCCGATCATCGTTCCGTCTCCAGTTCGGCGAGTGTTGCAGCGATCTGGCCGGCATCGGCACCGCTCAAGGTGGTGATGATTCGGCCGTCGCGAAGGAAGGTGACGTGGTCCGCCTGCGCGGCGGCCTGTGGGTCGTGCGTGACCATCATGATCGTCTGTGCCTGTCGGTCCACGAGTTGCCTGAGCAGCTGCAGCACCGTTCTCGCCGAAGCGCTGTCCAGTGCTCCCGTCGGTTCATCAGCGAAGAGGATTCTCGGACGTGTCGCGAGCGCGCGGGCGACCGCCACCCGCTGCTGCTGCCCGCCGGAGAGCTCACGTGGTTTATGGTGCAGGTGGTCTCCGAGCCCGAGAATGTCAAGGGTTTCGGCCGTGACAGACCCTGCGGAGCGTGCCCGGGCACCGCCAGCCAGGCGCAACGGAAGCGACACGTTCTGCTCTGCCGTCAACGCGGCCACCAGATTGAACCTCTGGAAGATGAAGCCGATATCGGTGCGTCGCATGGTGGTCAGCGCGTCCTCCCCAAACGAAGCAATGTCCTGTCCGTCGAGGAACACCTGCCCCGTATCCGGACGGTCAAGGCCGGCCGCGCAGTTCAGAAGGGTGGATTTCCCGGATCCAGACGGCCCCATGACGGCTGTCCACGAGCCGCGCCGGCAACTGAGCGTCAC
Source organism: Corynebacterium glyciniphilum AJ 3170 (assembly GCF_000626675.1). NCBI lineage: Bacteria > Bacillati > Actinomycetota > Actinomycetes > Mycobacteriales > Corynebacteriaceae > Corynebacterium > Corynebacterium glyciniphilum. Next base: position 194,861 of record NZ_CP006842.1, on the reverse strand, counting down.
TCTGTCAAGCGCTGTGAGTGTGGTCGCTCCAGACTGGTAGGTGCGGGTGATACCTCGGATGTTGAGCATGGTGTCGGTGGAAACCGGAGGAGTGTATGCGTCCATGTACTCCAGACCACCAGTCCGAGGACGTCGGCACAGTGGGGTGTGACAGCCGGTTAATGGTAGGGCTGGCCATACTCCGTTGCCGTCATCACCGCCGATACGATGAGAGAATGACCGGACGATGGCGCGGCTCCTTCTACATGGCCGCTGTCTGCGTGCGCACTCTCGTCGCGATGACCGTCGTCTGCGTCCTTCTGCTTCCTCTCGGGTTCGGCCTCTCGGATTCACAGTGGAACGCAGCGGGGACGGGGCTGCTTCTCGTGGCGGGACTGGCGTTCCTCGGAGGCGGGTTACCCCTCGTCGCACTTGTACTCACCCGCACCGACTGGGCGGGAGCCAACACGCTCCTGGACCGTCCCGGTGACGATGGCCCTGCACCCCGTGTCACGGAGCCGAGGACGCTGGTCCGACCATTGGCCTATACCGCTGTGATGCTCACCCTCGGCGGGGCAGCTGCCGTCCTGGTCTCATTACTCGTGGTGGGGGCGGGCGTGGCTCTGGTGACTCCGCTTCTCGTCGGTGTCGGAGACCAGGCGGTCATCGGCCCCTTCACGATCACCACGATCCCCCAATCGCTGACGTCCGCCGGGCTGGCGCTGGTACTGTTCGCCGCACTCGGCATAGTCGCTCCCCGGGTCGCCCGCATGCACGCCTCCTTTGCCGTCCAGATCCTGACCCGGCCCGAACAACGCCTACACCGCGACCTCTCCACCACCAGCAGGTCACGTTCACGACTGGTACGTGCCTTCGACGTCGAACGCCGGCGTATCGAGCGAGACCTTCACGACGGGGTGCAACCGCAACTCATGTCCGTGAGCATGGCCCTCGGGCTCGCGCTGGATGAGATGCCGCCGGACGCGCCAGGACGCGAGGACGTCCTGCGCGCACGAGAGCAGGCAGGCAGAACATTGGAGACGATGCGGCGCTTCGTGAGGAACATCCATCCCCAGGTACTCACCGACCATGGCCTCGGTGCCGCAGTCAAAGAGCTCGCGGACTCTCTCACTCTCTCCGTCGCCACCGATGACGAGCTCGGCCCACGCCCCTCCACGGATGTGGAGTCGAACCTGTACTTCTGTGTCGCAGAACTCCTGACCAATGTCGCCAAGCACAGCGGTGCCACGAGAGCGGTCATTAGGCTCAGCCGTCCGGATGCACACCACATCCAGGTCAGCATTCACGACAACGGAACGGGTGGAGCCGGAGCGCGGCGCCACGAGGGCAGTGGACTCGACGGCATCGCCGACCGTGCCGCCGCATTCGGCGGGGACGTCATCATCGACTCACCTCCGGGTGGCCCGACACTCGTCACCGTCACCGTCGCCACAGAAGGAGAAGAACATGACTGACAACACGTCATGCCGGGTCGTCGTGGCGGAAGATAACACCCTGCTGCGGGAGGGACTCCAGATTCTGCTGGAGCGCAACGGATTCATGGTGGCCGACGTAGTGGGCGATGCCGAAGAACTCATTGGCACAGTCCGCCGGCTTTCGCCGGACGTCGTCATCACGGATGTCCGTATGCCACCGGACTTCCGGTGTGAAGGACTTACCGCGGCAGTGCAGCTGCGTGAGGAACAGCCAGGCCTGCCGGTCGTCGTGCTGAGCCAGTACATCGAACAGAGTTACGTCGCCGAGCTTCTGGACAGCCCCGGCGGCCCAGGTGGCAGCCGCGGTGCAGGCATCGGATATCTTCTGAAAGACCGGGTCAGCGACGTCGCCGAGTTCGCCGACACCGTACGCCGTGTCGCAGCGGGAGGCACGGCCGTCGACCCGGCCGTGATCAGCCAGTTGATCAATCGCCGACAGGACCCACTGGGACGGCTGACCCCCCGGGAACGCGAGGTCCTCAGCGTGATGGCGGAGGGGCACTCCAATGCCTCGATCGCGCAGCGTCTGTTTATTTCGGACGCCGCTGTCGTCAAACATATCGGCAACATCCTGATGAAACTGGATCTTCCGCCGGACGACGGTCGGAACCGCCGCGTCGCTGCGGTTCTCGCCTACCTTCAGGGAGCTGTTCGCTGACCGTCGACCATGACCTCGACACCATCGGGCACGGTGATCGACCAGTTAGCCTCGCAGTAGCCGATGACACTCCCGCCGCAGGGAGTGTCCAGAGTCAGCACATCATCGGAGAGTGACCATGCCGGCGTCTCCGGTTTCTGCCCCAACGTCCGACTGCTGACGCCGACGGTGACTTCACCTTCCGACTCCGTCGATTCGACGACATTGACGGGCTGGTTCTTGTTTCCGTGGCTTACCCAGAGTTCTGACCCCGTGAAACTGAATGACTCCTGCTCAGAGTGTTCGGACGTCCCACAGCCCACCAGGGCGAGAGTGCCGATCATGGGAACGAGAATGAAAGCTTTGCAAAGTGTTTTCTTCATACTTCACAGTTCATCGTGCCTGACCACGAGTCTCCATCCACTGGAACAGTCTTTTGTTGGTGGGGGTAGCCCTACGATCAGGAGTAGTGTTGCTAAGGAAACTTACCCTGCGTAATTCCACGACACTGGAGAGTGCCCTGTGAAAGTCGGAAGAAAATCTACTGGACTGGCGCTGGTCACCGGTGCAGCACTGATGCTGAGCGCATGCGGTAGTGAGGGGGATGCCGACCCGTCGGCGGCGAATCCCGCGACCACGTCCGTGTCCTCCGACACTGCGGAGCCGGCGGACCTTTACGACGACCCAGGCCGCGGGATCGCTGAAGCCGAGCCTTTCGCTGTCGACAACGGCGGATACATATTCACTCTTCCCGACGGTGGGACCTGCTCCATCGACAGTGAACTCAACGACCGGGTCGGATCCGACTTCGCCTGCCTGCTCAGGCTGGACGAACCGATGAAAACCGAGGACGGAAACCCCACGCAGGGCCTGGAGTTTCGGGACGACATGTTCATACCGAGCCAGGCGCTCGCCGACGAGGACCTCCAGTCAGCATTCACCGATGCAGGGGCGGAGGCCGAACGTCTGGAACCTGCATCACGAATTGCTGTCGGTGGGTTCGAAGTTGTTGCGGAGGGCACCGCTGAAACCGCCATCATGAAGGACAACAGTTACGCGAGCTTCTTCGTCGCCGAGCAAAAAGTCAGCCCATTCTGGACGCCCCGTCCAAGCTGGGTCCCCGAACCTGAACTTCCACAAGGAGAGTGAAGGAAAATGAAGCTGATGAGCCCCGCAAGAGTCGGTGTCAGTCTGATGGTGATCGGTACTGTCGGCGCTCTGAGCGCATGTGGCGGGAATGGCGAGGCCGAAGAGTCGTCCGCGGCTCCGGAGGCGCTCGGAGCATCGGCCTCCGAATCCGCCACCGCGTCTCAACCGCCTGCGTCCCCGACGACAGAGGACCCGGAACACTATGCCGTCGACGACGGCGGCTACATGTTCACACTTCCCGACGGTGGGGTCTGCTCCATCGACGGTGCGCTCAATGACGAGGTCGGATCTGACTTCACCTGCCTGCTCACGCTGGACGAGCCGATGAAAGATGAGGACGGCGAGCCCACATCAGGCATCGAGTACCGGGACAACATGTTCACTCCGAGTGCCGCACTGGCGGATCCGCAGCTCCAGAAGAAGTTCACCGATTCTGACGCTGAACCTCTGGGCCCACAGTCCGAGCTCACGGTCGGCGGCTACCGGGCCACGGTAGAAACCGAAGATGAGTACGGCTTCGGTGGCAAGGCCGGAGGCGACTTCTTCGTTGCAGTTCAACACGTCACCAGATTCTGGACACCCCGTCCTGACTGGGTCCCAGAGCCGAACTTCCCGCCGATCGGCTGAGCTACAACTCCAACCGCTCCCCGCTCCACCGCTGTCGGAGCCACATGTCATGGGAGGCGACAACCACGGCACCCGGGTAGGCCGGGATCGCTTCCTCCAAGGCGTTGACCAGGGACAACGACAGGTGATTGTCGGGCTCGTCCAACAGCAGGACATCCGGCGGTGCGGCGAGGAGCACCGCCAGCGCGACGCGGCGCTGCTGTCCCAGACTGAGCTCACCGAGCGGTCGGGATTCGTCCCTCGGATGAATCAATCCGAAGGTCGACAACGGCACCGTCTCCGCAAGATCGTCGCCGAGCAAATCACGGTAGACGCGCTCCACCGTCCTGTCCGGGCCTCGCCCGGCAGGATCAGGCAGTTCCACCTCCTGTGTCAGGTGGCCCACGCTCACCCCTGCCACAGTCACCGTCCCCGAGGACGGGGTCAGCACCCCTGCCAGCACCTCCAGCAACGTCGATTTACCGGAGCCGTTGGGACCGGTCACCAGTAACTTCTCATCACCGTTGACCGTGAGGGAGGTCTGCGCCAGACGACCAGCGACAGCCACCTCCGAGGCAACAAGTACGGGCCCTGTCTGCCCGTCGGTGTTCTTGCGTCCCGCCGCCGTGAGCCCGGTGAACGTCAGCTCCTCCGGCGGCTTGCGGACCTGCGACTCCTCCAGCTTCTCCAGCCTCGAGCGTGAATCGTTGACCCGGCGTGACACAACCTTCGCATTCCGGTCACCGTAGAACTTCTGCGCCATGCGCGTTTCGGTCCGGGGTTTGAAGTTCACGTGTCCGACCTGGTGGTTGTCCCGCACCCCGGCACGCAGTCGCTTCAGCTCGGCCTGTTCATCGCGGTACTGGCGTTCCCACCGCGCCCGGAGATCCTGTCGGGCAGCCAGGTAGTCGGTGTAGTTACCTGTGTACCGGGTGACGCCGCCGTCCACACCGACCTGTGAGGGTGCCGGGTCCAGGTCGATCAACGAGGACGCGGCACGGTCGAGAAATGCCCGGTCGTGGCTAGCGAACAGCACTGGACCTTTCCAGGCGTTCAGAACACTGGCCAGGTACTGTGTTGCAGCATCGTCAAGGTGGTTCGTCGGTTCATCGAGCAGCAGGATGTCCGGACGGTTCAGCAGCAACCATGCCAACGACAGGCGGGCACGCTGGCCGCCGGACAGCTCCCCGGTACGGCGTTCCTGCGGCACTGCGGCCAGGCCAAGGCCGGCGAGGGTCGTCGAGATTCGGGCGTCTGTCTCCCACACGTCGAGACGTTCAGCGACATCCAGGGCAGCCGCGTAAGCATCCGCATCATAGGGATCCGCTGCGTGTTCCAGGTCGATCGCGGCCTGTCTCTCAGCTGCGACGGCGGTCTCCAGGGCATCGTGGACATTTTCCTCATCCTGGAAAGGAGCCTGCTGGTGCAGCAGTCCGACACGGGAGCGCCCGACATCCACTGTCCCGGTAGTCGTCGCCCCGGGTGGCAGGGAGCCGTGAATCGCGTGCAGCACGGTGGATTTCCCCGAACCGTTTTCACCGATCAGGCCGACGCGTTGACCGGGCGACACAGTGAATGAGATATCGGTGAGGATCCGGGTTCCGGCGATCTGGACGGACAGGCCGTCGACACGAAGCGGGGACACGGACGGCGTGGGGGACTGCGTAAACATGAGGAACTCCCTGAGTGGAGAAAAGGTGTGTCCCACCGGGCAGATGGCAACGCCTCAGGCGCAGGACGATTCAGGGGTTCTACTTCCGCATGACCCTGAACCTAGCAGCGGCGACGACCACCCGCAAGAGACTGGGCGTCCCCGACCACCGGTTCATCACGACGATCAGACGTTATGTGGCTCCACCGGGAACCAGAGTTCGCAGGTTGCGGTAGTGAAATCCTCGTCGTGCTCGAGCGTCGACACCAGGGACGGCCCCGGGCGCAGTTGCCACGGGTTCGAGGGGAACCAGTCCGTTGCGGTCGCGGCCCACATCGTCTGCAGCGACTCGGGGAACGCTCCAGAAGAACGGAACACCACCCAGTCCCCCGCAGGCACCGTGATGACGTCCAGATCGTCCGGCAGGGCCGCGTCTCCGGTGACGGCCACGCCATGCATGTACGTCAGTTCCGTTCCTTCGGCCGAATCCGGTGCGACGTCGTCGTTGACAGCGAGAAGGCCGGTGGGCCCCTCTTCATGGGTGTCACCGAGTGCATGGAGACGACTGTGCGCCTCTGCCGACAGTGACTCCGTGAACTCCGCGATGTGCGGATTCACACCTTCGTAGATCAGCGGGACCCGCGTGGCATGCCCCACGAGACGGATGGTGGGTCGGTTGATTATTCGGGCGTCCATACGACTGCTCCCTTCGACGGTCAGGCGGAACCTGAGTTGCTGTTGTGTGCGAAGGGGGCCTCCCGTGCGACGTACCTCGGTAGGGCCGATGCCGTGGACAGCGCGGAACGCTCTCCCGAATGCTTCCGCCGAACCGTAGCCGTACCGCACGGCGATCGACAGCAGATCATCACCACCGAGGACGTCACCTGCGGCAACCGTCATGCGACGCCGACGAACGTACTCCGACAACGGCATCCCGGCCAGCGACGAAAACATGCGCCGCAGGTGGTACCCGGTGACACCGGACGAACGGGCGACGACGGTGATGTCGACATCCCCACACAAGTTTCCTTCGACGTAGTCGACGAGCCGGTTCAGGTCATTGATCACGGTTGACCTCCTTCGACTCTCATGCTGCCGCTCGGGGACCAGTCGGCGCCCGACTTCTGCGGACCGTTGTGGTCAGATGTGGACCGAGGTCACCCCTCGAGGATCTCCTTGATACTCTGCAGGGTCTCGGTGATCCCGTAAGTGGCGGCGTCGCGACGATCCGCTTCCTGGGCAGGGGCGTCATCACCGAACTTCTGCTGGAAGTACGCCTCACCCTCCTCTGTGAAAGCAGTGAATTCCGTGAGCACCGTGGCATCTTCCCGGCGGTTCACCGGTTCCATCCGGAAGCCCCACCGTGTTCCGCTGGAGGTGACCCGCCAGGAGAACTCCTGCCCCGGACGGGCGGAGACAACCTCGGAAACCGTCGACCACTCCCGCTCCCCTCTGCGGTTGTGCCCGGTGAACGTCGCCCCTTCACCTCTGTCATCCGAGTCCCATTCCGCGCGGTAGCACTGGGCGCTCCACTCCCCTGTGCGCGTGACGTCACTGACGAGGTCGAAGACCTTCGACGGGGCGGCGTGGACGGTGACGGAGTCGCTGATCTCATAGGCCATGGGTCTCAGCGTAGCTCTCCCGCCCACACCTGCTACCAGAGTCCTGGTGTGGGTGACACAATCCGGGGCTTCGTGCCACAACATGCCGGGTTGTGCCACCCACTGCAGGACGGTAGGGCTGAAGCACAGCTACACGGAATCTGATGACAGGAGAACACCCGCGATGCACTACAAGATGATGAACGAATACACCGTCGACTGGCCGTTCTGGAACGTCTGGGCCACGACAAGCGAACATCCCTACCTCTGCGCGGAAGAGGACCCGCCTCTCCCCTATCTCCCGGAAGAACTGTCGCAGAAGATCCGCCAGTGGTCACGTCAGTTCAATGACCATTTCAGCTGGGAGACCGGCTGGCCCTCCAGCGACATGGCCCGCGCCCACGAGGAGGAGGGGCGACGCCTGCACGAGCAGGTCGTCGCCGCCTTACCCGAGGACACCGTCGACCTGGACTACTGGGAAACCAGCATCACGAGCAGGTGACCGCCTACACCGCTCCGCCGGCGGCGAACTGACTCCGGTACAGCTCGGCATAGGCACCGTCGGCCTCCAGCAACTCGTCGTGCGATCCCTGCTCCACGATCGACCCGTCGACCATCACCAGGATGCGGTCGGCGTCGCGGATCGTCGACAACCGGTGCGCGATCACGAACGAGGTGCGTCGCGCACGGATCGCATTCATCGCCTTCTGGACCAGAACCTCGGTGCGGGTATCCACAGACGACGTGGCCTCGTCCAGGATCAGGATCTCCGGCTCCGCCAGGAACGCACGCGCAATCGTGATCAGCTGACGCTCACCGGCGGACACCGACCCACCGTCCTGGTCGATGACGGTGTCGTACCCCTCCGGCAACGCGTGGACGAACCGGTCGACGTATGCGGCCTTCGCCGCCGCCTTGACCTCGTCATCGGTGGCGTCGAGACGCCCGTAACGGATGTTCTCCAGGATCGTGCCGTCGAACAGGACGGCGTCCTGCAGCACCATGCCGGTGCGCGACCGCAGCTCGGCCCGGCCCATCGTCCGGGTGTCCACCCCGTCGACGAGGATCGCGCCCGAGGTGACCTCGTAGAACCGCATGATCAGGTTCACCATCGTGGTCTTTCCCGCGCCGGTGGGCCCCACGATCGCGATGGTCTGACCCGGCTCGACCTCGAGATCGAGATTCTCAATCAACGGGGTCTCCGGCGAATAGCTGAAGGCGACGTCACGGAACTCGACCCGGCCGCGACGCACGCCGGTGGCCGGTTCCACAGTCGACTCCGGATCAGGATCCTGCTCCTCGGCATCCAGGAGTTCGAAGACCCGCTCGGCGGACGCGACGCCGGACTGCACCATCGTCATCATGCCGGCCAGCTCGCCGAGCGGCTGGTTGAACTCACGGGAGTACTGGATGAAGGCCGTCGCCGCGCCCAGGGTCATCTGCCCGTTCGCGACCCGCAGACCACCGAACACGGCGATCACCACGTAGCTGAGGTAGTTCAGGAACTGCATCAGCGGCATCATCATGCCCGACAGGAACTGGGCCTTCGCGCTGGCCTCGTAGAGCTCGTCGTTCCGCTCGTCGTAGGTCACCGACATCTCGTCCTGGCGGCCGTAGGCCACCACCAGGTCATGGCCCGTGAAGGACTCCTCGACGTGGCCGTTGACCTTGCCGGTCCCGGCCCACTGCGCACCGTACTGCTTCTGCGCCCGGGTGCCGACGATACCCACCACGATCGCGGTCAGCGGCAGGGCCAGCAGCGCGACGATCGCGAGCTGCCACGACACCCGGAACATCATCACCGTCACACCGATGATCATCATCGCCGAGTAGGCGAACTGGCTGAGCGCCTGCTGGAGTGCCTGCTGGACATTGTCGACGTCATTGGTCGTGCGCGACAGCAGGTCACCGGTCTGCCGGGAGTCGTAGAAGCTCAGCGGCAACCGGTGGACCTTGCGCTCCACATCGGTACGCAGCTCCACGATCACCGCAACGACGATCTTGTTGAGAATGTATCCCTGCGCCCAGTTGAACACCCCGGCAACGAGGTACATGCCCAGCACAAGACCGATCAACCGTCCGAGTTCGGTGAAGTCGATACCGGCCCCCGGCTCGTTGTTCCACACCGAGAGCACACCGTTGTAGATCACATCAACTGCGTCACCGAGCACCTTCGGTGCGTAGACGGTCAGCACCACACAGACCACCAACAGGACAAAAACCCACGTCAGTGCGATCTTGCGCGGAGCCATGAGCGCCACCATCCGGAGGGCGGACGGCCAGAACGCCTTCGCCGAGCGCGGTGCGGACTCCGCGCCCCGGTCAGCCACTTCTGTGTCACTCATCGCTGCGCCTCCATCTGCGACTCGACGATCTCCCGGTAGGTCGTACTCGACCCCAGCAGCTCATCATGGGTTCCCCGGGCGACGATGCGCCCCTTCTCCAACACCAGGATCTGGTCGGCTTCACGCACCGTCGACACCCGCTGAGCCACCGTCACGACCGCCGCATCGCGGGTCATCGGGTGCAGCGCCGAGCGCAGCGCAGCATCGGTGCGCACGTCCAGTGCCGAGAAAGAATCGTCGAAGACATACACCTTCGGCGCCGCCACCAGGGCACGGGCGATACACAACCGCTGGCGCTGACCACCGGACACATCCGTGCCGCCCTGCGCGATCGGTGAGGCCAACCCTGCCGCCTCGCCGTCACCGCGACTGCGGACGAACCCGTCAGCCTGGGCGACGCGCAGCGCCTCCCACAGCTCGTCATCGGTGGCGTCGGTACGTCCGAAACGCAGGTTGGACGCCACCGTCCCGGAGAACAGGTACGCCTTCTGCGGCACCAACCCGACATACCGGGCCAGGTCCGTGCGCGGCATCGACGAGACCGGCACACCGTCCACGACCACCTCACCCGCGGTGGGTGCGAACAACCGGGGGATGAGGTTGACCAGCGTGGTCTTGCCCGAACCGGTCGCACCGATCACCGCAGTGGTCTCCCCCGGACGCACGGTGAAACTGATGTCGGTGAGCACCGGGGCGTCCGCACCCGGGTAGGTGAAGGACACGTCGCGGAACTCCAGCTCGCCACGCACCTCGCTCGGCGACACCGTCTGCACCGACGGATCCGCCTCCGGCTCAATGATGGACGGCTCATGGCCGAGAACGTCCTGGATACGTCCGGCACACACGATCGCGCGCGGCAGCATCATGGCCATGAAGGACCCCATCATCACCGCCACGAGAATCTGCAGCAGGTACTGCATGAACGCGGTGAGGGAACCGACCTCGATCGCGCCGTCGGCCACCCGGTGGCCACCAAACCACAGCACCGCCGCCGTCGCTGCGTGCAGTACCAGCATGATCACCGGGCCCATCAGCACGAATACCCGTCCGACACGCTCGGACACCCAGGCGACCGCCTGGTTGGCATCCTCGAAACGCTTGGTCTCGAACTTCTCCCGGACGAAGGCACGGATCACACGGATGCCGGTAATCTGCTCACGCATCACACCGTTGATCGTGTCGATACGCTCCTGCATCGACCCGAACAGCGGCACCAGGCGGGCGACCATCAGCCCGACGATCACCAGTAGAACGGCAACGGACACCCAGACCAACCACGACAGGCCGGCGTCCTCCCGCAACGCCATGACGATGCCGCCGATACACATGATCGGCATGGTCACCATGAAGCTGAGGAACATGACGAACACCATCTGCACCTGCTGCACGTCATTGGTGCCACGGGTGATCAGAGTCGGCACACCGAAGGTGCCCATGTCCTGCGAGCTGAACCGGTCGACGCTGCGGTACACGTCACGGCGGATGTCACGGCCCACCGACATCGCCAGGCGCGCGGCGCACCACGTCGCAGCGACAGCGGTGATGACCTGGACGAAAGCGACGGCGATCATCACGCCGCCGGTCGACCAGATATAGCCGATGTCACCGAGGGACACGCCCTTGTCGATGATGTCTGCGTTGAGTCGGGGAAGGTAGAGCGTCGCGAAGGTGGAGACGGTCTGGAGGATGAGGACTGCCACCAGCAGCCCCGGATACTGTCGGGCGTATCTGCCCACGAGCCGGAGTAATTGCACCCGGACAGTGTAGGCGATTATATGGTTGACCTGCCAGGAAGCATGCCCTCAGAGACCGGTGGTCAGAATAACCCGGCTTCGTCGAGGATTGCGGTGGAGGCGGACAGGCCCAGGCGCGTTGCCCCGGCGGCGACCATTGCCTCGGCCGCCTCGAGTGAGCGGATCCCGCCGGACGCCTTGATCCCGAGGCGTCCGCCGACTGTCTCGTGCATCACCCGTACGGCCTCCACCGACGCCCCGCCGGCAGGGTGGAACCCGGTCGAGGTCTTCACGAAGTCCGCACCCGCGTCCTCCGCACAGCGGCAGGCCGCGACGACCTCCTCGTCATCAAGCGCAGCAGACTCGATGATCACCTTGAGCACCCCTGGTGCCGGAACCGCGGCGCGGACAACCGCAATCTCCCTGGTCAGTTCGTCGAACCGACCCTCCTTCACCAGCGCCAGGTCGATCACCATGTCGACCTCGTCGGCCCCGTCCGCTACCGCACGGGCCGCTTCAGTGGCTTTCACCTCGGGCTTCACCGCACCGGACGGGAAACCGACCACCGTCGCGACATGCACACCCGATGGCGCATCCACCGGCAACTGTGACGGCGACACGCAGATCGCGTAGACGCCCAGTTCCCCGGCCTCTGCGGCGAGGGCGGCCACGTCGACGGACGTGGATTCCGGCTTGAGCAGGGTGTGGTCGATCAGGCGGGCGAGTTCGGTGCGCTGCATGGTGTGCAGCTTACCGTTCGGGATGCATTCCTAATCTCACAAGGATCCGCGCTTCTGACGAAACCTTGTGAGATTAGCCGGTCGCTAAACTAACAATCCGCAGGTCGCAACGAATACTGCCGGGGGTACCGGGAGCATTCCCCACATGCTTTGGGGCACACGGGCACCACGGCTACCGTTATGGCATCACCACCGTCGTCCCCTGAAAGACCCCCACTTACGTAATGGCCACCAGCTCCCGCCCGTCCATCGTCCTTACTGCTCCGGGCGGTGCACCACCGGCACCCGGTGTCGCCTCGACCACCGCGATCGAGGGGGCCGTGGACACGGTGCCGGACGTGGACATCGCGCCCGCACCTGAACCGACCACGGAACCCGCGCCGGAGCTACCGGTGGTGGCGTCGACACCGACGGTCACCCCGCCCCCGCCTGCCACGACGGTCCCTGTCACCGCTCCTCTGAAACCAGGTCGCATCCGACGGGTCAGCGGGCTGGATGGCCTGCGCGGCATCGCCGTCCTCGCCGTGGTCATCTATCACTTCTTCGGCGACGTGCTGCCCGGCGGCTTCCTCGGGGTGGACGTCTTCTTCGTCCTCTCCGGGTTCCTCATCACCTCGCTGCTGGTGCGTGAGATCGGTGCGTCCGGCCGGATCAACCTCAAGGAGTTCTGGCGGCGACGGGCCCGACGTATCCTGCCGGCGGCGGTCACCGTCCTACTGGTCTCGACCGCGGTGGCCGGGGTCATCGGCGGTGACGTGGCCGTCGCCCTGGTGCCGCAGTTCCTCGGATCGCTGTTCTCCGTGAACAACTGGGTGCAGATCGCCCAGTCGAACAGCTACTTCGCCGACACCACACCGCAGATCTTCATGCACTACTGGTCATTGGCCATCGAGGAACAGTTCTACGTGCTGTGGCCGTTGCTGCTGTTGGCGTGCCTGTGGTTCTCGCGGCGCGTCCTGCGACGGAACCGGATCGGACGGACAGCCGGCCCGTTCCGCGTCGCCACCGTCGTGGCAACGGTGCTGGGTATCGCTTCGCTGGTGGCGATGATTGTCCTGCACGATCCGGACGCCGACCCGTCCCGCGTGTACTTCGGGACGGACACCCACGCCTTCGGCATGCTCGCCGGCGTGGTGCTCGCGCTGGTGACGACGTCGGCCGGGCAGTCGTCGTCGGACTCCTGGCCTGCGTTCTCCCCCGCGACCGCGTCACGTCGATCAGCGATCCTGGCGTGGGTCGGTGGGTCGCTGGCCCTGGTGACGCTGGCCGCCATGTTCCTGACGCTGCCCGACACCGACCCCCTGACTTACCGCGGTGGCCTGTTCCTGGCGTCGCTGTTGTCCGTCGCGCTGATCGCCACCTCCCTCAGAGAGGCTGGACCGGTCGCGGGGCTGCTGCGATGGCGCCCGCTGCGGTGGTTCGGTGAACGCTCCTTCAGCCTGTACCTGTGGCACTGGCCCGTCGTCGTCTTCGCCCGCGCACTGCTGCAGGAACCGGGGTCGGACGTCCCGGACTGGGTGGTCGGCATCATCGCCGTGCTGGTGAGCCTGGTGCTCACCGAGGCGTCCTACCGGTGGGTGGAGACACCACTGCGCCGCAACGGCTACCGCAGGACGCTGCAGTCCCTGGGGACCACGAAGCTGCTTGCCGTCCCGGGCGCCGTCCTGGTCGTGGCCCTCCTCGCGGGTTCCGCCCTGGGCCAGAGCCCGGCCACATCAGAACTGGAGACCCAGCTGGAGGAGATGGCGGATCTGCAGGACAATTCCGCAGAGGCGCCCGCAGTGCCCGGCACCCCTGCTGCACCGGCGACACCGGGCACGCCCTCAGGGACAGACATCACGGCGATCGGCGACTCGGTGATGCTGGCGTCCACCCTGTCTCTGCAACAGCGGTTCCCGGGGATCACCATCGACGCCGAAACCTCCCGCCACTACACCGGAGGCGAGGGACCGATCGCCGCGATGGCCGCCAACGGAACCCTCGGCGAGTACGTCGTCCTCGGGTTCGGCACCAACGGACAGGCTTTCGACGGTCAGCTCGACCGCATCGTCGAGACCATCGGACCGGGGCACAAGATCATCCTCGTCGTCCCCTACGGGTACGCGGACGGTATCGCACCAGCCGCCCAGCAGACTCTCGACTACGCCTCGGCCCACCCCGACGTGTACCTCGCACCCTGGTGTCAGATGGCGCTCAACCACCCGGATTCCCTCATCGGCGACGGTGTCCACCCCAATGACGCCGGCCAGGCCTATTACACCGACGCGGTGGAAAAAGGCCTGCAGCAGGCCGTCGATGGAACGAAGGATTCTTCGATCAGCTGCGCGATGTGAGCGCCGTCAGGGAAAGACAGTCAGCCGACCATCTGCGCGGTGAGGCGGTCACGGACCACCGCGAAGCCCTCAGCCCAGGCGAGCAGGTCCTTGAGCAGTCCCGCGAACGGCGCCGTGGAGACCTCCTGCGGAGTGAACGTCCCGTCCGTGGCATCGGTGAAGATCGAGAATGCGGCGACGTCCCGGACGGTCGCGGCGCGGAAGTTGGCGAACACTGAGCGCCATGCCTCGACTGCGCGGACACCCTTGTCGGCACCGTAGGAGACGAAGGCGACCGGCTTGTGGGCGAACTCGGAACCGACGAAGTCGATCGCGTTCTTCAACGGACCGGGCACGCTGTGGTTGTACTCCGGGGTCACCAGGATGTAGCCGTCGAAAGGCTCCAAGGCCGCACCCCACGCCTTGGTGTGCTCGTTGGCGTACTTGTGCGCGCCGCCGGGGATCTCCTCATCGAGGACGGGGAGATTGTAGTCGGCGAAGTTGATTACGGTGCTGTCGACGTCTGCCGCGTCGAGCTGCTCCTTAACCCAGGAGACCACCTGGGGGTTGAAGGCGCCGGGTCGGGTGGAACCTGCGATGATGCCGATGCTGGTCATGGTTGACCTCCTTGGTGAGGGATGGAGTCGCGGTTACGTTACCGGCATGAGGTTACCATAGTTGACACATCAACTACATCGTCGTCCGCTCCTCCTGTACCACCGACCGGGACGAGCGCGCCTGCACCCAGCGGTACACACCCAGGATGATGCCCACGAACACCAGCGCACCGACCCACTGGGACGGTCCCGCCCAGCCGTCCGGCATGATCCCCAACACATCCGAATCGCCGGTACCGGCGATAATGCCGGCGTTCAACACACCGAAGAGACTCTCACCGACGATCAGGCCCGTCGCGCCGAGCACACCCAGCCGCTTGGCCGTGGACGCATTCGCGCGTCCGTCAGCCCACCGGTTGTAGAACCAGCCCAGGAACGCACCCAACGGGATGATGAGGGTGAGGCTGATCGGGAGGTACATACCCATGCCGACCGCGAGCGGCGGCAGACCGAAGCGCTGTCCGGACGCACGTCGGACCACCTCGTCCACGATGATCACGCCCACACCGATCAGCGCACCCAGCCCGATCAGGCCCCAGTCGAGCGAATCGCCGAAGATACCTTCGGCCACCGACGACAGCAGGCCCGCCTGCGGCGCAGCGAGAGCGTCCGGGCCCGCACCCGGGGCACCAGCGAAACCGAAGGCGGTGGCCATCAGCCCCATCACCGGCGGGATGATCAGCGAACCGAAGACCACACCGATGATCAGAGCCGTCTGCTGCTTCCACGGGGTCGCCCCGACCAGCTGACCGGTCTTGAGATCCTGGAGGTTGTCGTTCGAGATCGTGGCGACACCGAAGACGACGGTCGCCGTGAACAGGGTGTAGGCCACCAGGGCCGTGGGGTGACCACCGTCGTCGTTACCGGTGACCAGCTTGATCAGCAGGGCAGCCAGCAGCACCACGATGACACCGACACCGGAGATCGGACTGTTGGAGGACCCGATCAGACCGGCCATGTAACCGCAGACCGCCGCAATGATCAGGCCGAGCAGCAGGACGAAGAGGATGCTCAGGGTGATCAGCGAGCCTGTGTGGTGGCTGACCCCGGTTCCGCTGAGGAAGGACCACAGCAGCCACCCGATCGGCAGCATCGACACCAGGACCCCGACCACGAGAACCTTCACCGGGATATCGCGCTCAGTGAGTGCGACATGTTCGCCCTGTTTGCGGGCACGCGACGCCGCCAAGGAGGCAGCGATCCCGCGGACCACCGGGCCGATGATCTTCAGCAGCGTCCAGACCGCGGCGATCGCCATCGCACCGGCACCGACAAAACGCACGTCGCCGGCGAAGGTTTCGGAGACGACGTCGGAGATGTCACCGACAACAGGCAGCTCTCCGCCGGTGAAGACCGGCAACAGCACACCGAAGGAGATCAGCAGGCCGACGATCATCGCGATGCCCACCGTCGGACCGACGAGATGGCCGACACCGATCAGCGCCAGCGAGAGGCTGGAACCGACCATGGTGCCACCGGCACCGACGCGGAACGTCGTCGACAGTTCCGCGGCCGTGACCTTCAACGCCGAGAGCAGGGACATCCCGGCCGACGCGAGGCCACCGACGACGATGGCGCGCAGCCCGTCGCGGTTGTCCTGGTTGGAGGAGCCGGAAGCGTCCGAGGAGTCATCCTCGCCGACCTTGAGTACCTCGGCGGCCGCCACACCCTCCGGGAACGGCAGGTCCGACCCCGTCACCAACGCCCGGCGCAACGGGATGGAGTACAGCACGCCGAGGATGCCGCCGATGAGACAGACCAGCATGGTCGTCCAGTAGGGGAACCCGGTCCACCAGCCGATCATGATCAGACCGGGCAGCACGAAGATGATCGCCGACAGGGTGCCGGCGGCAGATGCGATGGTCTGCACGATGTTGTTCTCGGTGATGCTGTGGTTCTGCAGACGTCGCAGCACCGCCATCGAGATCACCGCGGCCGGGATCGAGGTGGCGAAGGTCAGGCCGACCTTCAGCCCCAGGTACACGTTCGCCGCGGTAAACACCAGGGTGATCAGTCCACCGAGGATGATCGCGCGAACGGTGAGTTCGCGGATCGGGGAGACAGTGTTGTTGTCGGCCATGTCGTTGGCTCGCTTTCACGGACGTGACAGCGCCGGGTTTTCGCCGTGGGCCCGGCACCGTGGACGTCATAGGTTCAGTTGTGGGACCTGTGAAACTCTAGTCGTCGGCCCGACAGATACAACAGCGGGCTATGTATTCTTTCGCTGACCTAAGCCGACACCGCGTCGCGGAACTCCTGCTCGATGGTCTCGAGGGTCTTGTCCTTGGTCTCGGGCACGATGCGGTAGACCCAGACCAGAGCGATGAGCTGCAGGCCAACGAAGATGAACACGGTGGGACCGAAACCGATGGCATCCATGAGGTACGGGAAGAACAGGGCGACGCAGAAGTTCACCGACCACTGCACACCCGCAGCCAGCCCCATGGCCTCACCACGGACACGCATCGGGAAGATCTCCGACATGAAGAGCCAGGTCATCGCACCGACAGCACACTGCATGATGCCGACAAAGGCCACGATGGCGGCCAGGATGATCCACTTCTTCGCCTCGACATCGTCCGGCATCATCATCGACACCAACCCCATGAGAGTCAGCGTGATGACCGTTCCGGTCAGCCCACTCATCAGCATGCGGCGACGCCGGACGCGGGTGTTCAGGAACATCGACAGCACCATGCCGATCACGCCGGCGATACCGATCAACAAGTTGACGGTGAAGGCGGTGTTGCCTTCGAATCCCGCCTGCGTCAGGATCGTCACGCCGTAGTACTGGATGACGTTGATACCGGAGATCTGGTTGATCACCGCCATCCCGAAACCGATGAGCATGATGCGGCGGATCCACGGTTCAGCGAAGAGATCGCGGAACCGCCGTGAGGACGCCTGGGTGTCGTGGTCGGCGAGGGTACGAACCCCTTCGACGTCACCGGACACCGGGTGGGTGATTTCATCGGTGTCCGGATGGGGCGCGTCCCCGCCGCTGTAGCGCGAGGTCTCGTAGTCCGGTGAGCCGTACACCTTTTCTCGGATGGTGCGCAGGGCGTTGAGCATGTCCTCGATACGGCCGTGGCCGGCGAGCCAACGCGGGGATTCCGGGACGATCGTCATGCCGACCCACAGCGCGATGGCCGGGACCAGGCAGAGCGCCAGCATCCAGCGCCACGTCCCACCTTCTTCGGCACCACCGACCCGGGCGATGAGCGCGTTGAAGCTGAAGGCGAGGAACTGGCCGAAGACGACCATGAACTCGTTCTGGTTCACCACCCGCCCACGCAGGTGGGTGGGGGCGAGCTCGGCGAGGTAGATCGGGATGATGCCGGAGGCAGAGCCCACGGCGATACCCAGGACGATGCGGCAGAGCATCAGCACGACCCAGGTCGGCGCCAGGACCGACCCCAGGGAACCGAGGATGAAGATCACCGCGACGATCGCGATGGTGCGGTGGCGCCCGATCCGGTCGGCGACCCGGCCGCCGAAGATCGCACCGAAGATGGCGCCGAACTGGAGCGCGGAGGTGACGATCCCCTCATAGCGTTCCTCGAGGCCCAGGTCGGCGGTCATCGACGGGAGTGCACCGTTGATCACTCCGGTGTCGTAGCCGAAAAGCAGCCCGCCCAGGGAGAGGACGGTCACGGCCGCCCAGAAACGACGGTTCGGCGGGCCTGCCTTCGGTGGCGGTGGACCTGCCCGTAACGCCTTTCGCTCAGCGCTCCGGGACTGTCTGACGTCCCGGCGGGCATCCCGCCGGGATTGTCGCTCGCTGCTGTCGTTCACCCTGGGGTACTCCTCCGTCGAATAAGAATTAGGAACTAATCCTTAACTTGACGGTGGTGCGGAATATTCCATCTCCGTGCCGGGATCTGCTGACCCCTACCGGCTCAGTCGGCGATCGCCTCCAGCGGCCGGACCCGCGACGCCTTCACCGCCGGCCAGGCGGCGGCGACGACACCGACCACACCCGAGGCCACGACCATGCCGACAACCTGACCCCACGGCACGGCGGTTTCGGTGAGTCCTTCCCCAGCCAACACCTCGAGGAACGCCCATCCCAGCCCCAGGCCGATGACAACGCCGACGAGCGCACCGTAGAGCGAGATCTGGACCGCTTCCAGGGTGATCATGCGGCGCACCTGGCCGCGCAGAGCACCCACGGCACGCAGCATGCCGATCTCCTGACGCCGCTCGATGACGTTCAGCGCGAGGGTGTTGATGATGCCGAGCACCGCCACGATCACCGCCAGAGCCAGCAGCGCATAGAGGACATTGAGCATCTGGTCGATGAGGACGGCCTGTTCACCGGCGTACTCCTCCGGGGTGAGCACCTGGACCACAATCTGGTCAGCGGTGGCCTCCTCCAACCTGTCGCGCAGTGTATCGGCGTCGATCGACCCGTCGCCGTTGACGAAGACGGCGTAGATGTTCGCCGATGCACCGCCACCGACCTGGGCCGCCAGGGGTTCAAGCGCCGACCAGGACACCAGATGCTGGCCGAAGAGCTCGTTGGGTTCATAGGTGCCCTGCAGTGTCGCCTCACCGATCTCACGCTCGGGCCCGTCGGGCATACGGACGGTGAGAGGAAGTTCGTCCCCGACCGTCCAGCCTTCAGAAGCGGCGACCTCCTCGTCGGCGATAACACCGGGGGCGTCCAGGGAGAGGTCTCCCTCGGCAGCCACCAGACCCCCGGACACGGTCGGGTCACCCTCGATGACACCGGTGCCGCCGCTGAAACCACCGACGGTGACGGGCAGGAAACCGAAACCGGTGGCCGCCTCCACGCCGTCCACCTCACGGACGGCGTCCAGGGCCGACTGGGGAACCGGGAAGGCACCGTTGGACGGCCCGGAGAGGACGTAGTCGGACTGCACGGAATCACCGATGAACCCGCTGATAGAGGCTTTCATCGAGGCACCGAGCATGCCGATACAGGCCACCAGTGCCACACCCAGAGTCAGAGCAAACGCGGTGGTTGCGGTCCGCCGTGGGTTACGCCCCGAGTTCGTGGCGGCGAGGCGGCCGACCTGACCGAAGGGTGCTCCGACCACTCCGCCGATCCCACGGACCACCGGGATCGACAGGGCAGGGGACAACAGGAAGGTTCCCAGGATGACGCCGAGTGCACCGACTCCGACCAGTGCTGCCCGGGGCCCGGTGCCGGAACCGCTGAGCAGGACACCGACCAGCGCCGCGGCGACGCCGAGGAGGAAGAGGACGACGCCGACAGTGGTACGGCCACGCAACGGGGATCTGGACGACTGGTCACCGGAGCGCATCGCCTCGACCGGTCGGACCGCACCGGCACGCCGGGCCGGGGCCCACGCCGAGAGGACAGTGACGATCACACCGAGGACCAGCGGCAACAGGACGGAACCGACGGTGATATCGACACCGGTGTTCGGCAGCCCCGCACCCGTGGAACCGATGACGGCGTAGATGACCTGGGTCAGTCCGATGCCGGCGAGGACACCGAGCAGTGAGCCGACGATACCGACGATGACGGCTTCGAAAACCACGGAGACGGTGAGCTGGCGTGATGCGACCCCCAGGGACCGCAGCAGGGCGAACTCCCGCATCCGCTGGGCGACGATCATGGAGAAGGTGTTGGCGATGATGAATGTGCCGACAACCAGGGCAATCAGACCGAAGGCGATGAGGAAGTAGTTGACGAAGCTCAGTGCCTCGTCAATCTGCGCCGCCTGCTCCTCGCCGACCTGGGCGCCGGTCTTGACGTCGACGTCCCCCAACTCGGGATGGTCGGCAGCGAGACTGTCGCTGACCTGGGAAGCGAGGGTGTCGGGGCTGGTCCCCGGGGTCGCGGCGAGGGAGAACTCGTTGCCGGTGGAGCCGTCGGTGAAGGTGTCGACGAACGCGGGCTCGTCCATCATCAGACCAAGGAATCCGCCACCGTCGATGTCGATGTCGTAGATGCCGGAGATGGTGACCGGGTGGCTGCCGGAGGCGTCCACGACGGTGAGTTTCTGCCCGACGGTGAGGTCGTGGGACTCGGCAGCGGTGCTGTTGACGGCGACCTCGTCGGGTCCGCGCGGCGAGGTGCCGTCGACAATGCCGGT
Organism: Corynebacterium glyciniphilum AJ 3170; assembly: GCF_000626675.1. Taxonomy (NCBI): domain Bacteria; kingdom Bacillati; phylum Actinomycetota; class Actinomycetes; order Mycobacteriales; family Corynebacteriaceae; genus Corynebacterium; species Corynebacterium glyciniphilum. Next base: position 173,906 of record NZ_CP006842.1, on the reverse strand, counting down.
CTCGGGCCCGACGGCGTCGTCCGGCTCGTACCAGGGCATGGCGAAGGCCGGCGCCCCGCCGGTCTGCAGGGTCTCCTGCGTGCCGTCCTTCTCGGTGGCCACGACGACGGTCACTTGGTCGCTGAGGTTCACCTTGTCCACGCCGGGGATTCCGGCGAGGTCGTCACCGAGATCGAGGGGCAAGGAGGAGCCGGACTGCGGCGCAGACACGACGACGTCGATTCCCCTGGTGGTGGACTCGGTGAGCGTGTCGAAGGTTTTCTGCAGCGAGGAGGTGAACATCAGCGAGCCGGCGATGAAGGCGGTGCCGAGCACCACTGCCAGGACGGTGAGGACCAGTCGGATCTTGTGTGCGGCGAGATTGCGGAGCGAGACGCGCCGCATCGTCGCCGCCGAGGATCGGGCAGCCATGGTTCTACAGCCCCTCAATGCCGGTCATCGTGGAGAGGATCTGTTCCACGTCCGGGTTGCGGAGTTCGTGGACGATCCGTCCGTCGGCAAGGAAGACGACCCGGTCAGCGTAGGCGGCGGCCTTGGCATCATGGGTGACGATGACGACGGTCTGGTCGTCCCGGTCGACGGCGGTGCGCAGGATGTCCAGGACCTCCGCCGAGGAGTTGGAGTCCAGGTTGCCGGTGGGCTCGTCACCGACGATGATCTCGGGACGGGCCACCAGCGCCCGGGCACAGGCGACACGCTGCTGTTGACCGCCGGAGAGTTCGGAAGGACGGTGGCCCAACCGGTCAGTCAATCCGAGCCGGGAGGTGATCTCCCCGAACCAGTCTTTGTCGACGTTGTCGCCTGCGATGTCGATGGGCAGGGTGATGTTTTCGGCGGCGGTGAGCGTCGGCACCAGGTTGAAGGACTGGAAGATGAAGCCGAGCCGGTCGCGGCGCAGCTTGGTCAGTGCCTTGTCACCGAGACCTGAAATGTCGGTGTCCCCGAGATAGGCGGAGCCGGAGGTCGGACTGTCCAGACCCGCCATGCAGTGCATCAACGTTGATTTTCCGGAACCGGACGGCCCCATGATGGCGGTGAACTCACCTGCGGTGAAGTCGACGGTCACGTCGTCGAGCGCGGTGACGCGGGTGTCACCCGCGCCGTAGGTCTTGGTCAGGCCCTCGGCACGGGCGGCGGAGTGTGCGGTTGTCGGGGACGGCCGGGAATCCACTGGTCTGGTCCTCTCTCACGGTGGGGAGAACGGTTCTCCCCAATCTCTACCTCCTGAGGGTAGAGCCTGGGCCTCGGCAGCACCTCCGGGAAGACCCTGAGATACGTCCCTGATTATCGCGTGGTGTAGTCGGCCGGTGCAGGTTCGCTGGTCGTCCACTCTGTCGAGATCAGAGCATCGACAGTCGACGTGAGTGCGGCAGGTACGTTCTCATGTAGGCGGGCCGGGTCCACTCCCGGCATGAGCTTCATGCAGTCCACCGCCTCGACGCGGGGCGCGTCCCGGCCGTCAAGTGCCTGCAGGGCGAGCTCCCACACGGGGTTGCTCGCCGCAAGGAGAAAGTGCTCCACCGGTTCATTGGGGCACTGATCCTGGAGGGTGATGTTGGTGACGTTCGGACCCGCCGGCAGAAATGCCTTGTCGTGAGGAAAAACGATCTCGTCGAAATGCGTGGCGATGGTGGTGTACCGGATTCCCGGGTACGTCTCAGGGGCTTCGTTGAGGATAGAGAGGAAGTCGGAGCCACTGCTCTGCTGACGCAGCGCTTCCGGGCAAGCGACGGTGCACAGCAGAGAGATCATGTCGGAGCCGTGATTGGATGAGCCGAGCCCGACCATGTTGCCGACCATGTCGCGGGTGTCGGGCCACCATGTTGTGGTCCACCGCCCGATCATCCCGCCCTGACTGTGGCCGACGATGTCGACTTTCTTGCCGCTCTTTTCGTGCACCGTGCGGATCGCATGGGTAACGTTCTCTGCGGAGACCTGGATGTCCTGCATGCCGTTCATCGGCAGGTCCACGGTGCAGTACGGGCGTCCTTCCTGCGCGAGAGCGGGCTCCCAGGTCCAGGACCAGTTGGCCCGGGAATTGGAGGTCGTCCCGTGGAGCAGGATGACCGGGTCGTGGTCGCTGCCGGACATATCTCCGTGGCAGCGTAGTGACCGGTCCAGTGAAGCCTGGTCGGTGGTCAGTGCGGGCCCCGCGTCCCGCGCCGTTCCCGCACCCGCCACCGGTGCCACGAGGATTCCCAGCACCACCGTTACGGCGGTTGCGAATACACCGAGGCTCCTTGGCAGAATCCACCGGGTGAAGGCTCCGTTACGCTCGACATCCATCATAATTTTCCTTCCAAAGGCATGTATGGATGTCAGACTAACGTCGCCGCACAGGGCCGATGGAGCAGTTCGCCTATTTTGTTCCGTTCCGGACCTTCGCATGCCCCTCGGACCGCCTGACCTGCTTCGCCACGGCCCAACCGATGGTCCGCACCAGGAAGAGGTAGGGAACCCGAGTGAAGCGTTTGGAGTACCAGCTGAACGTGGCGAAGCCGTCCGGGGTCACCACGGTTCGACGGGCCTCGATACCCTTCACCGCCCGGCGCGCGATGATCTCCGAGGTGAGCCACGTTCTACTGAGAAGCACGCGCGCTACCGCATCCATCGCATCGTCGTCGCCGATGAGGGAATCGGCGAGGCCGGACTTGAAGAACTGGGGGCAGATCACGGTCGTGCTGATCTTCCGGTGTCTCAGTTCGGCATCCACGGTCTCCCCGAGGGCAACGGTCGCCGCCTTCGTGGCGTTGTACGTCGCCATGGCGGGGGCATGGACGAGGCCGGCCGCTGACGCGGTGAGCACGATCCTCCCGCCCTTCCCGATCTTGGGGACGAAAGCCCGAAGGCCCCTGACCGAGCCGAGGACATTGATGTCCAGGGCCTTCTGCCAGGTGTCCATCTTTGTCTCGGTGATTCGACCTCCGATGGCAATGCCAGCGTTGCTGACGAGGATGTCGAGGGAGTCGACGTCAGCCGCTGCAGCTTGCCAGTCCTCGTCGCTGGTCACGTTGAGCGTACGGTACGTCCAGTCCCCCGCCAGCGACTGGACGGCGGGAGGAATGTCCTCGTGAAGGTCGGTGAGAATCACCCGGTCGCCCTTGCCCAGGAACTGCTTGGAGATCTCCAGCCCTAAACCCGAGGCTGCGCCGGTCACCAGCACGGTACGGGGGCCGGGCTTCTTCGTTCTGATCATGATCAGTTCACCGTTTCTTCCTGTGCAGAGCGCTCGGAGTCGTCATGAGTCGCCCAGACACCGAACAGGAAGCGCTGGTACTGTTCGGCGAATTCCTGCGGGTATTCAAGCTGGGGCATGTGCCCGCAGTCGTCGAAGACCACGGCATCCCGGACGTCGATCTGCTCGAGACCCGCCCGGAAGTCCGAGTACGGCAGGATCAGGTCCTTCCTGCCCCACGCCAGCATCACCGGTGTCGTCCCGGCAGTGGCCCGGTTGAACCGAGCGACCAGGTCACGGCGCCATCCCTCCCTGATCCCCAGTGGGGACCCCAGGTGCCGGACAAAGGAGTAGAAGGTGGCGTTACGGTGGGGGTGTCGTGCGATCCGCCCCTGGACATCCAGGCGGCGTCGGGTCACGGCACCACGACGCCGCAGAATCACGTGTTCGACCGGCTGGTACATGGCACGCAGCCGGGTGGTCGCGGCATTGAGCCGCCCCAGGCCCGGGATGGCAATCAGCCGCAGCAATGGCGTAGTACTGTCACCGAACCCTGCCGGATCGACGAGGGAGACGCTGGAAACGGCGTCGGGACGCTGTGCGGTCATCTCCATCGAGAGCGCGCCGCCGAGAGAGTTTCCGACAAGGTTGATGCGTGTCTCGCCGAGCGCGTCGAGGGTCTTCCACAGCAGCTCGGCCGTGTCAGCCAGGGTGACGCGATCCGCAGGGTCACTGAAACCGAAGCCGGGAATATCCAGGGCAATGTACCGGCTGTTCTCACCGATGAGGACCGCCTGATCGTCCCAGTCCTCCAGCGAGCGCCCGATGCCGTGGATCATGACGATGGCGTCCCGGCTCTCCTGTCCGTCCTGTCGGGCTGCCGGCCCACCGCGGCGCAACCGCACCGTACGACCGTCCACGGTGACGGTCTCCGTGGGTGGGAGCGCCCGGGTGTCCGTTTCAACGAACGGGCTGTCGGCATGGACGGTCTGGACCTCCGGCCCCGGGCGTGGACTGCCCGCCAGTGCCAGGCACCGGTCGCCGAAGACCATGTCGCGACGCTGGTCACCGTAGGCGAGTTCTGGCAGTTCCGTGAGGTAGTTCTGCGTGTACTGCCAGGGCGAACCGTCGCCCTGGGTGGGCAGGCGGTGTTCACCGCGCTGAATGTACCCGGCGGCGAAGTCGAGTAGCGGACGGTCGTTACGACCGGGGGGCAGTGCCGGGCTGTAGAACTCCTCACCCGTCTTCCACAGCTTGACCATGTAGCGCGAGACCATGTCGGAGCGCAGCGTCCAGGAGGCGTTCACGTAGCCGACGGTGAAGCTGAAGTTCGGCAGGCCGGCCAGCATGATGCCCCGGTAGAAGACCTGCTGGTGGTTGTCGAGAGGCTTGCCGTCGATACTGAGGCTTCCACCGCCGAAGACCTCGATCTCCAGTCCGGTGGCGGTGACGATGATGTCTGCGTCCAACTCCTTCCCCGACGCCAGACGGATGCCATCGGCAGTGAATCGTTCGATGGTGTCGGTGACGACGTGGGCGTTGCGCTTCAGCGCGGAGAAGATGTCACCGTTGGGTGCCTTGCAGACGCGCTGGTCCCACGGGTTGTACCGGGGTGTGAAGTGCTCGTCGATCTGGTCCTTGGACAGGTACGGACGCTGCATCAGACGTAGCGCGTTCTTGAACAGCCACGGGGTCCGCTGGGCGACGACGAACTGCGCCATGTCCCGGGCTGCGTGGTTGAATCGCGCGGCCCGGTAGGCGGGCCCGGCGGGCAGGAGTTTCTTCCAGATGCTGCTGATGATGTCGATCTCCGGCAGCGGCGCGACATAGCTGGGACTGCGCTGCAGCATGGTGACGTCCGCCCCGGCTTTCTCCAGGGCCGGAATCAGCGTGATCGCCGTGGCACCGGATCCAATGACCACGATCTTCGATCCCTCGACATTCAAGTCCTCCGGCCACTCCTGCGGGTGGATGATCTGTCCGGTGAAGTTCTCCTCGCCGGGGAAGTCAGGGCGGAATCCCTTGTTATGGGAGTAGTAGCCGGAGGCGTAGTGGACCCGGCGCGTGTAGATCGTGCGCTCCCCCTTGTCGGTCACAGAGGTGACGGCATAGAGGTTCTTGTCGGTCTGCCAGTCAGCATCCTTGATCCAGGAGCCGGTCCGCAGACGCTCGAGGGCACCGCAGTCGCGGGCGACGTCACGGATGTACTCCTTGATATCCGCGCCCTGCCCCAACGTGCCCTTGTGCGGCCACGGGCGGAACGGGAACCCGAAGGTGGCCATGTCGGAGTCGGAACGGATACCCGGGTAGGTGAAGGTGTGCCAGGTTCCGCCGAGGTCGTCATGGGTGTCGTGGATCTCCCACGACCAGTGAGGGAAGTTCTGGGCGACATGATGGGCGAGGTCGATTCCGGAGAGGCCCGCGCCCACGATCAGGAGATCGAGGGGTTGGTCGACGGTGCCAGATTCTGTAGTCATGGCTACACCATAGTTATGTCTCCGGAACGATACCGGTTATCCGTTGAAGTTTTCCGGATCCGGGCCCGTACGGGCTCCCCGATCGAGCCCGTCGAGCGCTTCCAGGTCCCTCTCCCGGAGGACGACTCGGGTGGCCTCAAGGTTCTCGGTCATCCGTGCCGGGGTCACGGACTTGGGGATCACGATCCGCCCCTGCTGCAGGTGCCACGCCAGGACGACCTGCGCGGGCGTCACCCCGTGCGCCTCGGCGATCTCCGCGACCACAGGGTCGGTCAGTGCAGCGCCCTGTCCGAGCGGACTCCACGCCTCGGTGGCGATGCCGTGACTGGTGTTCGCGGCTATGGTCTCCCGGTTCTGCAGCGCCGGATGGAGTTCGACCTGGTTGACCACCGGGACGGCTCCACCGAGGTCGACGATGCGCTGGAGGTGCTCCGGGAGGAAGTTCGAGACACCGATCGAGCGGGCCAGCCCCAGGTCACGGACCTCCTCCATTCCTTCCCAGGCAGCAAGGTAGCTGTCGGTGGCAGGAGCAGGCCAGTGAATGAGGTAGAGGTCGACGGAGCCGAGGCCGAGTCGTTCGAGACTGGCCTCCAACCCGGGGCGGACCCCGTCTCGCGACAGACCGTCCACCCAGAGCTTGGTGGTGATGAACAGGTCTCCGCGATCGAGTCCGGACTCTGCGATAGCGCGGCCGACACCGGCTTCGTTGCCGTAGACCGCAGCGGTGTCGATGCTGCGGTAGCCGGCGTCCAGGGCGGTGGCGACGGCGCGGTGGGCATCGTCGTCGGGAACCTGGAAGACGCCGAAGCCGAGCTGGGGCATGAGGTGGTCGTCGTTGAGAGCGATGGTGGGGATCATGGTTTCTTCCTTACGTGTTCAGGGGTGTTCACATGCATACGGGAACGGACGGGGTGGCGGCGGTGTCGGAGTGGTGGGCGAACTCACCGCCGCGGATGCGGGTCGCCACGAGGAACAGGACCAGACCGAGGACGGTGACGACTGCACCGACCCAGAGCGGAGAGGTGTAGCCGAAACCGGCGGCGAGAGCGAGTCCGGAGAGCCAGGCGCCGACGGCGTTGCCGACGTTGAAGGCGGCGATGTTCGCCCCTGACGCCAAGGTCGGAGCGTCCGACGCGTAGTTCATGATGCGCATCTGCAGGCCCGGCACCGTCGCGAAGCCGACTCCACCCATCAACCCCAGGGCGATGACGGCGGCAACCTGGTTGGTGGCGGTCAGCGCAAATGCCACGAGGATCAGGGTGAGCACACTGAGCAGGACAATCAGGGTGGCCCCGAGGTTGCGGTCAGCGGCACGTCCTCCGGCGAGGTTGCCGATGAACAGGCCGACGCCGAAGATCACCAGCAGCCACGGCACGGTGGACGACGCGAAGCCGGAGACGTCGGTCAGGGTGAAGGCGATGTAGGTGAACGCACCGAACATCCCGCCGTAGCCGAGCACGGTCACCGCCATGGACAACCAGACCTGACGGGAGCGGAACAACGCGAACTCCTGACGGACCGATCCCGCCGAGGCCGGAGTCGACGGCACGAGGGACGTGATCGCGACAAAAGCGACGAGACCGATGACGGTGATGGCCCAGAACGTCGCACGCCAGCCGAAGGCCTGACCGATAAAGGTCCCCAGCGGCACACCGGCGACGTTGGCGATGGTCAGCCCGGCGAACATGATCGAGATTGCTCCGGCTCGTCGGACAGGGGCGACAAGGTCGGCGGCGACGACGGCGCCGATACCGAAGAAGGCACCGTGGCACAGAGCGGCGACAATGCGTCCGGCAAGCATGAACTCGTACGTCGGCGCGAGGGCCGACATCATGTTGCCGACGATGAACAGGACGAGGAGGCCGAGCAGGGCCTTACGCCGTTCCAGGCCCCGCAGGGCGACGGTCAGGATAATGCCGCCGACGGCGACGGAGAGGGCATAGCCGGAGATCAGGTAACCGGCGGCGGTGTCGGTGACACCGAAATCAGCGGCGACCTCGGGTAAGAGGCCCATGATCACGAACTCGGTGAGACCGATGCCGAATCCTCCGAGAGCCAGCGCGTAGAGGGCAGCGGGCATGATGGGTGACGTCCTTTCCTTGCGTATGCATCAGTTGCATGTGCACTAGTTGCACGCGCAACGTTGAAGATAGTTGCACACGCGGGATATGCGCGCAAGTCGGCTATACTGGCCAGCATGAGCATTTCGGACGACGCGGTCGAAGTCCGCACCCGGGGCTGGCGCACGCTCGCCGCACTGCACGGCGCGATCGACACCGCCTTGGAACGGGCGCTGAAAGATGGCCACGACCTGTCCGTCGTCGAGTTCGCCGTGATGGACTCCCTCGACCGACAGGACGGCTGGCACATGCGCATGGCACAACTCGCCCGCGCCGCAGCCCTCTCCCCCAGCGCCACGACCCGCCTGGTCAGCCGCCTGGAGAACCGTGGGCTACTGCGCCGCATCCTCTGCGACGACGACCGCCGCGGCATCTACACCGAGCTCACCGATGACGGCCGGGACCTGCTCAATGCCGCCCGCCCCACCCACGACCGCACCCTCGAAGACGCGTTGGACGAGGCGTCCACCGTCCCTGAGCTGGCTCCGCTGGCCGACGCACTGCACGCCGGAAATTTCCGGTAGGGACTGTCTGTACCAATAACCCCCGTGTCCAGCGACTTAGGGACCGAGCAGTGCGAACGGAATCACGGCAACTCCATCAGGGCGCCGGTAAGCGTACTCACCCGTAGTGACCAGCACCTTATCTGCTACTTGATCACCGAGTTGGTCTTCGATCCAGTTGAGATGCCTCACGTCTTTATCACTGACGCTGGCTGCCAGCTTGACTTCCACGGCAACGATTCGCCGATCGCGCCCCTCCACGATCAGGTCGATTTCATGCGTGGTGTCACGGGTTCGGAGATGTGATGTCGTTGCATCTACCGCGTCTGCGTACACACGAACACTCTGTGCAACCAGCGACTCGAAAAGTGCACCCAACCACGACCCGACACCATCCGCCACACGGACTCCGTCACCGCGAAGCAACCCGGACCTGCCGACTCTGACCAGTCGAGCGGCAAGCGCGGGATCAACCAACTGGTGTTTCGGTGCGAGAGTGAGTCGCTTCAGAGGATTGAACGCAGGGGCCCACGCTGGAATCGGGTCGAGTACAAACAGCCGGGTGAGATGCTCACGGTAAGAGTCCACCGTGGCCCGGGCAGGTTTCTCATTGTCTCCAGGGGTAGCCGCATCAAGGATCTTCGAATAGGACGCGTCTGAGGAAACCGCTGCGCCGTAAGCAGCCAACCACGCCCGGAGAGCTGACGGTCGGCGGATGACGATTCCGTTCTCCGGCATCTCCCGCTCCACGATTCTGGAAAGGTAGCTGTCGAGCTGAATGTCCCTCGCACGTTCCGGGAGGTGCCGAATACCGGGGAATCCCGAACGCAGAATTTCGTCCGTATAGTCCGACAATGCGAACTCTGACTGTCCGGTGATTTCAGGCCGGTCACCTGCAAGAAGCTCTCGGAGTGAGACCGACGGATCCATCAAGCCTCGTTCAGCGAACGACAACGGTCGCATGCGGAGACTGACAATTCGTCCCGCACCTGAATGGACTCGCGCATCCCCGGGGACTGTCGCTGAACCAGCCAGGAGAAACCGTCCTCCGTCACTGTCGTCGTCCACCGCCGTCCTGACTCTGTCCCAGACAGACGGCTCGAGTTGCCATTCATCGATAAGGACGGGCGGCGGAACCTTGGTCACATAGTCTTCATCTGCCGCGAGGAGTTCCCTCTGGGCCGGACGGGTGAGATTCAGGATGGTCGCCGCCCGCTGACTGGCAGTCGCCGTTTTCCCCACACCTTTTGCGCCTTCGAGAGCAATGACCGGCAGATGCGGGAACAGCTCGTCAAGGGTTTCATCAATGACCCGGGTCCGATACGGCATATGTGGACTCTACCACGGAAAATTCCCGCCACTAGGCAATCTGCCACGATCTTACTAGGCAATCTGCCATCATCGAACTAAGCAAGCTGCCATTCCCAGTGGCACGCACACGGCTACGCTAGGCACCATGAACACGACACGGCAGGTGCAGATCACCTTCGACTGCCAGGAGCCGACGACGGTGGCGGAATTCTGGAAGGCGGCACTCGGCTATGTGGATCCTCCGGTCCCGTCAGGATTCGACTCCTGGGAAGCTTTCAACGCCTCGCTCCCCGAGGCTGACCAGGGATCCGCCTGGGCGTGCCAGGATCCTGAAGGTGTCGGGCCGCGGCTCTTCTTCCATCGCGTCCCCGAGCCCAAAACCGTGAAGAACCGCGTGCACCTCGACGTTCGCGTCGGCACGGGACTCCGCGGCGACGAACGCGTCTCCGCGCTCGAGACGGAAGCCACCCGGCTCGAAGCACTCGGCGCGCGGCGTCTACGGCTGCTCCCCGCTGACGACGTGAATGAGTCCTGCCTGGTCATGCAGGATGTCGAGGGCAATGAGTTCTGTCTCGACTGAGGCTTGCACACCGATGACCGTAGAGACCTGGAGCATCATACACCCGTCCCTCGGACGCATTGAGGTATCCACCGGCACCGAGGATGAGTTACGTGTGCTGGACCCGGGCTTCCCGCAGGGTAAGGAGGGCAAGCAGAGTTCAGACTCACCCCGTCTCCTCGTCCGGGTCGGGGACACCGTCGTCGCCCGGAAGAAGTCGCTGACCAACACCAAGATCGATCTCTCGGAGAAGACACTCGACGACCCCGAAAAGCGCCCAGCTCCCGGCGAGTACAGCCACCAGGAAACCGTCCTCAAGCCGTTCCTGGAGATCGAGTCCAACTGGGCGGACACGTGGGTACGCAGCATCACCGTCCGCATACGGGACACTGCCGTCCTCCTCGACGCCCCCGTCGGCTCACGCGCCGGCAAGCGACAACAGGCCATGGAGCGCTCCGCGTTCAAGCGGTGGCTCTACCCGCTTCTCGGCGGAGTCGGTAAAGGCGGCTGGGCGCTGGGGGTCATCATCCTCGGCCCCCTCGTCGTCCGCCTGTTGCAACGACTCTGGCAGTGGCTGTCCCCGTACCTTCCCGACTGGGAGATCAACCTTCCGTCGATCCCCTGGCCGGACATCAACCTCCCGTCCATCAATCTGCCATCCATCCCCTGGCCGGACATCACCCTGCCGAGTTGGGACGCGCCGTGGTGGGTGGAGTTCCTGGCCGAGTACTCGAAGGTGTGGGTGCCGGTACTCATCGGCATCGGAATCGGCATCGTTACGATCCGGAACCACCGCCGTTCGGAACGGACGAAGAGGGAGTGGGAGGAGACGCAGGCCGCAGGTACCGATGCTGCCCGCGCCGACATCGCGGCGACACTACATGCCCCGGCGACCAGAGCGGCCCACGTGTTCCGTGCCCGGATCGGGCAGTTGGCGGGGCAGGAAGGACAATGACGTCGCGGCGCGGGCGGTTTCCGAGTCTGGCGACGTCTCCTTCCATTCACGCACACGACCGGCATCTCACATCGGCGTACCGTGGCGTCATGTCGCACACCACCGCTGAACTCAGCCAGAAGGCCCAACTACTCCTCGACCTGCATCACCGCAGCACACCCCTCGTCCTTCCCACCGTATGGGACGTGTGGAGCGCCCGGCTCGCCGAAGACGCCGGATTCGACGGCCTCACCGTGGGCTCGCACCCCGTGGCCGACTCCCTCGGGTACCCCGACGGGGAGAACACCCCGGTTGATCTGTATTTCCAGGTCGTCGCGCGCATCACCTCCGCGGTGAGCGTCCCGGTGTCGGTGGACGTGGAGTCAGGCCTCGGACTGCAGCCCGCCGAACTCGTCCAGAAGGTCCTGGAGGCCGGTGCCGTCGGCGTGAACATCGAAGACACCGTCCACACCGAGGACCGTTATCGAAGCCCCGAGGAGCATGCCGCCTACATCGCCGCCGTCCGAGCCTCTGCTGAGGCGCAGGACGTGCACCTGGTCATCAACGGACGGACCGACGCCTTCACCAAGGACGGCGAGGATGAAGCAAAACTCGACGACGCCCTCACCCGGCTTCGTCTCCTCGAAGAAGCAGGGGCGGACTCCCTGTATCCTGTGCTGATCCCCTCCACCGAGACCCTGCAACGCATTCTCGACGAGGTATCGACGCCCGTGAACGTCACCGCACATCCGCGCACCGGAGCGATCCCGGGATCCATGAGCTTCGCCGACGCCGCCCGGACCGGAGTCGGCCGGATCTCCTTCGGGCCCCTGCTCCAGGCCGCCCTGGCGGACACCACCCGTGAACTGCTCGGCGACTGGAAGGACATCTCCGACGGAGGTGCCGCCTAGTCGGCGACCGTCGCCACACCGGCCACTCCGTGGAGCACGTTGTCCCAGGAGGCGGGAGTGTGTCCGTATCTGCTTTCCAGGATCCCGGGGTGAATGACCGCCGGCGCGTCCCAGAGATACCGGTTGCCGTGGAGTTCCCGCATCGTCGCGGAAAAGAATCCCGCCAGCCGCACCACCCACCAGGGTGTCTTGCGCACCGGACGCGGGCGGACGCCGACAGTCTCCGCAATGTCTGCCGCCATCGTCCGTTGCGAGAGCGGCCTGGTGGACGGTGCCGTCAGCACGGCGTCCCCCTCCGCCGCAAGAACGTTCGCATCATCAGCGGCGGCGACCATCGCTGCGGTGAGGTCCAGGATCGTCGTCACCGACCGTTCAACGTCCGGATCGCCCAGTACCCAGGCCATCCGGGAGGAGAGCGCCGGGCCGAAGAGCAGCAGTGTAAAAACAGAGGTCCTGGGATCGGCCGTCGGGCCGACGAGGTCAGCGGCCACCACAGAAATGGTCCGGGCACGGTGTTGCCTCCGGGCGGCGAGGAGTTCGGCCCGCACCTCACCGAGCGGCGAGGCGGGAGCCACGGAGCCGGTGGTCAACGGCTCACTGAGGTTCTGGGCGCGTGTACCGAACGCATAGACAGACTCGGGGAAGATGACCGGGATACCCGCGTCCGCAGCCACGTCCATCACCGCCTGTTCACGGTGGGGTAGCTCTCTGCGCCATGCCACTGAGTCATAGGTCGTGTGGATGCAGTGGAAGATCGCGGACGCGGCCTCCTCCTGCCCGGCGACGGCCCGCTGCAACAGGGCGCGGTCTCCCGCATCCCCCTGCAGAAGGAGGGCTCCTTCCTCAACCGGGGTACCGCGACGAATGACGGTGACGCTGTGGCCGGCATCTAACAGGTCGCGGGCGAGCTGACTGCCGATCTGACCTGCACCGGTGATGACGTAATGCATAACTCCTCCTCGATATTGTGATCAGTGCTCTCTATTTTCACCAGACGGTACTGGCCTTCTCCGTCAATATCAAGAGCAGTGCTCACTTTCTTGTCGACGTCGAGCCCCCGTGGAAGACTCGACAGGCATGAACCACCCACGTCGTACCCATGCCCAGGCGCGTGCCGAGATGCGTGACGGCATCCTCCGCCTGGGCCGCGAGCAGCTGGCCACACGGAGCGCTGGCGAACTCTCAGTACGCGAAATCGCCCGAGGACTCGGAGTTGCGTCATCAGCGGTGTATCGCCACGTGAAGAACCGAGATGAACTGGTGACCCTGCTCGTCGTCGATGCATACAACGATCTGGCCGAGGCCACCTCCCCCGCGCCGTATACCGACATCACAGACAGTGCCGCCAGTGCCGAGCCGTCCGCATTGCTCAGCTCCCTGGCACACCGCATCCGCTCCTGGGCCGTAACCAACCCGACGCGCTGGGCGCTGATCTACGGCACCCCCGTCCCCGGCTACGCCGCGCCGGCGGAAGAAACCACACCTCCAGATACACGAGTCATGGCCACACTCCTCGAGATCCTCGCCCACGGGACCGTCGGAGAGCCGACTCCCCCACCCTCCGCTGATTTCGCCGCGAAACTCCAGGCGTCCGCAGCCGAACTCGGCATGCCAGGGATGTCGCCGCAGTTCCTCGCTGCCGGCGTCGATGTCTGGACGAGTCTGATCGGAACCATCAGCGCCGAGGTATTCAACCAGCTCGGAACCGATCTCAGCGCATACGGACCGGAGCTGCTGAACCGCTGGGTCACCTCCACAGTCCGCCGGTTCTCGCTGGACTGACCGCCCGCACAAGGAATAAAGGCACAAAGATGTTGACACTGCTCACGTCCCGGACTACGGTTCGACAATGTAAGCACCGTCAACTCACGAAGGGGCTCCAGCCCATGTCCTCAACTTCCGCATCCGCCGACACCGTCTCCGTCACCCTCGGGAACCGGACCGTAGAGGTCCCCAAGGGCGGCCTCTACGACCGCTACCGGATGGACCCTGACCTCGACGCCATCGCCGAGGACCCGCGGGTCAGCAGCGTCGACTTCTTTCGCACGCTCACCAAGACCAGGGTCGACTCCCCCATCGGCGAAACGCTCACGCCGAACTTCTACTACCGCAACTCCACCGCCCGGGTCGCCTTCCTCGCCAAGTCCAGCGCCGCCCGCACGCGCCTACCCATCGAACTCGACCCACTGGAAGTCGCCCCCGGCATCGCCCTCGGATTCGTCATGTTCTTCCGGTACGACGTCGCCGACATCGACTTCTACACTGAGGCCGCCGTCGGTGTAGCTGTACGGCCCGCCCGCCACGGCAAGGTCGGCGTCGCCGACCTTGTTACCGGGATGGGTAACAACCATCTCCACGCCTACGTCCTGTCCCTGCCGGTCAATACCGACATCGCACAGGTACGCGGCCACGACGGATACGGCTTCCCGAAATGGCGGACCGACATCGACGTGAACATCGACAGCAGGCGCGTGTCCGCCCAGGTCTTCAACGGCGACGGCACCAACGACATCTCTCTCGCCGCATCCACCCCGAAGCAGAAGCGCTACCGTAGCGGCGAGAAAGTCGGCTCGTTGACGTCGTACACGAAGATCGGTGAAAACTGGCACTCCACCCTCACCCAGACCAACGTGCTCTCCGGTGGGGTGAGCCTGTTCCCCCGCGACATCGATCTCACTCTGGGTTCCGGCCGTGCCTCCGACGACGTCCGGTCACTGGAGTTCATCCGTCCGATGCAACTCGACGTCGCCACCGAATCGCAGATCGCCCTGCACATGCCCGCCCCGATCTCTGTCGCCAGCCGATAACACCCACCCCACCGCGCGAGAAAGAACGAACACCATGTCACGCACCTCTTCCGCCACTTTCCCCGGCATCGACCCCGCCTCCGTCGAATTCCTCGACCGGCTCGCCCATCGCGTCCAGGTCGCCGACCCCGACCGCATCCTGGAGATCACCAACGCCATGACCGGCGAGGTGATGGGCACCGTTCCCGCCTCCACCACAGAGGACGTCGCCGCTGCCGCGACGCGCGCCCGCCGTCTGCAGCGCGCCTGGGCTGCACGTCCTGTCGAAGAGCGTGCGGGCGTCCTGTTGCGCTTCCACGACCTCGTCCTGGAACGCCAGGACGAAGTCCTCGATCTCATTCAGCGAGAGAACGGCAAAGCGCGCCGTCACGCCTACGAGGAGATCATGGATGTCGCGGTGAACTCCCGCTACTACGCCCACACTGCCGCCGACTACCTCAAGCCGAAACGTCGTCAGGGAGTCCAGCTCTCCCTGACCAAGGTGGTCGAAGTCCACCACCCGAAAGGCCTCGTCGGAGTGATCTCCCCGTGGAACTACCCGCTGACGTTGGGGATCAGCGACTCCCTGCCGGCGATCATCGCGGGCAACGCGATCCTCACCAAACCGGACCAGCAGACCCCCTACGCCACCCTGTGGGCCGTCCAGCTCCTGGAAGAGGCGGGCATGCCGGAAGGTCTGGTGCAGGTCGTGACAGGCCGGGGATCAGAGTTGGGCACCCCGATCATCGAGCACTCCGACTTCCTGATGTTCACCGGCTCCACCGCGGTCGGCCGCACCGTCGCCGCACAGGCCGGTGAGCACCTCATCGATTACTCCATGGAACTCGGCGGCAAGAACGCCCTGCTCGTTCTGGACGACGCCGACATCGACAAGGCGGTCAAGGGCGCGGTGAGGGCGTCGTTCTCCAACACCGGTCAACTGTGCATCTCGATCGAACGGATCTACGTCCCGGACTCGATGTGGGACTCGTTCACCTCCCGCTTCGCCGCTGCGGCGAAGAACATGACGCTCTCACCGAAGCTGGACTATTCCGCGGACATGGGTTCGCTGGTCTCCAAGAAGCAGCTCACAACCGTCAGCGACCACGTGGAGGATGCCCGGAGCAAGGGGGCGACCGTCCTCGCGGGTGGTAAGGCCCGCCCCGATCTCGGTCCGCTGTTCTATGAACCGACGATCCTCACCGGCGTCACCGAGGACATGACAGTCTTCGACCACGAGACTTTCGGCCCTGTCGTCTCCCTCTACCGTGTGAGCAGTGAGGAAGAGGCGATCCGCCTGGCCAACGACTCCGAGTACGGCCTGAACTTCAGTGTGTGGACCAGCGATCCGACCCATGGACGTCGGGTGGCAGAACAGCTCGAGGCCGGCACCGTCAACGTCAACGACGCCTACGCCCCCACCTGGGGCTCCGTCGACGCCCCGATGGGCGGCATGAAGGCATCCGGTGTGGGGCGTCGTCATGGCGAGCACGGGATCATGAAGTACACCGAGTCCCAGACCATCGCGGTAGAGCGCCTGATACCGGTCGGTGCACCGGACTGGTTGGATGCCGGACGCTACGCGAAAGTCATGACCGGTGCTCTGCGCCTGGCCAAGAAGCTCCCGGGGGTGAAGTAACCGTGGCGCATGATCCCCTGAACTACGCGGGGACGACGGTCCTGATCACCGGGGCGAGTTCCGGCCTGGGGGCGGAGTTCGCCTCCCAGTTCGCTGCCCGCGGCGCCGACCTGGTGCTCGTCGCCCGGCGCGAGGATCGTCTGACCGACCTCGCCGACCGGCTCGAGCAGAACCACGGCGTCTCCACCACCGTGGTCACCGCCGACCTCGGAGTCCCGGACGCCGCCGCCTCACTGGTGGAGACATTGGACGAGCGCGGCCTTCACGTCGATTCACTGATCAATAACGCCGGCTTCGGCATGGGAGGACAGTTCGCCGACGAGGAGCCCGGGCGTCTCTCCGGGATGATCGACCTCAACGTCGGTCTGCTCACCGACCTCACACGCCTGCTGCTGCCTCAGCTGGTGGAACGTTCACGGCGCAGCGGCGGGCCGGGCGTCCTGCTCAACATCGCCAGTACCGCCGCCTACCAACCCACCCCGGGCATGGCCGCCTATGGCGCGACGAAAGCGTACGTCCTCTCTCTCACTGAAGCACTCGCCTATGAGACGAAAACGTCTCCGCTGCGGGTCCTCGCGCTAAGCCCAGGACCGACAAAGACGGAGTTCTTCGATGTTCTCGGCGGGGGCACCGACGCTGCTGTCGGTAGCTTCCAGACCGCCGACCAGGTCGTCTCCCTGGCATTACAGGAACTCGACCGAAAGAATCCGCGTCCCAGCATCGTCTCCGGACGCAGAAATGCCGTCGTCGCCGCCATCGCGCGACTGGCTCCCCGGCGCCTCACCCTGGCGCTCTCCGGAAGGATCTCGCAATGACTGACAAGACAATGAAAGCAATCTGGAACAACAACCTCGACCTCGAGGACACCGCCGTCCCGGCACCCGGGCCCGACGAGGTCCTGGTGAAAGTCACCGCCGCCGGTGTGAACCGCGCCGATGTGATGCAACGCGAAGGCAACTATCCTCCGCCGCCCGGTGTCACCGACATCATCGGCATGGAGCTCTCCGGCGTGATCACCGAACTCGGTGGTGACGTCGCACGGCAGGGCCGTTGGGCACCCGGCGACGAGGTCGCAGCGATCATCTCCGGCGGCGGCTACGCCGAGTACGCCGTGGTCCCCGTCGGCCAGTTGATGCCGATTCCGGCCGGTATGACCCTGCTGGAGGCCGCCGCACTGCCGGAAACCGCGGCCACGGTGTGGTCGAACCTGGTGATGGAGGCGGGCCTGACCGCCGGACAGACCGTACTGATTCACGGGGGCGGCAGCGGTATCGGCACCCACGCCATTCAGGTGGCCAAGGCCATCGGCGCCACGGTGATCGTCACCGTGGGGTCCGAGGGCAAGGCCCAGCGGGCACGTGAACTCGGTGCGGACCGGGTGATCAACTATCGCGAGCAGGACTTCGCCGAAGAACTCGAGAACAGCGTGGACGTGGTCCTGGACATCATCGCCGCCAAATACCTGCCGGGTAATGTCCGTGTCCTCGCCCCAGGTGGAACACTCGTGATCATCGGCATGATGCGCGGCACCCACGGGGACCTCGACATCGGCGCGCTGATCAACAAGCGGGCCCGGGTAATCGGTACAAATGTGCGTCGACGTCCGTTGACGGGGCCCGGGTCGAAGGCGACGATCACCGACGAGGTGGTGAAGAACGTGTGGCCATTGGTGGAGGACGGGACGGTGAAACCGGTGATCTCGGCGACGCTGCCGCTGGCGGAGGCCCGTGCCGCACACGAGATGCTCGACTCCGCTGATTCGGTAGGCAAGGTACTGCTCCGGCCCTGAGTGATCAGGAGCCAGGAGCTCCGGCACCCTACCCCTCGATACCGAGCACGTCCTTCAGGTGCGCGACGGCCTGGGCAACGGCGGCGACAGCCTGCGGGGTCTCATGCATGGAGTTGACCATCACGAAGTCATGGATGATGCCGCCGTAACGCACGGCGGTCACCTGCACCCCGGCACGCCGTAGCTTCGCGGCGAAGGCTTCACCCTCGTCGCGCAGTACATCGGCCTCGGCGGTGATCACCAACGTCGGAGGGAAGAACGCCAGCTCGTCCTCGGAAGCGCGCAGCGGTGAGGCAGTGATCTCGTTCCGGGCGTCCTCGTCGGTGGTGTACTGGTCCCAGAACCATTTCATCCCGTCGCGGGCGAGGAAGTACCCCTCGGCGAACTCCCGGTAGGACTCCGTGTCGAAGTTCGCGTCGGTGACCGGATAGAACAGAGCCGCACCCTTGAAAGACACATCACCACGCTCGTTGCCCATGATGTTCAGGGCGATCGCCATGTTGCCACCGACGGAGTCGCCGGAGATCGCGACCCGCTCGGGGTCCAGGTTGTGCTCGGTGCCGTGATGGACGATCCACTGGGCGACCGCGTAGGACTGCTCGTTCTGCGACGGGTACTGCGCGTCCGGCGCGCGGACGTACTCCGGGAAGACGACTGCCGCGCCGGTTCCGACGGCGAGGTCACGGATGAGCCGGTCGTGGGTGTGGGCGTCGCCGAAGACCCAGCCGGCACCGTGGGTGTACAGCACGACTGGCACTACGCCAGTGGCCCCCTTGGGCCGCACGATACGGGTCGGTACTTCACCGGTCGGACCGCCGGTCACGGTGATCCATTCTTCATCGATCTCAGGCTTGTGGATCTCCTCGTCCTGCACCTCGTCGACGGCCTTGCGGCCCTCCTCGGGAGGAAGCTGGTAGAGAAACGGGGGTTCAGAGGTCGCTTCGGCGAAAGCCTGGGCCGCGGGTTCGAGGGCGATGTTCTTCGGGTTCGCGTTCATAGGTCGTCCTTTCTGGAGAAGTTCTAGCTGAGGGTAGAGACGAGCGTTTCTGCGAGCTTCTTCGATGACTGCGGGTTCTGGCCGGTGAAGAGGTTGCCGTCCTGGACCACGTGGGGCCGGAACGGGATCAGCGCCTTGTCGTAGTCGGTGCCGATCTCCTTGAGCTTGTCTTCCAGCAGCCAGGGGGCTTTCTTTGCGAAGGAGTTGATCAGCTCCTCGCGGTTGGACAGACCGGTGACGTGGCACCCGGCGAAGGGGGTCTTTCCGTCCTCGTCAACGGTGGCGAGCAGCGCAGCCGGGGCGTGGCACAGCAACGCCAGCGGCCGTCCAGACTCGAGACGGCTTGTCAGGATCCTGCCGGAGAGCGTGTCGAAGGCCAGATCCTCCATGGGGCCGTGGCCTCCGGGATAGAACACCAGATCGTAGCCGTCGAGCTCTTCCGCGGTGACCGCATGCAGGTCAGCGGTGTTCTCGAGAACCGGGGCGAGCTCCTCGAGTTTCGCACGGTACTTCTTGACCGTGTGAGGGAGAACGCCGCCGGTGAGACCCAGGCTGAGCTCATCAACGATCGGCGTGGCCGCTCCCGGGGTGGCGACGGTGACATCGAATCCGGCGTCGGTGAAGATCTCGTAGGGGACAAGAAACTCCTCGGCCCAGAAACCGGTGGGATGTTCGGTTCCGTCAGTAAGGGTCCAGTGCCGTGCTGCGGTGACTGCCATCAGGACGTTGATCATGGAGATATACCTCTCGTGGTCTCACGTGGGGCAGGAGACCCTGCCGCGGCACAGTGGTCGGTGATGCCCCGGCGCCGTGCCGGGCACCGCCCAGAGTAAAACCAGATGTGAACGCTGTCAACACCTCCCGATGGCGAAAAGGGTCTCGCTTCGCGCACGCCAGCCTCCCAGAAACGCGCACGGAGCTAGAACAATCCGCGAGACCCCTAACCCGCCAGCCCGAGCACCGCGAGGAACGCTGACCGGACACGGTCATACATCTCGTCGGCAGGCTCCGCCGGGAACTTGCCGTCCAGGTGAAGGAACGCCAGACCATGGGCAGTACTCCACAGCCCGACGGCGAGATCGTCGACAGGCGCATCAGGATAAACGGCCCGGAGATTCTCAGACAGGGCAGCCTGGAGCATCCCGGCAGCCTGCACACGTTCATCGTTCTGATCGTCGCACTCAGTTCCGAACATCAGCCGGAACATTCTCGGCCGCTCGACGGCGAAACGGACGTAGCCCACCGCGAAGTCCGGCAGATCCTCGGGCGTCGACGGCGCTTCCCGACCCGCAAACAGTTCCTCACCAAGGGCGCGGAACCCCTGCGCAGCGACGGCGGACTCCAGTTTCGCCCGGTCAGAGAAGTGCCGGTAGGGCGCAGTCTGCGACACACCTGCCCAGCGAGCGACCGCTCTCAGCGAGAAGTTCTCCCCCTGCTCGAGCATCTCCACGGCGGCATCGATCAATGCCTGCCGGAGGTTGCCATGGTGGTAACGCTGCGTTGTCGATGTTGATCCTGAAGCCGCCATCGCTAACATCCTCTCCTATCACTCATGTAAGCACCGTACACATTCCCCTACGACAAGGGAAATCATGCCACACCCGCACTTTCCCGCGGTCACCCTCCCTCACTGCCAGTTCCTTATCGTCGGGAAAAACGGACGTAGCATCAACACCATGGACCGCAACACAGACATGGACATCCTCACCCTCGTCGACCGCACATTCCATCTGTCCCGTGCCCGGGACGTCGACGTCGCCGACATCGTCGCACTGCTCACCGACGATCCCCTGGGGCGCACACGGGAGTCCTCATCCCTGTCGCCCTACATGGACGCGTTCCACCGGATCGACGCGGATCCGAACCATCTTCTCCTGATCGTGCGCGAGGATTCACCGACGACCGGTCCCGCGGTGGCGACCATGCAACTGACGCTGCTCCCCGGACTCTCCCGGGGCGGGGCAACCCGACTGCAGATCGAGGCGGTCCGGGTCGCGGCCGAGACACGCGGCAGCGGACTGGGCTCGGCCGTCCTCGACTGGGCCCACGCCTACGGCCGGTCCCACGGTGCGACGTTGGCCCAGCTGACCTCCGACGTCACGCGGACGGACGCCCACCGCTTCTATGAGCGGCTGGGCTACACCGCCAGCCACCAGGGATTCAAGCTGCCGCTGTGATGCGGCAGCCGCCGTGCCGACCTATAGTCAGGGGCTGACATGTCCTGTTCCACCCCTCACGAGCGGATCCACGAATGAGAATCATTGACGGACACGACTGGTCACCGGAAGGCTCCGTGACCACGTGGCTGCCCTCCGACACCATGACCGCCGCCCACACCGACGCCACCGACGACCCGACTCCGGCCTCCTTCCTGCAGACCGACCATGTCCGCGGTGTGCTGACAGGACGGGCACACGGGCGACGACACCACGCCTACACCTGTTCGGTGGCGACGTTGCCCGGCATCCCCGACCAGGAACGCATGACCCGGGCGGTCAACGACTTCGTCTCGGCGCATGAGGGGCTCCGGTCCACGTTGTCCGTCGACGACGACGCGCCGGACGGCTCGATCCGTCGCAGGACACTGCCCACCGACGCCGTCGACCTCGTGCCGACGCAGGTTACCGGCACGGCCACTGAGACGATCACCGACCTGCTCGCCACCACCGCAGTCTTCGACCACGTTCCTGCCCTCGCGGTGGTCACGGTGGCACGTGAGGACGGCCGATCCTTCGACCTGCTGCTGGCCCTGGACCATGCCTCTGGCGACGGGATATCCCAGATGACCGGGCTGCTGGAGCTCATGGCGCGCTATTCGGGGGACACAGGAGATGCCGCGCAGGCGCTGACGGTCGACACCCACCCCAGCTTCCTCGACTACGTCCGCGGCGAGTACGCCCGGGCCGCCACTGTCAACGACGACTCCCCCGGGGTCCGTGCCTGGCGCGGCCTGTTTGAGATCACCGGAGGTCGGGTGCCGGGCTTCCCGCTGCCCACAGGCATCGTCGACGGTGAACCGCAGCCGGTCGTCGGTATCGACGGCACCCTGGCTGACCGGGACCTCACCGACCGGTTGCGCGCGCTCTCCCGCGAGCACGGGGTCAGTTTCAGCACGGTGGTGTACGCCGCCCTCGGCGTGGCGCACGTGCGGCTCACCGGCGCGGACCACTACGCCACCGTGGTGGTCTCTGCCACCCGTGGGCGGCCGTACGCGGTCTCCCAGGGATGGTTCTGCAACTTCACCCCGCTGTACTTCCCCGTCACCGGCACGACGGTCGAGGAAGTCCTCCCCGACGTCGTGACCGCCCAGGCACGGATGAAGGCGGCACTGGACGAGCCGGTACACGCGTCGCTGGGACATCTGATCCTCAGCGGCCAGGTGGATCCGTCGGTGATGGGCAGTCCGCAGATGGTGACCTACCTCGATCTCGGATGGTTCGCAGAACCGGAGGGCGCCGATATCCGCCTGTTCACCGGTTTCGGCAGGACCAGCAACGCCAATCTGTGGATCTACCGCAACGCCGACGGCCTCGGCATCGGGTCCCAGGCCCCGGACAACCCGACGGCGCGGGAGTCTGTGGCGACCTACATCACCGCGGTCCACGACATCCTCGACAGTGCCGTCACCGCCTGACCGCCGTGGACGTCACCTACCTCGACTACGTACCACTGCCCGGCCCGTTCGTGGAGCTGGAGCTGCACTGGCACGGAGTCCCGCTGGAGGCGGGACGGCCGCTGAGCTTCAACCAGCGCAATCATCTCACCGCCGTCGCCGCGTCCGGCCGGTCAACGTGGATCGGCGGAACCGTCGACATCGGTGGCGCCGACGGTGTACCCCTCTGGTCGGACGAGGACCTCGCCGCCGCGGTGCGCAGCGTCGTCGCCGGAGCGCCTTCCCTGTGCAGCGTCGCCTCCGGTTCTGCTCATGTTCCTTTCCCGTCGGACGCCGTGACGGTGACGGTCGGCGAGACCCGTCCTGAGCCACCGGCGGAGCGTGCCCTGGGGGAACGGATCGCTGCGGCCTGCCTGCCCGGCGCGGCACCGGGCATTTTTGCGGCCCGTGCGGGGACGACCCTGCTGTTCGCCGTGGACCATGTACACGCCGACATGCTCAGCATCGACCTGGTGCTGCGTCGGTTGTGGGACGCGCTGCACGGTCGCCCTGTGATCGAATCCGGCGCTGACCTACTTCTTCCCGCCGTGGAGAGCGACAGCGGTGCTGCGCTGGAGGTCTGGGGGAGGTTCTTCAGGCTGACCGACGGTCACGTCCCGGCGTTCCCGGTGCAGCTCTGCGCGGGGATGGCCGACCCCGTCCATGATGTGCGACGCCTCACCCGTGCCACCGGGATCACCGGGGAGCTCGATCGTCGGACGTTCGCTGTCCTCCTCACCTCGCTGGCTGAGGCGTTGGAACCGCTCACCGGGTCCCCGGAGTTCGCTACGATCGTTCCGGTACACACCCGGGGACGGCGGGACGACCCACGCCACCATGTCGTCGGCTGGATGGTCAGTAATGCCCCTGTCGTCGCCCGTGCCGGTGACGTCGCGTCGGCAGCAGGCTGGCTGCGCGACGCGGTGACCGTGGCAGGCCTCCCGTTGGAGACGATGATCCAGGAATGCCGACCGGTACTGCCCGACGGTGTGGTGCCGATGGTCTCCTACATGGATTTCCGTCACCGCGGTGACCCGCTGCCGCAGGCGCGCTACATCTCGTCGACGTCTCCCACCGATACCGCACAGCTATGGTTCTCCCGCACCCGCGACGGCTTGGCAGTCCGAGCAAAGTACCCGGAGACACCGGAGGCACGTCAGATCATGGGCGGGGTGCTGGACCGTCTGTCTGCGGCGCTGAGGTAGGCCGAGGCACGGATCGCCGCGACCGTCGCATCCCGGCTGAGCGTGGAGACATCAATGCCGATGAATTCGCGCCGAATCCACTCGGCTTCGCGGAAGGATGCGAACCGGCCGAGTCGCCACCGGAGCGCACCAGGCTCCTCAGTGTCGTCGGTCGCACGGCGACGATGCTCATCCGAATCGATGTGCAACGCCACAGGCGTGAGTCGCACCGATGGATCAAGGTCAGAAATAATCTCTGACCAGTACTCCTCGACGATGACGGTCTGCGGAACGATGACCAGTGACGGGCCGCCCTCCGCCAGCTCCCGGAGAACAGCGTTCAGCGTGGCGGCAACGATTTGTCGCCACGCGGGCCACTCCTGGAAGTCCCGCACCGGGGCCACCGGTTGGAGAACCGGCCGCAGCAGGGTGCCGATCTCCTCGGGGTCGACAATGACAGCACCCGGAATCTCGGCCGCCAGTATCCTCGCGGCAGTCGTCTTCCCCGCACCGAATGCGCCGTTGAGCCAGACGATGTGGCGCCTGGTTGCGCTCATAGATGTTCCTCTCGCCAGTGGTGTGCAACATCGTCGCATACCGGCACCCTGAACCCCTACAGCCACTGGGTGACGTCGCGGCCCCACTCCAGGCCCCACCTGGCCATCTCCTGCCTGACCAGGTCCAGCAGGTGTGCGGCGTCACGCACATGGACCGGGTCGAGCGAGGTAAACGACAGGGAGAGCGAATCCCCGGTCTGTACAGCCCAGGCGCTCACTCCACCTTGCCGGGCAGCCAGGTCGCGTGCGGACCCGGCGCGGATCACCGAGCGCAGGGCGACATCGCAGCCTGCGTGCTCCGGGCCGTGGTCCAGCCCCAGTCCGATGAACGCGTCCGACGGTTCCCCCAGGTTCGAGGCCAGACACAGCGGTGTGGTGGATCCGGCAGCGGCGCGTCGGACCACGGCATCGGGCAGGACCTGAGCGATCTGCGCCATGGCGGCGACTTTGTCAGGACCCGTACGGGTGGCGACGTCCCGGTACGCGGCCTTCGCCGCGGCACGGACATCCCCGAGATCGTCGTACCGCCCTGGGTCCAGGTGGACGATGACCGTGGCGCCGGTGGTCGCATTGGCGCGCAGGTCCCGATCGCCCTCCTCGCCGTCGTCCCTGACAGACATGGGCACTGCGAGGGGCACGGTGTCACCCTCGCCGACGCGCCCGGAGCCGGCCAGGACCCCCAGCGTCACCGCCTGAAACAGGGTGTTGGACGTACCGCCCCGCGAGGCCGCCGTCTCATTGAACCGTCCGGCGTCGACCCGCACCGCCACGGTGGGCACCATCGCCGGTCCCGCGGGTGCCGCACCGTCGTTCTCCGGGACGGATGCTCCCCCTGACGTGGGATTCCGCATCGATACTGCCGCCCGGCCTACCGCGGTGAGCAGTGACCGGGCGTCGCGCACGTTGTCGCCACGGCGTTCCCGGCGACGGGGCGTCCTGGCCTGCCCGGCGACAGCCTCGGTGACCGCCCGGATCATTGCGCCGCCGTCGGCGATGACATGACTGCGCACCAGGGAGACGATGAGGTGACCGTCCGTGGTGGGCACGGCGCTGAGCTCCCAGGCTGGACCCCGGACACTGTCGATGTCGGTCTCGAGCCGGTCATACAGCCACCTGGTCACCTCATCCGGTGCCACCGGATCGCGGTCGATCCGGACGCGTCCGGCGGTCGGGGTGAACGTCCACCGGTCGCGGACGGGCCCGCGTGTCCGTCGGACGAGACGGGACAGACGCCCTTCGGTGAGCCGTCGCCCCACCTCGGCGACATGGCCGAGGACGTCGGCGATCGAGGTAGACGCGCCGTCCCCCACTGTCACCCGCCAGATGACCTGGGGGATGACGGGGACGCCCATCACCTGCTCCATGACGACGAACAGGTGATCGTCGGCAGTGAGCCGTTCCCCGTCGGGCAGGTGGGTCACTGACTCAGCCCTCGTACACCGGTTCGCCGACCGTCTCGCCAGCCGTCTCGCCAGCCTCAGCCGCGCCGAACGGCAATGAGGCGGCGTCGCCGGTGTCGACCACGCTGTGGAGGACGGCGAAGTACTCGGCCACCAGGGCTCGCACGGAATCGCGGGTGCAGGGGGCGTCGGGGTACCGCATCGAGATATTCACCCCACCCTTCGTCCGGACGACCCAGATGTAGACGTCGGTGGAGCTGTAGGCGACACCGCGCAACGTCCGGTCGTGTGGAGTCCAGTCTTCCGCACCGGGGATGAAGCGGGTGTCCACGTACGACACCACGAAACGCGGTGGCTCGGTGACCTCGAGCAGCTCCGCGACCTTCGGATACGGGTACGCCACCAGGTCACGGTTCTCCTTCACCGCCGCGGTCGTCGCCGACACAGCCTCCGAGAACGCCGCGCCGCGGGGCATCGGGTCCTCCACGGGCATCAGCCCGACGAACCAGCCGGCAGACAACGCGAACTCCGGGGAGGTACGGGTGTGCATCGGCATGACATAGCGGAAGGTGTCACCGCACAGGCCGTCACGGTCGGCCCGCGCGGCGGCGACCTTCAGCGCCGCCAACAGACCGGTGACCTGACTGCCGCCGTAGCGCTTGCTGAGTTGCCCGAAGACGGTGGCGTCCACTTCACCGAGCAGCCACATCGAGGTACTGACCTGTTGGACGTCCCGCTCCGCGTCGCTGTGGGCACCGGCCAGGGGGAGCCGCGGGGTCGCAGATGCCCTCTCAGCAGCTTCGGCCCCGACCAGGAAATCACGCCACCGCTGCACGACGGGATGGTCCACGGTGAGGCTGTCGGCGAGGTCGCGCTCGACCCGGCTGTAGTCGACGTGTGACCCGGCCAGCGGGAGTTCCGGGGTGCGGTCGGCCAACTGTGCGGCATAGACCTCACGCAGCTCCGCAATGGAGACGATCTGGGTGTAGGCGTCCATCACCGCATGGTCGGCGGCGAAGACCACGGTGAACCACGGGCCGTCCTGGCTGCCGAGGGAGACGGCAGGGTCGCCTTCGGATTCTGCGTCAGGGCCGACCGTGGCGACCGTGAGATGCGGCCAGCGCAGTGCGGAGACCTCGGTGGCGAAGTGACGGTCCAGGAAGTCGTGGACGCTACCGGCGTCCGGCAGGTGGCCGACCGGCTGGGCGGACACGTCGACGGCATCGGCGGGGAGGGTCTCGCGGTGCAGGGCATCGCCCTCTACCCCGGTGTCACCGACCGTCCCAGCGACCGCGGTCGTGCGGTAGGCCTCATGCCTCACCATCCACAGCCGCAGGGTGGCGCTGAACACCTCGGCGTCGAACGGATGGTGGATACGGAACGCCGTACCGATCCAGTTGTCTCCGCGGGGCGACTCGCCCGGCGCGCCCGTCGACGGGGAGGAGAGTGACTCCCGGACGTGTGCTTCGTGGTTGCTGGAGAGCGGACGCGGGTCAACAGCCCAGGCGTCGGTCGCGGTGGGGGTCCAGGTGGTGACGTGCCCGGCGTGCAGCCGGTACGCCGACAGTTCGGTGTATTCCATGACAAAGAGTCCTTTCCAGGGTCAGGGGTGAGGTGAAGCGTGAAAGGGCGGGGATCGCCGGGGCCGGGAGCTCGGTGCGGGCTGTAGAGGGGTGTATAGGAGCGAGGGCGGGAAGGACGGGGAACGTCAGGGCTCTGTGATAACACGCTGCGGCGCGCAGCGCAGCAGGTGAACGCCGCTTCGTGACCGATGACACAGGCGACGTCCGTGGAGGGGTCTATTCACCCGCGTCCTTGTCCGCGAACCGCGGGTGGTCGAGTTTCCAGGTGATCACGGCGATCACAGTGGACATCAAGGCCAGGGCCGCCAGGGAATTGTGTGTGCCGATGGAGTGGAACACTGTGCCGCCGAGCACGATCCCGGCGAGGAAGCCGGCGTAGGTCACGACCTGGGCGACCCACACCCAACGGCGTACCCCGGACAGGTGCAGCGCGAACCCCTGCCCCATCTTCACCAGGGTGCCGGTGACATACGACAGCGGCATGGCGACCTGGTTCTGACGGCTGATCGACGTGTTCAACGCCCCGAGGCCGAAGGCCAGTGACAGGATCGGGACCACACCGAGGGGCGCGTCGGAATCATTTGTGAGCACGTCGACCAGCCAGGCGACGTAGGCGGCGGCCATGGTGACCAGGGTGGCGCCGTGCCGGGACTTCTTCCACCAGTGGATGCGGGCGAGCGTGGCGACCATCACGCCCACCAGGAACGCGAGCACGGTGGCCAGGGCACCGAGTCCGAGAATGTGGTTGCCCTTGAAATGTTCAAGGATCATGCGTTCGGTGTTGCCGGTCATGAAGGTCACGTACCAGCCGGAGGTGTGCAGCCAGGCAGCTGCTCCCATCGCTCCGGCAAGTCCGGCGAGGACGATGCCGAGGTTCATCTCGCGGCGGTCGTGGTACGGGCCGAGGGCAGGATGCTGTGGGGGCATGTGGAGAGCTTTCGGTGAGGGGATCAGGAAGCGCGAGGGGCGTGCGGGGCCGCTATAGTACCTGGATTCCCGACGCGTCAGCGGAGAGATATCGTTGCGGGTGGACTCTTCCACCAGTGACAGGAGCACCCCAGTGACCAGACCCCGCCTGTTCGACGCCCACTTCCACGTCATCGACCCGAGGCACCCGCTCGTGGAGAACAACGGCTACTTGCCCGACCCGTTCACCACGCACGACTACCTGCAGCGCGTCGCCGAGCTGAATGTCGGCGGTGGGGCCGTGGTCTCCGGATCCTTCCAGGCGTTCGACCAGGGGTATCTCCGGGACGCGCTGAGCGTGCTGGGACCCGATTTCGTCGGTGTGACCCAGATCCCCGCAGACACCACCGACGAGATGATCCGGGATCTTGACCGGGCCGGGATCCGGGCAGTCCGGTTCAACCTGAAACGCGGCGGATCCGCGGGGACCGACGACCTCGCCACGCTTGCTCGACGCGTCCACGACCTCGTCGGCTGGCACACCGAGCTCTACGTCGACGCCCGCGAACTCGACGGGCTGGAGGGCGTCCTGAGTCGCCTGCCCGCGGTGAGCATCGACCACCTCGGCATGCACCACGAGGGCGTGCCCGCGCTGCTACGGATGGTGGAAAGCGGAGTGAAGATCAAAGCGACCGGGTTCGGCCGCGTCGAACTGGAGCCGGGCGAGGTGCTCCGACAGATCATGGAGATCGATCCCACCGCCCTGATGGTCGGTACCGATCTGCCCTCGACCCGGGCAGCACGTCCGTTCGCCGACACCGACCTGGAACTCATCGCCGAGGTGGTCACCGATACCGTAGGCGCCGCTCATGTCGAGGATGTCTTCTGGAACAACGCCGCACGCTTCTACCGTGGTGCGACAGAATAGGATTCTCCAACGGACGGATCTCACAGACCACTCACCCGGTGCGTCTACCGGGTAACTGGAAAGGGTGGTGGTGGTTGACATGATGACACGACACACGCAGGTGGTTACGCCTCTCGGCGAGCTCACCGTTGTCGCCGACGGAGACGCGGTGACCGGCCTGTACTTCCCCGGGCACACGTACCTGCCCGACGCGGCACTGTTCGGAGAGCGTGTCGAGACGGCCGGGGACGGGCTGTTAGCCACTGCGTCCACGCAGCTCACGGAATACTTTTCCGGCCACCGCAAGACATTCGACATCGCCGTCGCCACCCACGGCGACGACTTCTCCGAGAAGGTGTGGGCGATGCTCCGGCAGATCCCCTTCGGCGAGACCACCACCTACGGCGCCCTCGCCGGCCGACTCGGAAACCCGCACCTGGCCCAGCGCGTCGGCCAGGCGGTGGGGCACAACCCGGTCAGTATCATCATCCCGTGCCACCGCGTGGTTGGTGCCGACGGCGCCCTGACCGGCTACGCCGGCGGGCTGGAGCGGAAGCGCCGACTGCTGGAACTGGAAGAACCGGCGGAGATCACGGACTCCCGGCTGTTCTGAACCAGGTCCGTTACAGGGCGTAGCGTGGAGAGATGAACGGGGCGATAACCCCGCGTTCAGTTCTCGAAGAAGGAGCAGTCATGCGAGCAGTGTCCTACGTCCGGAACAACACCGTCGAGGTGCAGGAGAAGCCAGTTCCGGAGATCGAGGCCGATGAGGTTCTGCTGAAGGTGTCCGGTGCCGGCCTGTGTCACTCTGACCTGCACATTATCGCCGGGGGTGACGACAGTCCCCTGGTCGGCTCGACCCTGGGACACGAGGTCGCCGGCGTCGTGGAGAAGACCGGTGACGCAGCGACCGGCTGGGATGTCGGGGACAGTGCCCTGGTGGCGCTGGTCCTCAGCTGTGGCGAGTGCGACAAATGCCTGGCCGGCCGTGACAACGAGTGTGAAGTTGCCAGCCCGCGCGGTTCCTTGGCTCCCCTGTCACCCGGCATCGGCTCCCCGGGCGGTATGGCCGAGTACCTCGCGGTAAAGACACATCACCTTGACCCGCTCGGTGACCTGGACCCGGCAACCTCCGCCCCGTTGGCCGATGCCGCCCTGACCCCGATGCACGCGGTCAACAGTGTCCGCGATCGCCTCGTCGGTGGCGCGACCGTGGTGACAATCGGTATCGGTGGGCTCGGCCACGTCGGCCTGCAGATCCTGTCCGCCACCACCGGCGCGCGCATCATCGCCCTGGACACCGACAAGGACAAGGTCGACTACGCCGCCAGCCACGGTGCCGACGTCGCACTGGTCAGTGACGCCGACGCCGCCTCCCGCATCATGGAAGAGACCAACGGCCGGGGCGCGGACGTCGTCCTCGATTTCGTCGGTGTGCAGCCGACGGTCGACCTCGCCCTCTCCGTGATCGGCGTCGGTGGGGCGATCCGGTTCGTCGGCCTTGGCGGCGGGAAGTTCACCTATGACGCCGACAGCTCTGCTCTGCCGTGGGGTGTGAACATCGAACGCTCCTATGGTGGCACCCGCTCGGACATGCGGGAGGCCGTGGCGCTCGTGCAGCAGGGCAAGCTCCACGTGGAGACCACGAAGTACTCCCTCGATGACGCGGCACGGGCCTTCGACGACCTGCGGGACGGCAAAGTCAGCGGGCGTATCGTACTGGTGCCCTAAGGCTGTCCCGTGAGCGCCCAGGATCCACCCTCCCTGTTCAACGCAGACGACAGTTCGCGGCCTCTCGCTGACAGGTTGCGCCCGCAGTCGCTGGCGGAGGTCGTGGGTCAGGACCACCTGCTGGGGCCGGACGGTCCTGTCGGCAGGATGGTCGCAGCACGCCGCCTGGTGTCGATGGTGCTGTGGGGCCCGCCCGGCTGCGGCAAGACGACGATCGCGCGTCTGCTGGCTGAAGCGACGGGTCTGCACTTCACTCCGCTCTCGGCGACGTTCTCCGGCGTTGCCGAACTACGTAAGGTGTTCCAGGCAGCGCAGAAACGCCGGGAGGTAGGACAGGGCACTCTGCTGTTCGTCGACGAAATCCACCGGTTCAACCGTGCCCAGCAGGATTCCTTCCTGCCCTACGTGGAGGACGGCACGATCATCCTGGTCGGCGCGACGACGGAAAACCCCAGCTTCGAACTCAACGCAGCGCTGTTGTCCCGATGCCAGGGCTACGTCCTGCACCGGTTGGACGCCACAGCGTTGGCCGCGCTGACGGACAACGCAGAAGAAGTGTCCGGACAACCCCTCCCCCTGGACAGCGAGGCCCGTCAGGCGCTCCTGGCTCTGGCGGACGGCGACGGGCGCTACCTGCTCAACCTCATCGAGCAGGTCCAGGCCGTTCCCGACACCCTGGACGTGGACGGTCTCATGCAGCTTGTGCAGCAGCGTGCGCCTGTCTACGACAAGACGCAGGAGGCTCACTACAACCTGATCTCTGCGCTGCACAAGTCCATGCGCGGCTCCGATCCGGACGCCGCCCTGTACTGGTTGGCACGCATGCTCGACGGCGGTGAAGACCCCCTGTTCGTCGCCCGGCGCATGGTGCGGTTCGCCACCGAGGACATCGGCATCGCCGATCCGGAGGCCATCCACCAGGCCCTCGCGTCGTGGGACGTCTATGAACGCCTCGGATCCCCGGAGGGCGAGCTGGCCATCGCCCAGGCGGTCGTGTATCTGGCCACGGCACCGAAGTCCGTATCGGTCTACCGGGGTTTCACCGCCGCCACCAGGCTGGCGGGACGCACCGGCTCCCTGATGCCGCCGGCACACATCCTCAACGCGCCGACCCGTCTGATGAAGGACCTCGGCTACGGCGACGGCTACCGCTACGACCCGGACACCGAGGACGGTTTCTCCGGCGCCGACTACTTCCCGGACGGCATGGACCGGCAGACGCTCTACGAACCGACCAGCAACGGCCACGAGAAGGCCATTCGGGAACGACTAGCCCGGTGGGCGCACCTACGGAACGGGGAAAACTAGGTCCAGACCTCACATACCGCTGACCCGGCGCGACTACGGTGTGTGATGACGATGAAGACACCATTCGAGCAGGCTGTCACGCAGCACGGTGCCACCGTGCTGCGGGTCTGCCGTGCCGTCCTCGGCCCCGGAGATGACGCCGACGACGCCTGGTCGGAGTCTTTCCTCGCCCTGCTGCGTTCCTGGCCGGACCTGGACGAGGAGACAAACGTGGAGGCCTGGCTGGTACGGGTCGCCCACCGAAAAGCCATCGACATCACCCGCCGACGCGGACGCCAGGCCGTGCCTACCGACAAGTTGCCTGAACAGGTGTCCGGGCTCGGCAACCCTGGCCACGGCGGTGCCGCCGTATGGGAGGCGGTGGCCGCACTCCCGGAGCGACAACGCCTCGCCGTGGCCTACCACTATTTCGGTGGACTTCCACACGCCGACACCGCTGCCCTGATCGGTGGCAGTGCCGCTGCAGTTCGCCGTGCCAGCGCAGACGGCATCCGGACGTTGCGACGGACGTACCTGACCGAAGGAGATCCACGATGAACGACACGACCCACGACCTGCCCCACGACATGACCCACTTTCCCGTGGACGACGCCGACCTGGCCCGCCTGCGGACCCGTCTCGCCGTCGACGCCTCGGCATCGGGTCTCCTTGAGGTGGCCTACCGCACCATCGACTCACCGATAGGTCCGCTACTGATCGCCGCCACAGAAAAAGGTCTGGTCCGCGTGGCATTCGGCCTGGAGGACTTCGACACCGTGCTGACGGCGTTGGCGGACAAGGCCAGCCCGCGGGTCCTGGAGTCCCGGCCCCGTCTGGACGCTGTCGCGGTCGAGATCGACGAGTACTTCGCGGGGCGTCGGCAGGAGTTCGACCTGCCCCTGGACTTTGCGATGTCCTCCGGCTTCCGGCAGGACGTGCAGCGTTACCTGCCGCACATCGGCTACGGACAGACACAGTCCTACAAGCAGGTCGCCGCGGGCGTCGGGAACCCGAAGGCCGTGCGCGCGGTGGGCACGGCATGCGCGACGAATCCCCTGCCCATCGTGGTCCCCTGCCACCGGGTCCTACGGTCTGACGGCAGCCTGGGCGGCTACCTCGGCGGGTTGGAGGCGAAGACAACGTTGCTCACATTGGAAACCACCATTGGCTTTGATCCGCATTGAGTGTAGTGTGGCCCGTGGTTACAGTTTCTGAGTTGTTTTTCCCTTCCGAGTACCGGGAGGAATCAAGTTCACGGAAGTTGTCTTTAGGACGCGAACTGATTCCTCAAGGAACATTCGGTCAACCCAGTGAGCGGAAGAATCCGGGCACTGACACTGAAGAAGGGATGATCACATGATCAACGGCACAGTCAAATGGTTCAACGCTGAAAAGGGCTTCGGCTTCATCACCCCCGAGGACGGCTCAGCGGACGTCTTCGTCCACTACTCGGAGATCCAGGGCGGCGGATTCCGCAGCCTGGACGAGAACCAGAAGGTCTCGTTCGAGACGGAAGCCGGCAACAAGGGACCCGCTGCGGTCTCCGTTACCGTCCTCTAAACGAGGCTTCGACAACCCCGGCACCGTCACACACGACGGTGCCGGGGTTTTCCTCTGCCGTCAGCTGGACCCCAGGACGATCATCCAGATGGCGATGTGGTGGAGCCCGGCGGCAATGATGGTGCCGGCGTGGAAAACCTCGTGGAAGCCAAACCAGTGTTCACTGATCGTCGGCCATTTCAGCGCGTACACGAGCGCGCCGAGACTGTAAATCGCCCCACCGACCAGGATCAGCACAAGCTCCGGCAGCGTCAGCCCGGACCAGAGGATCTTCATCCCGAACAGCGCGATCCACCCCAGGCACAGGTAGATCAGGACGGACAACCACCGCGGGTGGCTAATCCAGAGGATGTTGACCCCCACGGCGAGAACTGCGGTGATCCAGCACAGGACGAGGATCGGTGTCCGGTTCCCGGGCGCATCTGCACCGATGAACACCGGCCCGTAGGTGCCCGCAATGAATATCGCGATCATGGAGTGGTCGGCCCGGCGCCACCACTGGACAGAGCCCTCGCTCTTCCACGGCACCCTGTGGTACAAGGCGGAGACGCCCAGCATGCCCGCCAGGCACAGGGTGTAGACCGTGGTCGCCACTGCCAGCCCCGAGAAGCCGGTGTTGGCAAAGGACAGAACAGTCAGACTCGTCCCTGTGCCGAGGAAGAACCAGAATGCGAACAGGTGCAGATACCCCCGCAGAACGGGGCGAGGACCGCGGTAGAAGACGGTGCGGCTTGTTGGCATGGCTTTTCTCTCAGTCCACTCCTGGTTCGCTCCGCAGACGCGGTTCAACACGTGCGTCCGGCCGCAAACCTGACTTGTCCCGGTAGAAGTCACGGATACGCTCCATGTCGGCGGCGACGTTACCCGTGATGTCGAACGTCGGCCCGAGGCCCGTGGTCATCGTCGGACGGTCGACATAGCCCAGGGTCACCGGCAACCCCGTCTGCTCAGCGAGCCGGTAGAAACCGGACTTCCAGTGGGTGTGCGGCCCTCGGGTTCCGTCCGGCGTGATGACAAGCGCGGCTGTTTTGTCCTCGCTGATTTGTTGCACAAGGTCGCTCACCACCTCCCCCGGCGACTCCCTGTCAACGGCGATTCCACCGAGGCTGCGCATCACGGGGCCCTGCCATCCGTCGAAGAGACTGGTCTTGCCCAGCCACCGGATTCTGATGCCCAGTTTCCAGGCGATGCCGAGCATGAGGATGAAGTCCCAGTTGGAGGTGTGCGGGGCGCCGATGAGAATCGTGGGACGCCGCGGCGCCGGCTCCGAGGCCAGGCGCCATCTACTGACGAACCAAAACGCGCTGGCGATGAGGCGTTTTATCATTGCCCCATGTTACATCGCGCACACCAGCGCCTGCTGGCGCCTACGACAGGTGCCGCTTTACCCTCGGATGCTGGGACGACGACCTCACGTTGGTTCTTCCGCCCGCCACCACCCTGCAGTGTTCGCCTCAGTAATTCTCGACGACGATGAGCACCACACTGAACACGCCCAGAGCCACCGTGCACAGGGTGAGGACGATGACGGCGCCGCCAGAAGCCCTCAGGCGCTCATTGGCAACTCCGACGGCGGCGTCACGGTAGCGCCGCCGTTGCCCCGCGTAGATCCCGAGGGCCACCAGTGTCAGCCCGGCGGTAACGAGGGCCACTGCCGCCCCGTGGTGAGGGACCCACCGAAGCGTTATCGCCGCGGCCACCAGATACGCCAGCGACGTGCGGGCCCACGCCATACTCGTCCGTTCCGGCTGCAGGCCCGGGTCCGCCAACGGAATCGGAGGCACGCCTTTCGCCGATGCCCCGTCTGTCACAGCAACACCAGGACCAGTAACACGACCGCGATGAGGAGTGCACCCACCGACAGTGCAGGAACAATCGCCGGCGCGGGGAGAGGACGCTGTTCACGCATGGCGCGTTCCACACGCAGCCACCGGAAAGCTGCACCTGCGGCCAGCACGATTCCCAGGCACAGAGCGACCAGGGCGCCGGCATTCCGGAGTTCCGCCGGGACGGTATCGATCGGCAACGCCTCCAGTGCCACACCGCCGGCGATGAACGCCAGGGCCGTACGCATCCATGCCAGGAAGGTCCGCTCATTGGCCAACGTGAACCGTGGATCCGGTTCAGTACCGGACGGGAACAGCGCTTTCGCCAGGGCAGAGCGACCGCCGTCACCATGGGGAGGGGTGTCATCTGCAGTTCCATTCACAGTGGAACAGTCTAAACCGCGGCGCCCTGATAACAATGACACGGTACTGTCGCCCATAGAACGACCCGCCGGTCAGGAATCCAGCGTACGAAAGGGCTACG
The DNA here is from genome assembly GCF_000626675.1 of Corynebacterium glyciniphilum AJ 3170. Lineage (NCBI taxonomy): Bacteria > Bacillati > Actinomycetota > Actinomycetes > Mycobacteriales > Corynebacteriaceae > Corynebacterium > Corynebacterium glyciniphilum. The sequence continues at coordinate 137,628 of NZ_CP006842.1, read as the reverse complement.
CAGACAATGGTTGACGATCGCCGCACTGTTGAACTCAATCCACTGTTCGCCCGCGTCGGGGAGGCCACGAGCTTCCCGCGCAACCGCATCCCCGAGTCGGAGTCGCTCCCGGAGACCGCCTATCAGGTCATCCACGATGAGGCGATGCTGGACGGCAATGCACGTATGAACCTCGCGACCTTCGTCGGCACGTGGATGGACGACTACGCCAACCGTCTCTACCGCGAGGCCTTCGACAAGAACATGGTCGACAAGGACGAGTACCCCGCCACAGCGGACATCGAGGACCGGTGCTGGCGGATGATCGCCGCACTGTGGAATGCACCGGACCCCGACCACACCGCCGGTACGTCCACCATGGGGTCGTCGGAAGCCTGCATGCTGGGCGGACTGGCGCTGAAGCGCCGCTGGCAGCATCGACGTCGGCAGGACGGAGCCTCCACGGACAGCCCCAATCTGGTGATGTCCTCGGCGGTACAGGTGTGCTGGGAGAAGTTCTGCAACTTCTTCGACGTCGAACCCCGGTATGTGCCGATCACTGAGGAGCACAAGGTCTTCGACGGTCACGATCTGGAGAGCTACGTCGACGAGAACACCATCGGGGTGGTGGCGATACTGGGTGTGACCTACACCGGCATGTATGAGCCGGTGAAAGACATCTCCGCAGCTCTTGACCGGATCCAGAATGACACCGGTCTGGATGTCCGCATCCACGTCGACGCTGCGTCCGGCGGCATGATCGCACCGTTCCTGCAGCCGGAGCTGGAGTGGGATTTCCGGCTCCCCCGGGTAGCCTCGATCAATGTCTCCGGGCACAAGTACGGGTTGGTCTACCCGGGGCTCGGTTGGATCGTCTGGCGCCAGGCCGAGGACCTCCCCGAGGACCTGATCGCCCGAGTGAGCTATCTGGGTGGCGACATGCCCACCTTTGCACTGAACTTCTCCCGGCCCGGCGCCCAGGTACTACTGCAGTACTACCTCTTCCTGCAGCTCGGGATGGACGGCTACCGTCGCGTTCAACAGAACACCATCGATGTGGCGCGGTATCTCGCGTCAGAGATCGGAACGTTACCGGAGTTCGACCTGTGGAATGAGGCACAGGACATTCCTGTGTTCGCCTGGAGGCTCGCTGCCTCCGCCGATCGGCAGTGGACGCTCTACGACCTGTCGGACCGTCTTCGTATGAAGGGGTGGATCGTTCCCGCCTATCCGATGCCGGACAACCTCACCGACGTCACTGTCCAACGCATCGTGGTGCGCAACGGTATGAGCCACGATCTGGCGTCTTTCCTAGTACGCGACCTCCGCGCCTGCGTGGACCACCTCAACCAGGCAAACGGTACACCGCCCGACGCCCAACGCTCAGGCTTCCATCACTGAACGATGTGATCCGGTTCACTCATTTTATTTCGACAACGGTGTCGTTTTCGGTATGCTTCTGTGACACACACTACATTTTCACGATGTCTACCTGAAGGAGGGCGCCATGTCCTGCCCCTTTACCGGCGACGAGAACAACACCCTCGGCCTCGCTGATGCGACGATCCCGGGGGCCGCATCTGCCGACGAAAAGACTGACGCGACGAACAGCACCAGCACCTCGGGGACAAAGGCGTTCCGCCGTGGAGGCAAAGACGACAAGATCACCCGCGCTGACGAAGGTTGGTTCGGGCCCGGCTCCGTCGCATGGAAAGTCTGGCTTTACCCGACAGCCGCCCTGCAGGGCTTTGCTCGGGCTGTGACGATCGAACACCTCGATCCTGACCTCGTCGCTGCTGTCGATGCGTCCGGCCAGGTGTACAAACGCACACCCGCCCGGTATGACCGCACCATGGAGTACTTCACCTCCTGGATCACCGCCGACTCCCAGACCGTGATCCGGATGTCCGACATCCTGATGAAGGTCCACGACCGCTCCTACGGCGTAAACCCGGTGACCGGCAACAATTACGAGGCCAATAGGCCAGAGTCCCAGTTGTGGATTCACGTCACCGCCTGGCACTCCATCCTCTACGTCTACGAGACCTTCGGCCCCGGAAAGCTCTCCCGCGACGAGGAGAACGAGTACTGGTCTCAGATGGTCACTGCCGCCGCGGCACAGCCGATCCGACAGGAGGACGTCCCCCGCACCCGTGGCGAGGTGCAGAAGTACCTCGACGATTGGCGAGAGAAGCTCTCTGCTTCCGAGGCAGCGATCCGCAATGTCGACGTCATCCTCGACGGGTTCGAGACCATCGAGCCAGACCTTCCGAGGTGGTTGCAGAAGCTCGGACGCCCGCTGCTGCGCAAGAGCATCATCGCCACCTACCCACGGTGGATGCGCCCGATGCTCGGTGTGAAGCAGTCCCGACTCATGGACACGCTCTCGATTGCAGTATGGAAGCCGATCTACAGGGTGCTGGCAGCGAACCCGAAACTGTTCCTGTGGATGATCAAGCGGATCTGCCCCCCGGGCGTTGCGCTACTACGAGCCCGCAGTCCTCGGGATTCCCGCCGAAAGCCCCCGGGTGCTCAGCCCCGAGGTCTCGCGCCGCATGTACGGTAACCCGCTGACCCCGTTGGAACAGCGCGAGGAACTGCTCAAGAAGCGCCAGGAGGGAACCGGTCAGAAGGCCTACGACCACAACCACACTGACCAGATCCTGGAGTTCCGGGCGGCGGACGCCCCGGACACCGCCGATGCCGTGCTTTCTGCCGACGGGTACAAGATCGGCTAGCGCGCCCCACCCTGTTCCGCTACCGGTGAGCGGAACGGGGAACACGGCGGCCTCCTCGAAGGTTGATACCGGACATGACAGTCATCACAGACCGAACAGCATCCACAGACGCCCCTGTCCTCGACATCGTCGCAGAACGCTGGAGCCCACGCATCTACGACGGCGCCGCTCCCATAAACGAGGAGGCACTGCGCAGCGCACTCGAAGCCGCCAGGTGGGCGCCGTCAGCTTACAACCGTCAGCCGTGGCGGTTCTTAGTGACACGTAGAGGGAGTTCCGCCCACGAGACCGTGCTGAACTCCCTGATTGACTTCAACCAGGGATGGGCGAAGGACGCTGGGGCCCTGATCGTGATCGTCACCGAGACCGTCGATGCCGAGGGCACCCCGCTTCCGGAGGCACGTTACGACGCTGGTCAGGCGGCAGCGTACTTCACCATTCAGGCACACGCCAATGACCTGCTTGTGCATCAGATGAGTGGCTTCGACCCGGAGACAGTCTCACAGGCATTCGCCCTCGATGAGACCCTGGTACCGCTCACCGTGATCGCCGTCGGGGTGCTCGGAGATGCCACCGGTGTCGATGACGCCGTGCTCTCCCGGGAGAATGCGCCTCGCACACGACGCCCTCTCACTGAATCGGTCCTGGTCAACGATTGAGGGAGGCTCGCCGGAGCAGCCCGGCCACCGCGTCAACTCGCGGGCCGGCGGTGCCAGTGACGGCTGTGGCGTCGGTGGCTTCCTGTAACCAGTTCGCGTAGCGCGGAGCCCGTCACGGATGCCAGCAGCGGTGTGTAACCCCGTTCCACCGCTGCAAAGCTGCCATGCCAGGCGGCCTCGACCTTGTCGCCCGCCGTGTAACGCGCAGGGGAGGTTCCGCCAACCGGATGAGCGGCGAAGGCCATGAAAAAGGTCCTTAGGGGTGGTGTTCGATCGTCCGTGCGACACTACGCTGTTCACGTTATGCATGAGTTTTTAGGGCGGGATGAAACCGCGCTCCGGAAGCGGGATTCCGGAGCCTGTCGGAGCGAGGTCAGGGGAATCCGTGACGGACAAGACAACACGCCTGTAGGAACTGTGCCTCTTGCGTGATGGCAGGCGGGCCCACAAGGCCCTCGAGGGATATATCCGGTTCGAATACGAGCGGCATCTTGCTGTCGCCGCCCTCGAAGCGTCTGGCCTTCTTCTCCCCGAGCCCCAGGTAGTCCACACGATAAGTCAGGTTTACACTCTCGACCCCGATACCATCTTGACCACCATTCACGGCGAGGCGCTTACAGTCGCTGCCCTCCGCGCCCTGAACACTTCCGAGCTGGAGGGAGCACTCGACACCGGTATCGCCGTTGTGGTCACCGGTGCACAGGCACGGGAAATCCGGCGACGAATGTACCGGCCATAGAAAGTACCGACGGGAAACATGTAACCTACCGGAACGACGAGAAAACGCAGATGATGACGCTGAGGAGCTGTTCTCATGCTTCGCACGCAGGTCCCGTTCTGGATACTCCGGTTACCCGTACTCGAACTACTGGTGGCGGTCATCGGGCTGACCGGGTATTGGCGGGATATTCGTCCTGGCCATCGGAGCAACACTCATTGTCTCGGCAGTTCTCCGTTCTCTGCGAGGCGGTATCGCGTACGTTCTCGACCGCAATGTCGCCAGACCGGAGGGGTAAGCGCGACGCGCGCACCCCGTTGAGAATCACCGCCACTTCGGCGACTTCATGGACGAGAACCACCCCGGCGAGGCCGAGAACTCCGAACAGGGCCAGCGGGAACAGAATGACGATGATGGCCAACGCCAGGGCAATATTGGCCGTCATGATCCGACGTCCTCGCCGGGCATGCGCGAGCGCAGCCGGGATCAGGCGAAGATCGTGGCCGGTAAAGGCGATGTCAGCGGATTCGATCGCCGCCGCCGAGCCTTTTGCACCCATGGCGATACCCACCGTCGCGGTCGCCAACGCCGGGGCATCGTTAATCCCGTCACCGACCATCGCCGTCGGACCCTGCGAGGCAAGGACCACCACGGCATCAGCCTTGTCCTTCGGCAGTTGTTCCGCGCGCACATCGGCAATCCCGGCCTGACCCGCGAGTGCACGCGCGGTGCGCTCATTGTCGCCGGTGAGCATCACCGTAGGCACTCCCAGGGCGCGCAGCTGTCGGATCGTCTCGGCGGCTTCAGCCCGTAGCTCGTCGCGGATCCCGATCACGCCGACGATCTGGCCGTCGGCCTCGACCACCACAGCCGTCATTCCTCCCTCCGCCATGGACTCGGCGTCAGCCTCCAGCACGCCGGGGTTCAGCCACCGAGTGTTGCCGACCCGGGCAGCGACCTGCCCCACGCGCCCACTGATGCCGTGACCGGCGTCTTCCACGACGTCCCGGGCCGGCGGGCCACCGTCAGGAGGCGCGGCGGCGATAATTGCGGCGGCGAGCGGGTGCGCACTGTCAGTCTCCAGGGACGCGGCGAGGGCAATCACGCCGTCCTTGTCCCACCCCTCGACAGTTCGGACCTCAACGACCTGCGGTTCATTACAGGTCAGCGTGCCTGTCTTGTCCAGGGCCACCGTCCTGATCGTCCCGAACTGCTCGAACGCCTCACCGGACTTGATGACCACGCCGAACTTCGAGGCTGAACCGATCGCGCTGATCACGGTCACCGGTACCGCGATAGCCAAGGCGCACGGCGAGGCGGCGACGAGGACCACCAGTGCCCGCTCGATCCAGGTGGCGGGATCGCCGAACGTCATACCGATCGCGGCGACGAGCGCGGACACCGCGAGCACCACCGGCACGAGCGGCCGGGCGATGGTGTCCGCTAACCGGGCACGTTCACCTTTCCTGGCATGGGCCTGCTCGACGAGGCTGACGATCTGGGTCAAGGAATTGTCCACGCCGTCCGCTGTCGCCCTGATCCGTAACGTCGCCGCGCCGTTAACCGCACCGGCGGGGACCGCGGCACCCGGTTCGACGGCGACGGGCATGGATTCGCCGGTCACAGCAGATGTGTCCATACTCGACCGGCCCTCCACCACCACACCGTCAGTGGCGATGCGTTCGCCGGCGCCCACGATCAGAACATCGGATACGCGCACCTCGGCGGCGACGACGGTGACCGCTCCCGTGCCACGGGCGAGACGTACCCTGTCGGGGATCAGGGCCAGCAGTGCCCGCAGTTTTGCCTGTGCCCGACCCATAGCACGGTCCTCGAGCGCTTCGGCCAGGGAGAACAGGAAAGTCAGCGCTGCCGCTTCGCCGACGTGCCCCATCGCCACGGCACCGACGGCAGCGATGGTCATCAACAAGCCCACCCCGAGGCGACCACGTGCGAGTCCTCGTACCGCACCGGGAACAAAGGTCCAGGCGCCCGCCAGCAATGCAGTCCACTGGAGAATCTGTCCTGCCAGAGAGGTATCAGCCCAGACCAGGAAATATCCGATGACCAGGGCTGTTCCGCTGACTGCGGAGGGGAACAGGCCGGCGTCGCGCCACCAGGGCGGTGTCACCTCCTGATCGGTGACTTCCTCACCGCCGGTTCCGCAGCAGACCTCACTCATCATCGTCTCTGGCAGCAGCCCCTGCGTTGCCGGCACTGCAGTCCGCACAGCATCCGGGCACCTCACAGTGTTCATCGGTGCACGGTCGGCCCTCGTCGACGGCGAGGACCACGTTGACCAGGGATTCCAGCGCGCCACTGAGGTGCGGGTCGGCGATCTCGTAACGGGTACGGCGACCGTCGGGAACGGCGACGATGAGCCCACAACCTCGAAGACAGGCCAGGTGGTTCGACACATTCGTCCGGGTCAGCCCCAGATCGCGGGACAGCTGCGCCGGATACCCGGGGCGCTCCAGGAGGTGGAGGAGGATGCGTGACCGGGTGGGGTCGGCCATGGCACGTCCCAGGCGGTTCATCACGTCGATACGAGTGTGAATGGTCAGCATATGCTGACTATACAGCGGATGCTGACCAATGGGCAACGACTTCAGGGTTTTCGGCCCTGTCACCTGTCACCGATGAGCAGGCGGATGGCCGGAGCCGATGGAGATCCTGTTGTACGCGTTGATCAGCACGATCGCCCACTCCAGGGCACTGATCTGCCGCTCGTCGAACTCCCGGGATGCAGCGGTTACAGCATCCTCGACGCTGGTACGCCCACTTCCGGGTTGCGGTTGCGTCAGCGCCTCGGCAAGCTCCAGCGCGGCTCGTTGAGAGGCTGTGAACAGCTGCGAGGTGTCCTGCCTCCAGCTGGGAAGAAGATCCAGAACCTGTTGATCCACCCCGGCATCACGGGCGGCAGGAACGTGGATGCTCAGGCACGTCGGGCAACCGTTGATCTGTGAGACCCGGACATTGACCAGCTCGACCAGGTCCAGCGACAGTCCGGCCTCGTCGTAGGATTTCCGCGCGGCCCGGACCGCCCCATTGAGTGCGCGGTAGATCTCCGGGTTCATCTTGTCGATGTACGGCCGCCGTGTCATTCGGCACCACCGTCGGAGCAGATCGCGGGAATGTCGGTCATGAGTGGTTCTCCTCTGGTCGTAAGCGGTACGGATCGTTCCCGGGCCGCGCCACAGATGCGGGGTTGGTACGGGGACGGATGTGCGTCTCGGGCATCTCCGGCGCAGGCAACCGGGCCGGACCGCTCGGATCATGGGAGAGGTAACCGTGAGTCTCACCGAACCTGTCGCCGTGCGATTTCCATTCCTCGCGGTACCGACGGATCTCCGCATCGTCGCGACCGATGAAGTTCCACCACATCACGACGTCTTCGCCGAAGGGTTCCCCTCCGATCAGGATGATCCTCGCGCCGGCGCTGCCGGTGTTTTCCACGGTCAGGCAGTCGGCACCGGTACCGGTGTAGGCAAGCTCTGTCCGTGCCACCGCCACGCCGCCTACGGTGACCTCTCCGGTGTCGACGAGAAGACCGTGCTCGAAGGACGGATCGACGGCGAGACTGAGTGACGCTCCCGGCTCCATACGCAGCTCGGCGCCGACAAGGGGTGTGAAGGTCGGCACCGGCGACATCGACCCCAGCAGAGACCCCAAGAAGACCAGTGCCGAACCTCCGTCAAAGGACACTGGGCGGGGCGCGTAGTGGTCGAATCGACGCGGTCCGTGTCTCGCCCCCTCAGGAAGCACGGTCCACAGCTGGACACCATGCAATTCCGTGGTGTTCTCCGTAGAGACCTCGGAGTGGCAGATCCCGGCGCCTGCGGTCATGAGGTTGATCTCGCCCGGACGCACGGTGTCGTGGATGCCGTGGGAATCATCGTGACGGATCTCGCCGTCGAACAGCCACGACACGGTCTGCAGGCCGGTGTGCGGGTGTGGGGGCACGTCCATGCCGCCGGTGGCCGAGACCGGGTCAGGGCCGTAGTGATCGAGGAAGCACCATGCACCGATGAGACTGCGTCGGCGCTGCGGCAACGTCCGGTGCACCGTCATCGCACGTGGGCCGCCGAGAGGCACGTCGCGTGCGGTGATGATCTCGACAGGGACGTGCCGGTCCTCGTCGGTGCCACCGTCGCCGCAGTGTACGGGGACAGGGTGTTCTTCAGTGTTCGACATTGCGGACCTTTCAGCCGGTGTCGTTCTCAGCGCACATAGTTGATACGTCAACTATATCAGTGTAGCTCATCTCTACGCGAGACGACGGCGAGCGAACCGTCGGTCCCCGGGTCCGGGTCCGGGATGACGGTGTCCGGATCGACGAGAAACACCTCCTTACCCTCGATACTCAGGCGCCGGGCCACTTCCAGCAGCATCCGGCGGGCGACATCATCGAGCGAATGCACCGCCGTAAGGTCCAGTGCCACCCGGTCCTCGGCGATGTCCGTCCTGACGATCTCCCGGACGACGCGCTCCGCACCGGCGAACCGGATACTGCCCTGCAGGTCGAAGATGCGCACGGTCTCCGTGCCGGAAGGTGCATGTTCCCGGAGCACTGAGCGTGCCGCGGCCGGCACCTCCATCAGGTGCAGACCCATGTCCGAGGAGAACCGCTCGAACAGCGCCACACCCCGGACACTGTTACCGTGATTGTCGAGGCGCGGAGAGAATGTTGCGATGCCCATCTGGCCCGGCAGTGCTCCAATCACGCCGCCGGACACCCCGCTCTTCGCCGGTATCCCGACCTGGGTCGTCCAGTCCCCGGCCGCGTCGTACATCCCGCAGGTCGACATGACACTGAGAACCTGGCGGATCACCGCGACGGGCACGGCGCGCTCCCCCGTGACCGGATTGACCCCCTGATTCGCCAGCGTGGCCGCCATCATGGCGAGGTCGTGGACGGTCACCATCAGCGAGCACTGCCGTGTGTACCCGTCGACAACAGCCCGGGGATCCTCGGTGAGCACATCGTAGCTGCGCAGCATATGGGCGATCGCCAGGTTCCGGTGCGCGTCATCGAGCTCGGACCTGTACACCCCCTCGTCGACGGCGAGTCGACGTCCGGCGAAGGCAGAGAGTCCCTCGACCATCCGCTCCACGCGGTCCTCGGCTGTACACCCCGGCAGCCCGATGAGGGAATGGGTGGTTATCGCACCGGCGTTGATCATCGGGTTCAGGGGTCGGCCGTCCTTGTCCAGCGAGATCTCATTGAACGCCTCTCCGGACGGCTCAACGTCGACCTTGTCCAACACCTGGTCAACACCCCGGTCGGCCAGTGCCAGGGCGTAGGCGAACGGCTTCGAGATCGACTGGATCGAGAACTCGATGTCGGTGTCCCCCGCACAGTAGATCTCGCCGTCCAGCGTGGCGAGCGCAGCTCCCAGCTGGTCCGGGTCGGCGGAGGCCAACTCCTGGATATAGCCGGCCAGTTCACCTGCTTCATCGGGCCGTTCATTCTCCAGCATCTCGTCGAGGTAGTCCGGAATCGGTGACTTCATTAGAACGACCTACTCTGCTTTCGGCGGTGAGGCACGTATGCCAGGGGTGACAACCACACGTTAGCTGCGGATCACCGCCCACGTCTGACGTGAGGAACACGCGGCGGTCATCGCCCCGTAGGCTCGTCACTGTTCCACCACACACGATTCCGGAGGTCAGGGTGCAGATCCCACTGATACAGATCGACGCGTTCGCCGAGACGTTGTTCGAGGGCAACCCGGCAGCCGTCATGCCCTTGGAGGCATGGCCGTCCAACGAGGTGTTGCAGTCCCTCGCCCTGGAGAACAATCTCTCCGAAACCGCGTTCCTGGTGCCCCACGCAACCGGGACGGCCCCGGACGAGGAGCCCACGCAGCCGACCTACGACCTGCGCTGGTTCACCCCGGCCATCGAGGTCGCCCTGTGCGGCCATGCCACTTTGGCGGCGTCCTCCTACTTGTTCGAGGACGTCCACCCCGACGCCGACTCACTCCGATTCTCTACCCGTAGCGGCGGGCTGACCGTGAACCGGACTCCGGAGGGCCTGCTCACCATGGACTTCCCCGCCGAGGTACCCGTCCCGACGAAGGTGGACCCCCGGATCGCCGAGGCACTCGGCGTCGAGGTTCTGGAGGCGCACCGGGCAACCGACCTGATCTACATGGTGAAGGACGCGGAGACAGTCCGCACCCTGTCCCCCGACCTGACGTTCCTCGCCTCCCTACCGGTACGCGGGATCGCGGTCACCGCCCCGGGGGACGGGACGGAGTTCGACGTCGTTTCCCGGTGGTTCGGCGCGCAGGCCGGTGTGCCCGAGGATCCGGTCACCGGCTCTGCGCACTGCCAGCTCGCTCCCCTCTGGGCAGACCGACTGGGCACGGTGGAGTTGACCGCACGGCAGATGTCGCCGCGCGGAGGAACGGTCCACGTCCGTCTGCGTGACGATCGCGTTCTGCTCTCCGGACGGTGCGTCCGGTACCTGGAGGGCACGGTCACCGTGGCGGAGTGACTCGGAACAACCCCCGTCATTCCTCGGCGCGCCGCGGGATCAGGAACATCAACGCCCAGATCACCACGGACGCTGCCCCGACCGTCCACAACACTCCGGTGAACGCCTCCCGGTTGAGCGCACCGTCGGCCGAACCGCCGGTGACCGAGAAGAACACCACACCGGTCAACGCCGTCCCCAGAGCCATGCCCAGATCAATAGCGGTATTGAACAGACCGGAGGCCGACCCGGCATTGGCGTGCTCCACGTTCTGCAACGACAGATCCGCCAGCGGCCCACCGATCGCACCGACAAAACAGCCCAGCATCATCAGCGGGACCGCCATGATGACCATCGTCAGCTCACAAGACGTCCGGTCCCCCACCGAGACCATCACCGTCGCCGCCGGGGCCACCGCCCGGGCCACCGCTCATCCCGCTGGCCTCCTGCTGTTCGACACTGCCCGCGTAGTCGTTGGTCGGGTCCCGGTAGATGGTGTGGACGTGGCCCCACCCGGAGGTGGTCACCCCGTCGACGTCCGCACCGGCGGACCCCTGCTGCGCCTGGAAGGCGACGTAGACGTTCGGTCCCGAGATCGAGAACGAGATCCCGTCGCCGGTGCTCATGTCGTAGGTGGTTTCACCGGACCAGGCGATCACGGTGTCGTCGAGGGTGGCGGCAATCTCGGCGCGAGTGGCGGCGTTGCTCTCGCCGTCCGCCATCTCGGACCAGTTGGCGATGAGATCGAGCAGCAGTTCCCTCTGATCGTCGTCCAGGTCAGCACCGGTGAGGCCGTCGCCGGTCTCGAAGTCGCAGGTGTCGCCGGGGGCGCACATGCTCACGTCCCCGCTGGTCAGCGTCTCCTGCTGTTCTGCGGTGAGACTGTCGTAGAAGGCGAAGGCGTCGGTGTAGATGCCGTCGAACGGTTGGACCTCGTTGCCGTCCTCGTCCTTGTAGACCGCCGGCTGCACGCCCAGGTGGGTCGGGGCGAACGTGACTGTGCCGGCCGAACCGTCCAGGGTGGCGTTGATGCCGAGGTGGTGGCCACCGAACTGCACTTCGAAGGCACTGCTGTCGGACGGGTCGCCGAAGAAGGCGATGTAGTACTGGCCCAGGGAGTCCTCGGTGCTGTCGCTGTTCTCCAGCAGGTACTCGTCGCCACCCATGATGCCGGAGACGGTCTCATACGCCTCGTCACTGAGCAGGTTCTCCAGGACGGCGAGGGCCGCAGTCGTCTGCTCCTCGCTGAGGTCGGTGAGGTTCAGCCCGGCGCGTTCGACGAACGTGACGGGGAAGTTCGACCAGGACGTCGTCTTCGTCTCATCGTCATAGTCGTAGAGCACGGTCTCGCGCTGCTCGCCGGACAGGGTGTCGAGGAACGCCTGCGCGGCAGTCGCGGTGTCGGAGATCGTCGCCGAGGTAGTGTCCGCCGTACCGGCGTCCGTACCGGAAGTGGTGGACGCTTCGCTGAGGGACGCCGATACAGCCGACGTCGCACTCGAGGTCGCAGTGGCGGTGTCCGCTTCGGAGGAGCAGCCACCGAGTACGAGTCCGGTGGCCATCATGGTCGCGGTGATCCATGCGGTGTGGCGCCGCAGGATCCTGCGGCGGAGGCTGGTGTCGGGCGTGGTCATGGGGCACTCCTTGGTGTGGGACGACGGGGATTCCGTGATGCCCCTCAGCTTCGTCGCTGCGGGTGTCCACCGCGTCCCCCGAGCGCAGACACCTCGACTACCACTGTCGCGGTATGCGGTCTTCTGCTAACCCCGAGAGGTGTCCGTTCGATGTCTTAACTACATGAACCATTCACTACCGCCGCTCTGCGGCTGAAGGAAGTGTTCCCGTCATGTCCGGAACAGTCACGAACATTCGGAGGAAGATAGTCACCCTCGCCGTCACCACGCTCGCCCTGGGCGGTCTGGGCGCCGGGCTCGCACCCACCGCCGGTGCAGAGACCCTCCCCCAGCTCCCCGAGCACGAACAACCCAGCCCGATCTGGCGGGAGGATGTCACCGCCATCGCCACGGTGTACTCGCCGTACCGGGGGAAGGTCGTGTGCGACGGCTTCCACTGGCAGACCACCGACTGCTGGCAGCAGCGTCCCGACGGCCAGTGGCAGACGATGACCGACATCCGCACGGCTGCGGAGCTGGCCCAGTCCTGGCAGACCGTCCCGCCGCGCCTGGTGTACCCGGTCTGGGAGCCCGGCGCGCTGGTGGCGCCGGAAGGATCGCTGGGTTCACTCGGTTCACTTGATTCGCTGTGAGCCCTCCGTAGCGCGTCCTACGCTTGTACGCTGTGTGCATGGGCACACTCGCCGGCTCCCCGGACAACCCTCTCGACCTGCTGATCGTCGGCGCCGGACTCTCCGGCGTCGACCTCGCCCACCATGTCGCACACGACTTCCCGGAGTGGACGTGGGAGATTCACGATGCCAACGACGATCTCGGTGGGACCTGGCACACCTTCACCTACCCGGGCATCCGGTCGGACTCCGACATGGCCACCTACGGATTCCCGTTCGCCCCGTGGCCTCACGACGGCACCCTGGGGCAGGGCGCGGACATCAAGGAGTACATCCGTGGCATCGCGGAGAAGTGCGGGGCCCTCGAGCGGCTCCGGACGGGGTCCTGGATCCGCGATGCGGACTGGCGGACGGACCTGCGGTTGTACGCGGTCACCGCCGTGACGGCGGACGGCGAGCACACCTTCTACGCCCGCCGCGTCCACTACGCCTCGGGGTACTTCGTGCACGGCCGGGGTTACCGTCCCGAATTTCCCGGCGAGCAGGACTTCGCCGGGATGATCATCCATCCGCAGGAGTGGCCCGACAGCCTCGACTGCGCAGGGCGCAGAATCACTGTCATCGGCTCCGGCGCGACCGCCGTGACGCTGGTCCCCGCTCTGGAACGACGCGGGGCGCAGGTGACGATGCTCCAGCGCAGTCCCACCTACGTGGCTCCGATGGCGGCGGTGGACACCATCAGCAGGTTCTGGAAGAAGGTTCTGCCGGAGAAGACAGCCTACCCCGTCGCACGACTCCACCACGCGGTCCGTGACATGACGCAGCACGTCATCGGTCGGCGCGCCCCCTGGCTGTTCACCCGGGCACTGCGACGCATGCAGCGCCCCTACCTGGACGCAGAGTTGATCGAGCAGCATTTCACACCACACCACAAGCCCTCGGAGAAGCGGGTGTGCAAGGCACCGGACGGTGATATCTTCACCGCCCTGGGCGGGAACGCCCGCATGGTCACCGACACCATCGACCGCTTCACCACCGACGGCGTCCGGGTGAGCTCGGGTGAGGAGATCCCCACCGACATCATCGTCACCGCCACCGGGTTGGACCTGCAGGCCTTCGGCGGTGGCACCCTGAGCATCGACGGACGTCCTCTGCAGGTCAACGAGCAGGCCTTCTACCGCGGCATGATGATCGCCGGTCTGCCGAACTTCAGTTTCACCGTCGGCTACATCAACGGTTCCTGGACATTGCGCTCGGATCTCGTGTCCCGCTACATGATCAAGCTGTGGAAGAACGGCGACGAGCTCTACTACCCTGCCCCACCGCCGACACCGACAGACCGGCCGTTGTTCGACTTCCCCGCCGCCTACCTGCGGCGCAGCGCCGACAGGTTCCCCAGGCAGGGACACACCTCACCGTGGGTGTACTCGCAGAACTACCTCAAGGAGCTGTTGGAGTTCTCCTACGGCGACCAGCGGCGCGACATGGTGTTCAGTGAATGACGTACAGGCGTCCGGCGGCCATACCAGTCGCAATGTCCGTCGTGGCGGCGCTGGTGCTCGTCGCCGGCCTGTGGACCGGGTGGGTGCACCACTGGGCAGGGATCGACCGGCCTGACGCCAGAGCCCTGGACGCCGCCTACCGTATGGCGGACGCCCACGGGTGGTGGGTGCCGCTGTGGGACGGCCTGAGCACCATCGTCGGTCCTGGAGTGTGGCGAGTCCTGGTCGTCGTGCCGATCGTGCTGGAAATCCGCCGTCATCAGGTGCGTACCGCATGTTTCCTCGCGGTCAGCATCTGGGGCAGCGGGCTTGTCTCGACGGTGGTCAAACACCTGGCTGACCGGGACCGGCCCGTCACTCAGCTCGTCTCAGCGTCCGGGACATCGTTCCCGTCCGGTCACGCCCTCGGCGTCCTGGTCGCCGTCGGCACGCTCCTGGTGGTGTACTCACACCTGATCCGCAGATCCTGGCGCGCCGTCATCGTGATCCTCGGCGTCCTGCTGGTGATCGCGATCGGAGTCGCGCGGGTCGCGCTCAACGTGCACCACCCCTCGGACGTACTGGCCGGATGGGCGCTGGGCTACGCGTGGCTGATGCTGTGCCTGTGTCTTTCCGGGGTTCTCTACCGGGGTCTCTACCGGGGGCGGTACACCGGCAGTACTCGGTAGTGCGAGACGAACTCGACCTGCGACATCTTCTCGCCGACTTCACCGTCGTGCGCCACGGCGGACGGCTCGCCGAGCACCTCGAACCGGAACGACGGCCGGTGCAGCTCGTGGTAGAGCGGGCTGCGGTTCAACCGTCCGGTCAGCAGCGACACCACGGTGCGGATCCGGGAGAACGGCTTGCCGATCTCCAGCATCCGCACGTCGAGCAGACCGTCGCCGACACTGGCACGGTCGACGGGCGCGAAACCGGAAGGACGGTACAGGGAGTTGCCGAGGAAGAACAGGGACGTCGTCAGCGTCCTGTTGTCGTACCGGATCCGGACGGAGTTCTCGTCTTTCAACACCCGCCACGCGGCGACGACGCCGGCCAACGTCTTGCCGATCTTGCCTTCGTACCGCTCCCGAATCTCGACGAACCGAGGGTAGGCGCCGATGCTCGCGGTGTTCAGCAGTGTGGTCTCGCCGTTCAAGGTGGCGACGTCCACCATCTCCAGCGTCCCCGCACGGACCGCTCCGATGGTCTGTTTGGCCGTAGCGCAGCCGATCTGCTTCGCGAAGTGGTTGAAGGTGCCGGCGGGAAAGACCGCCAGCGGTGTCCCTGCCTTGAGTGCGACTCCCGCGGCGGTGGCCACGGTACCGTCGCCGCCACCGACACCCAGGACGGCTGCCCTGGACGCGGCGTCCTCAAGGACCTGGACGATATCGTCCTCCGGCGTGAGTGCGATGATCTCGGCTGCCGGGAGAG
This sequence comes from Corynebacterium glyciniphilum AJ 3170, assembly GCF_000626675.1. Taxonomy (NCBI): domain Bacteria; kingdom Bacillati; phylum Actinomycetota; class Actinomycetes; order Mycobacteriales; family Corynebacteriaceae; genus Corynebacterium; species Corynebacterium glyciniphilum. Next base: position 121,893 of record NZ_CP006842.1, on the reverse strand, counting down.
CCTTCTCGACCTGCTTGAGAATCCGCTCCCCTGTGCCGTCCCCCGATGCCGGGTTGACGACGAGGACAAGCCCGTCGCCGTCCGGGCGGCCCGGCTCATCGATCTCGTAGGGCTCGGTGGAGATGCGGCTGCGCGTGGTGGGCGGGGGAACGAGCTTGCCACCGACAACGGCGATGAGCGTGCCCAATCCCCACCCGGCGAGAACATCGCTGGGATAGTGCGCACCGGTGTACACCCGGGAGAATCCGACGAGACCCGCCAGCGCGCCGAGGGCGGCTCCGGCAGGGGCATCCTCCAGTCCTGCGCCGACGGCGAAGGCGGCGGCACTGGCGGAATGCCCGGAAGGGAACGAACTCGACCGTGGGTAGCGTCGGATCCGGCGTGCGAGGGGGACGGAGGCGTGGCCGGGCCGGTCGCGACTCCACGACCTTTTCGCCAGCTGATTGGCCACGAGACTGGTGCAGGCCAGTGTGACCAGCCCGCGGGTTGCTGCACGCTGCATGGTGGATTTGCGCGTGAGCGCCATGGCACCGGCGAGACCGATCCACAATCTGGAGTAGTTCGCTGCCGTGGTGAGCCGCGGAATCACGGCGTCCAGCTGGGGATTGTCTGCCCCGGCGATCGCCTCGAAGACATCGTGGTCCATGCGTTCCAGGCCGGCCTGCACGTCGTCCACCGCTGTTGTCTTGCGCCACTGTCCCACTGTCTGGCCCTCCGCTTGCGTGTGATTGCCGGCGACTGTCCGGTGTGCTCATGGTACGTGGTGGATCCCGACCCCCGCGTGTGGTGCGCTCCGCTGTGTCACGCAATGATATCCCCCTTGAAATTGACCGTAGAGTAAATTACGCTCCAGTCACATCACCACCCCGTAGAACGACCACCACACGCCCGCGAGGAGTACGACAATGACGAGTACGACAGCGAAAACACGGTCATGGTGGGGCTGGGGCAACGTCGACGACGCGGTCACCGGCTCTGAGAAAGAAGAACTGCTCAACCGCGTCCGACTGTTGCTGCCGGACGCCGACCTCAGCACCCATGAACCCCCCGAGGTCGCCGACCTCACCGTCCCCGCCCCGCGCATCCAGGCGCCGACATCCCTGGGTCATCTCGCGTCCGACGACCTCACCGACCGCGTCGCCCACGCTCACGGCAAGGCGTACCGTGACGTGATCCGCAACCTCAAGGGGCAGGTCGACGACGTCCCCGACCTCGTCGTGCGTCCCCGCACCGAGCAGGACGTCGTGGACGTCCTGCAGTGGAGCACCGACGCCGGCGTCGCGCTGGTCCCCTTCGGCGGTGGCTCGTCGGTCACCGGCGGCGTGGAGCCCCGGGGCCTCGCGGATACTTACCCAGGCGTGGTCTGCCTCGACATGACCGACATGGACCAGATTCTGGAGATCGACCACACCAGCCGTGCTGCCCGCATCCAGGCCGGCGCCTACGGACCGGCGATCGAGGACGGTCTGAAACCTCATGGTCTGACACTGCGTCACTTCCCGCAGTCCTTCGAGTTCTCCACCCTCGGCGGCTGGCTCGCGACCCGCGCTGGTGGACACTTCGCCACCGTCTACACCCACATCGACGATCTCGTCGAGTCCATGCGTGTGATCACACCGGTCGGTGCCGCGGAGTCCTGGCGCCTGCCCGGCTCCGGTGCCGGACCGTCACAGGACCGGATGTTCCTGGGGTCGGAGGGCACCCTCGGCGTGATCACCGAGGCCTGGATGCGCCTGCAGGACCGCCCACGCTGGCGCACCGGAGCCTCGGTCATCTTCAACGACTACTCCGCCGCAGTACAAGCCACCCGTGAGATCGCCCAGTCCGGTCTGTACCCGGCGAACTGTCGGCTCCTCGACCCGGTGGAGGCGATCCTCAACGCCGGGACACCGACCTCCGGCGGCGTACTGGTCCTCGGTTTCGAGTCCGCGTCCCGGCCCATGGACAACGCGATGTCGGTCGCCCTGGAGATCTGCCAGGATCACGGCGGCACCGTGCCGGACGGTGTACGCAGCACCGACTCCGAACAGCAGACCACCCGGACCGGTGCGGCGGGGACGTGGCGGTCCTCCTTCATCCGCATGCCCTACCAGCGTGACGCGCTGGCGCAGTCGTCGATGATCGTGGAGACCTTCGAGACGTCCTGCACCTGGGACAAGGTCGAGCAGTTACGGGACGCGGTCAACGCCGCGGCGATGTCCGCCTTCGAGTCCCTCGGCATCACCGGCGTGGTGAGCTGCCGGTTCACCCACGTCTACCCGGACGGCCCTGCCCCCTACTTCGGCATCTACGCTGGCGGAACGTGGGACAAGACGGTGGAACAGTGGGACCAGATCAAGAAGGCGGTCTCCGCGGTCCTGGTCGAGCACCGGGCAACGATCACCCACCACCATTCCGTCGGACGTGACCACCGCCCCTGGTACGACCAGCAACGCTCGGAGCCTTTCGCGCGATCACTGCGTGCCAGCAAGGACGCCCTGGATCCCGCCGGTGTGCTCAACCCCGGTGTCCTGATCGATCCGAGGCCGCCGTGAACACCGACGTGAGTGCTGTGAACGGGAGCGGCCGGGCGGGCACGAAGGGCGTGCCCCGTGAGCAGCGGGAACAGCAGATCCTCGATGTCGCCACCGCGGAGTTCGGGGATCGCGGGTACACCGGGGCGTCGGTGGCGGACATCGCCGCAGCCGCGGGTGTGTCGAAGCCGCTGATCTACACCTACTTCGGTTCCCGTGACGGCCTGCACGCCGCCTGTCTGGACCGTGCCGCAGGACGGCTGGTGCCCGCCGTTGCCGAAGCGCAGTCAGCCCCCGGATCGCTTCGCGCGGTGACCACTCTCACCGCGATCTTCGAGGCGCTCGACGGGCACACCGAGGACTGGCGGGTCATCTACGACCCCACACTGCCGAAGCCCGGAGAGGCCTACGACCGTGCACGCGTACATCAGAAGGCCCTCAATGACATGGGCTCCGAGGGTGTCGCCGATGTGCTCAGTTCCGGTGACGCCGAGTTGGACACCGACCATTCACTGTTGCTGACCTGGTGGTTCGCCATTGTCTCGTCGACGGTGTCCTGGTGGGCCGACCACCCGGACCAGTCCGCACAGCAGATGACGGAACGCTGTCTGCGGGTCCTGTCGTCGGTGACGAGTGCTGCTGGCTGAGGTTTCAGCGCCGCAGAAAATTCTGGCGAGGGCGGGTTCCGTCAGTGGTCGCCCGCCGGGGTCCACACGGACAACTCGTTGCCACCGGGCTCGCGGAACTGGAAACGCCGGCCCCCAGGGAAATCAAAGGGCTCAACGGTGATCACCCCGCCGGCGGCCATGACGGTCTCGCGCATCTGCTCGAGGTCGTCGACCTGGAAGATCGTCAACGGCGGCGGGGGCTCCGGGTTCGTCTGGAAGGCGACGGTGAAGCCGTCGCCGACGTGCACGTCGTAGTAGGAATCGCCGTAGAGGGTGTTGGGGTGGCCGAACACCTCGGCCATGAAGGACGCCGACGCCGCGGCATCGGTGGAGTACATCTCAACTGTCGTGAACTTCGCCATCAGGTTATTTTAGCCTTGAAATCACAATGACGTTCAGTCACGCGGCCGCGTACTGCGCAGCATCGTGCCTCCGACCGCATAACGACTGTCCGACACCTCGTTGATCAACACGTGGACCGACCCTGCCGGTGCACCGGTACTTGAGACAATGACGTCAGTGATGCCCGCGGAGATCTGCCGGTACTGAGTGTCCCGGTCCCCTTCCATGAGCTCCGGGACGATACTGAGATTGACGATGGGCATGCTTCCTCCTGGTGCGACGTGCCATTCAATGAGAACTTCCTCTTCCACCCTTGCACCGTGCGCTCACCAGCGGAAGAAGGCACTTTCAGGTCAGGAACGAACCTGTAGGTAGGATGTGAGGATGGCCAGTTCCCGACCAGACAGATACTGCGGAGAGGCAGTACGCAGGACGTTGGACGTCATCGGCGGTAAATGGTCGATGCTCATCTTGTGGGAACTGCTGCAGGAGGAGTGCCGCTACGCCGAGCTCCAGCGCAGCGTAGGGAGTATCTCGCAGAAAGTGCTCTCCAGCGAGCTCAAGTCACTCGTAGCCGCCGGACTTGTGGAACGCGAAGTGGAAGCAACGGTCCCACCACAAGTCACCTACCGGATCACGGAGCGAGGCAGGAGCTTGGAGGGCGTTTTCTCCGCATTGCAGCAATGGGGAGACGACCAGCCGCATCCGAAGTGACCGGAGGCTGGACGTGCTGGTGCCCTCCTGCCTGCGGCGAGAACTGAATACGGAAACACACCTGACGACCGCTGCGTAGTCGCGTCGTCCGCGTTCTCTGTGCACAGCTCTGAACAGGCCGTCTATGCCGCGTGCCGCGGAGGCGGTAGAACGACGCTGTCTCAGGTCATACATCAGACCCGAACCCACAACCACGAAATGCCGGTTCGCCACAGCAGTCACTGACCTTTGTTTACTATCGACGTCATGATCGACGAGACGGCCGGTTCCGCGCGACGGGACGACAACGAGTTGACCAGGTTGGTCGAGCGTGCCGCCGTCGGCGATCGACAGTCGTTCGGTGTGCTCTACGACGTGTTGTCTCCGGTCGTGTACGGAATCTGTCGCCGCGTGCTCCGGGACGAGGGAATAGCCGCGGAGACCACCCAGGAAGTAATGCTCGAACTATGGACGAAATCGTCCTCGTACTCTCCGAAACGGGGTACCCCGTACACATGGGCCGCGACTGTCGCGCATCGTCGTGCAGTCGACGCGGTCCGCTCTGAATCGTCCCGCCGCAACCGCGAGCACCGTAGCTACCACCAGCCGCGGGAGACCAGCGAAGTAGACGAGGGGATGCTCCGGCACGAGGAGGCCTCGCAGGTCCGCTCCTGCCTGGAGGACCTGACCGCAATGGAGAACGAGTCACTGATGGCCGCCTATTACGGTGGCCGGACCTACTCCGAGGTTGCTCGCTACCTCTCCGCTCCGCTGGCTACGGTGAAGAGCCGAATCCGGTCGGCGCTGTCGCGGCTGCGCGACTGCCTTGAGACGAGTTGAGATGAGTTGAGCCGCCAAAACTGTTCATCGGCACGGTTTCGGAGCCACTACCCGGCGACGTTCGTGATGTCTCACACGTCCAGGACGATATCGTTTACCACCCCCGTACAGGGGTACTAAGAAAGAAGTTGCGGCCGGATCCAATCCGGGCCGGCGTCTGTTCCGAAGTAGTGGCAGATGGTCACAAAAGGTGATCACTGACATGGAGGTTCTGATCATGCGCCACACTGCCGCAAAAACTGGAGCAGCTGTCCTGTTCCTCACTGGCACGCTTGTACTGACCGGTTGTTCGATGGATGACGACAGCGAGTCCATGTCCTCCGGGTCCGACAACTCGACCGCGATGTCCGAAGAGAGCTCCGATGGCATGGCTACCGAGACCACGGACCCATCGATGGGGATGATGGATCCTGCAGCTAACCTCGTCGGCCCCGGTTGCCAGCAGTACGCTGACATGGTTCCGGACGGCCCCGGTTCAATAGAGGGAATGTCGGGGGATCCTGTCGCTGTAGCAGCGTCCAACAACCCGATGCTGAAGACCCTCACTGACGCAGTCAGCGGAAAGCTGAATCCCGATGTCGATCTAGTGGACACGCTCAACAGTGATGAGTTCACGGTTTTCGCCCCGACGGATGATGCGTTCGCGAAGATCGACGAAGCGACGCTGGATTCCCTCAAGACCGACAGTGACATGTTAAGCGACATCCTCACCTACCACGTCGTTCCCGGACGTGTGCTGCCCTCTGACCTTGCAGGAATGCACAAGACTGTCGAGGGTAAAGACGTTGAGGTGAGCGGATCGGAGGATGCGCTCAAGGTCAACGATGCCAGTGTCGTCTGTGGCGGGGTAGAAACGAGCAATGCCACGGTCTATCTGATTGACAGCGTTCTCATGCCACCGCAGGGCTGATAGAGCCGCTGAGATTTGTCGTGAACATCACAATCTTTTCAGTGCATCGTTCACGACAATGGGACTATGCAGGGGAAGCACTGAATTAATCCCTCGATAGGAAAATAATGCAAACGATATTCATTGGTTTTCTCGGGGGGCTTTTGACGGGTGTTTCTCCTTGCATCCTTCCAGTCCTTCCCGTAATATTTCTGACCGCCGGAACGCGTCCAGCGAAAGGGAAAATCCTCCCGGAGGTCATCCCAGCGAAGAAAAGCCGGCCCTACTTCATCATTCTCGGAATGGTGATAAGTTTTTCAGCTTTCACTATTATAGGGTCCGCGGCTCTCGCATTAATGGGCTTGCCTCAGGATGCTATTAAGTGGTTCGGCGTGGCAGCACTTCTTGTGCTCGGAATCGCTTTTATATTCCCTTCTTTCGAGCAGATCCTCGAAGCGCCGTTCCGTAAACTCAGAACTAGAAATAACAAGAACGGCGGCAATCCGTTAGTTCTAGGCCTTACCCTTGGTGCCGTTTTTGTTCCTTGTGCCGGGCCCGTTCTTTCCGCGATAATCATTGCCGGGTCTACTGGGTCGATAGATGCAAGCATCGTCATACTAACGGTCTCCTTCGCAATCGGCGTAGCGATTCCCCTTCTTGCACTTGCCATCGCCGGACGAAGGATCTCCGAGTTCATCTCGCGATATCGATCGGCAGAGAAGAAGATTCGCATCGCGGCCGGCGTATCGATGGTGGTCTTGGCGGTCGCTATCACATTTAACATCCCTCAGAAGTTGCAGACGCTGATTCCTGACTATACTTCAGGTGCACAAAGAAGCATATCTGAGAGTGATGCGGGACGGTCGGCACTGTCGCTTCGGGGGATTGAGACAGACGAGAACAGAGACCTCAAAAAATGTAAAAATGGTTCCAATTCTCTTGCATCATGTGGTAAAGCACCCGCCTTGTCTAATATAGACCACTGGATAAATACTCCCGACGGCAGTCCTGTAAATCTTGATGAACTCCGAGGGCGGGTTGTCCTCGTTGATTTCTGGGCATACTCGTGCATTAACTGTCAACGATCGATACCTCATGTCACGGCCTGGGATAAAAAATACCGCGATCTGGGGCTTTCGGTCATCGGTGTGCACTCCCCGGAGTATGCCTTCGAAAAAGAACTGCGCAACGTCGAGAGCGGTGTCAAAGATTTTGGTATATCTTATCCTGTTGCAATGGACAATAGTCTTTCGACATGGACCGCATACCGTAACAGCTACTGGCCTGCGCACTACCTCATCGACGCTGACGGTGTCGTTCGTCAGATAAGTCAAGGCGAGGGTGGCTACGATGAGACTGAAGAGTTAATCCGTCAGCTTCTTTCTGATGCGAACAGCGATGTTGAACTTCCGGGTAAAACCACCGTTGAGGATCAGACGCCAGATGGAGATGAGATAACTCAAGAAACTTTCCTGGGCTACTCGAAGGCCACTAACTACAGTGGGCGCGGAGAGTACTCCCCATCGAATAAAAACTTCGAACTATCCGAACAACAGAAGAACGATACCTTCGGACTCGAAGGAAGATGGGATCTGTCCTCCCAGAACATTTCTCCAGTGGAGCGCGGCAGGATAAGAATTAACTCGCAGTACAAGGAGTCCCGGATCGTTCTTTCTGGAGAGGGAACAGTGACGGTCGAGAAGGATGGTAAAAAGGAAGACATTGTCGTTGACGGTAACCCGAGGTCGTATTTGATCGATAAGGATGACGCTCGTAAGTCACATGATTCTTATGTTGAAGTTCCCGAAGGTGTCAATGTATTCTCGTTCACTTTCGGATAGCCATCATTCGCTTCATGCCGGCGTCCCAGCGTAAAAACCGCGGCCGACCGGTACAGTTACGGCTACGTAACCGTCTGGAGAGGAACTGAGATGAGCGAGGAACGCAGGGACGAGCTGCTCATCGGCTTAGCACTGGATGCACTGGATTCCGACGCCGACATCCGTGAGGCTGAGGAGTTGGTCAGTTCAGATCCGGAGGCCGCCGCGACGCTGCGTCGCTACCGTGCGGCTGCCGCGGAACTCGCGTCCGCTTACGAGACCGCCCCTCCACCGGAGCTGAAGAAATCCGTCATGCGACGGATCGGGAGTGCTGCAGTCCCCCCGACCCCGCTGCATCCGCATCAACGCAGTTACCGGCGGACGGCCTGGCTGATGACCGCGGTCGCGGCGGTGTCGCTCGCCGTCGCCATTCCCGCGGTGACGGTGTCGATCTCCCAACACAACCGGATGGGGGAGAGCCCTGGAGGCCCCGGAGCACCCGACATAACTGCAGCGTACGACGAGGTCACCCGTCTGCTCACGACCCCTGGCACGACCGTCCGTTCCGAGCGGACTTCCGACGGCAGGGGATCGCTCGCGCTCGTCGTCTCTGATGCGGCCTCTGACGACAACGTCGTGATCGCCCGCGATTTGCCGGAGCTCGCGGATGACCGCATCTACCAGCTGTGGTCCCTGGACTCCGAAGGGTCCCCCACCTCCGCCGGGATCATGGACGAGGGGGAGGACCGTACGAGGTTCGCAGTGGGGGTGGACGTCGCGTCCGCCGTCGCGGTGACGGACGAACCCACCGGTGGCTCAGACTCACCGACGACGGAGCCGGTTGTCGTGCTCGCCACGGAGCGTTAGACGCCTTCATCCTAAATGGGTGAAAGGGTGACGTGACGGCTTGAAGCGTGCTGTTACAAGCTTGGGTCGTGCGCGCCAGCAGGGAGCTCAATGCCTGGTGTCTGGTGATCTGTCGGGCAAGTCAGGCGTTGGCGAAGGCGTTCTCCACGGTCACCGCATCCGGTTCCGACTGTCCGAGGGCGAACACCTTCCCCCTTGCCTTTGCGTAGTGCGTGCATCGCCTCGACACCTTGCAACGTCCGGTACGCCGACAACGAGTTCTTGACCCCACCGCCCGTAGGCCCCGAAACACTTTTCAATCGGCCTTGGTCACCCTCGATCACGTTGTTCAGGTACTTCACCTGCCTGTCCTCCACCTCCTTCCACAGTGTCCGGCTTTTGATCAGAGTGGCGATCGCCGCTGCGTAGGTGGGCGCTTTGTCGGTGCAGATTTCCCTCGGGCCACCCTCAGGTCCACCTCGACCAGTGCTTCGTAGTGCTTTCCCCAGGAACCTCGTTGCCGGTGTCGTGGTGCGTCTGATGGAGATGTAATAATCCCGGGTGCGGCGGTCTTTACCCACTGCGCGGGAGGGATAGCGCCACGTCCCGGCAGCCCGGATGTAGGTTTCATCCACCCGCCAAGAATAAGCGAACTAAGGCGAGGTCTGACGGTACCAGCGGCTACGTTTATCCATTTCGGTGCCACATTTCTTCACCGACCAGTGTAAAAGGTGGTGTGATTCACCGAAATTCCAGGATCGGTGAGCATCCCGTCGAGGTCGCGGTATGCCACCCCGTATCGGTACTGCCAGCGCACCGCCCACAGGATGACGTCTTGAGAAGAGTGCCTACCGGCGAAATTCCGATGAGCCCCCCATCCTGGCTGGCAAACCCCCGCGTCGCAACGGCACCGCGTGGTGTGCGCCGGTGAGAATTATTCAGCTAGAGTCCGGTGCACTGGGGGGGTTGAGCACTGAGGTTTTGTTGACGCTGGTGAGCTCTCGAGATGATATTCACTAAGCGGATCTGATCGTCTCCCTCTACGCTGACCTATGGATGCAGGGCAGATTCTGCTCTCGCTGACTAACCCTTCTGCACAGTTAGGAAGCTCGCGTATTGTCTGCCACGGTCATCTCTATCCTGCTCGTCGGGTCCCTCGCTGCCGGTTGGGTCGACGCCGTTGTCGGCGGAGGCGGATTGATCCTTATCCCCCTGGTGATGATCCTGAACCCTGGCATGTCCAACGCCCAGGCCCTCGGCATCAACAAGGTCGCAGCGATCTTCGGTACCGCCAGTTCCGCTGCTGTCTTAGCCAGGAAAGTTCCCTCAGCGACCAAAGCACTGCGCTACGCACCGTTGGCACTGGCTGGATCAGCCGGTGGTGCACTGATCGCGTCGTCTGTCGACAAACAGATCATGCGACCGGTAATCATCGTGCTTCTGGTAGCAGTCGGCCTGTTCATCCTCTTCCGACCATCGTTCGGTCAGGGCAGCGCATCATCGACGACCCACACCAGCTCACGAACCCTCCTGGGGCTTATTGCACTTGTCGCAGCCATCAGCGTGTATGACGGCGCCTTCGGACCTGGCACAGGCTTGTTTCTCATACTGAGCTTCACCAGCCTGCTGGGCGGGGACTTCATCAAGAGTGCCGCCTGGGCGAAAGTGATCAACGTTTTCACCAACCTCGGCGCTCTCATCACCTTCGCGATACAGGGTGAAGTGTTGTGGCTGTTGGGCCTGGGGTTGGCTGTCACCAACGTCATAGGCGCCCAGGTCGGCGCTCGGATGGTTATCGGCCGAGGGACCGGCTTCGTCCGCGTCGTCATTCTCGTGGTCATCGTAGCAATGTCTGCAAAGCTGACTTACGACCAGTTCATCGGTACTGGTGGGTGATCAATACTTAGTGAACTTCTGCTTACAGCGAATCCTAACGGTGTCGCCGTAGCACCCACTACGTTAGCCTGCTGGTGCAGCGTCATTTCAGACAGATTTCCACCACCTGATCTGTCGATCATGCTCCGCGAAGTTCCCACTCACACCACAGGTAAGGACACTACATGGCCACGACACAGACTGATTCGTTGTTCAAGACGATCTCGGATTTCCGAGCCCGCCGGGAAGCTGGGCACGGCCCAGTCTTCACGTTCCTCAGGGGCGCACCAATCGACGACGAGCTGCCAGCGACTCCCACAGGATTTTCCGGAGACTCCGGGTACCGACCAGACATTGGAAACCATCGTCTCCGCTCTTGGCCAATCCTGCGGCTACGCTGATGAACAGGACGGACGCCTCTACCACAACACTCGGCCGGTCCAAGGTGAAGAATTTCGCGCTGAGAATACCGGCTCGGTCGAGTTCGAGTTTCACACTGGAAACGTCCACCACCCTTTCCGCCCTGACTACCTCATCCTCATCGGGTTGCGCGTCGATCACGACCGTCAGGCACGGACCCGCATCGCCGAGGGCGCCCACGCTGTCTACCTGCTCACCGAGGATGACCTGGAGATCCTGCAACAGCCATCATCCATCAGCGGCTTCCCGAGTTCCTTCACCCGTGGCGACGGCATCGCAAGGAAGACTCACCCTCACCAGGTCCTGCGGCAGACAACCGATCGTTGGTACCTGCGATTCAACTCCCACACCACCAAAGGAGTTGATGATCGGTCCCAGCAGGCCGCCGAGAACCTCATCGCCGCCCTCGAATCAGTCTCAGAGGACATCGAGCTCACCCCAGGCGACATCGTCGTGGTCGATAATCACTGCGCGGCACACGGCCGAACACCTTTCGCTCCCCGTTATGACGGTATTGACCGGTGGCTCAAACGCAGCTTCGCTATTTCGGGAGCTCCTGCTTGGGCACGCTGGAACAATCAGACGGTGTTTCCCCACTGCCTCGAACTCATCGACAGCCTATAAATAGCAGCAACTAAAACAGAGCCAACATCAGAGCCCTCGAGCCCGTTACCTTGATCCTGTCCCCGTAAACTCGAGGACAGGATCAAGGTCGCGGGGCAGGCTCGCCGACGGCGACGAGGACAGCAAGCACGATTAGTGATCCCCACTTCGCCGTGTCAGCGGTCACAGAGTTGTGCTCGCACCTACGTTGCGGCCATCCGGGCTGTCCGCGGTCGACCAGAGCACTACCCCACGCTCGGCGTCACTTGCGCGCCATTCAGCATCAGGCAGGGTCGCTCAGCCAAACGCCTCCAGCTCCCGCTTGACGACCTTACCGATCGGGTTGCGCGGCAGCGGCTGGTCCATCAGCACCACGTCCCGAGGAATCGCCGGAGCCATGAAGTTCTCCCGCACATGGGTGCGGATGTCGTCCTCACTCAGGTCGGCGGACCCGTCAGTGACGACATACGCCTTGACGCGCTGGAACTTCTCGTCGTCTTCCACCCCGACACAGTAGGACTCCGCGACACCGTCTACCCGGTCAATGATGTCGGACACAGAGGTCGGCCAGATGTTCTCTCCACCGACGATGATCATGTCGTTATTGCGCCCCAGCACGCGCAGGCGGCCGGTCTGCGGATCAATGACGCCCTTGTCACCGAGGCTGAGCAGTCCACGGGTCGCATCCTCGCGATCCCTGGTACCCAGGTAGCCCTTCATCGACATGGCGTTGCGGGCGTGCACCACACCCACCTGACCTGCCCCGACCTCTCTCCCACTGTCGGTATCGAGCAGCTCCAGGCGTCCGTTCCACACAGGGTGCCCGGCCGTCAACGGATCCTCCCTGAGATCCGACGGACTGGAATAGGACACGAGCAACCCCTCGGTGGACCCGTAACCGGAACCGAGGATGTACCCGTAGCGCTCCTGCAGGCCACGGACCAGGTCCTCGCTCATGGCGTTACCAGCGTTGAGGATGAACGTGAGTGACGAGGTGTCGTAGCTGCCGGGGTCAGACTCATGGACCGCGAGCTGGTCCTTGAGGAACACAGCGGAACTGATCAGACCGTCACACCGGTACCGGTCGAGCTGGTGCAGCACGTTCTCCGCATTGAAGTTTCGCTGCGTCACAATCGTGCAACCGGCGAACAGCGCAATGCACGACGCACCCCACCCGAGGACGTGAAACATGCTCGCAGTCATCTGCAGGGTGCATCCAGCCTGCAGCCCGCAGGTCTCGACGGGGGGACCGAGAACGCCCAGCGGCACATGCGGTTCACCATGTCCCACCGCTTTCGGGGTGCCGCTTGTCCCTGAGGACATCAGGACAACTCCTCCCTGACGGGGACGGCGTCCGAAAGTCACGTCAGTCGTCGCCGGCGTGGCCCACAAATCACGGAAAGAGGGGAAAGCGATGTCCTTCCGCGCACCGTCTCCGATCCACGAATGGCAGATACTGACCGCTGAACTCTCGTCGGGAACCCTGTCGTCGAACTCTGAGTCCACGAAAAGGAAGCTGATGTCGTGGTCGTCGACGATACTGGCGATCTGCGTCCTGCTGGCCCCCACGTTCAGCAGGAAGACGGTGAAACCCACGTACCCTTTGGCCGCCAGGGGAATGAGGAATCCCCTGCCGTTGCGCGCCATGATTCCCACCTTGCTGTCAGCGCCGACCCCGTTGGCGACAAGCGCCTGTGCGGTGAGTACAGCCTGGTCACGTAGTTCTGCGTAGGTGAGCTCACCGTCATCGTCCACGAGTGCGACCCGGTCGGGAAATCGTGCCGCTGCGACCTCAAGCAGCCCTGACAGGGACGCTCCATAGCGGACGAGGCTCCTGGCCGTCGTAATACCGTCCTTGACCTGAAATCCATTGAAAAATCCCGCAGAGACTGCAGCCCGAGCACCACGAAGAAGCCCCTTGGTGTCGAACATAAACTGCTGTGCCCTATTTCTCACTTTACAAATCACCTTTCCTCGCACCTTTTCGGATGCAGGAAACCCTACTGCGTGGCGCACCCGACTGCAGACCAGAACCGCGAATCCGGTACACGACGGTCGGTACCCGGTGGTGCCGCAATGCCTGTCGTCCTTTAGCGTGGTGTGTAAAATCCCCTTGCCAATCAGCAAGGAGACTACAGCGGTGCCTTTCACTCAGCGCCTGCACATCCTCGAAAAGACACCAACGATCGCCTCCGGACCTCATCATGTCGAACCCACCGGCTACTTCGACGACCTGCTGTCCACCCAGGCCGACCAGGCCTCTCGCGGCACCGAGTACGACACCACCAGCGAGACCCGCACCAACCGACGCAACGGCTTGTTACCACCGCGACCTCAACTCCCGCGTCGAATCCGCCCTGAACACCGCCTACCTGAGAGGCGTGTCCACCAGTCGGATGGAGGACCTGGTGAAATCCCTCGGCATCACCGGAATGCCCAAGGCCCAGGTGTCGACGTTGGCCGAAGACCTCGACTCGATGGAAGCCGGAACTTGCCTGCACTTGTCGGCCGACGCGTTGACGACCAGGGTCCGCAAAGGCGTCCGGGTGGAAGAGACTTCGGTCCTGCTCGCCACCGTCGGGTTGATCACCAGCCCCGCCCACTGCGGAATCCAGCACGCCATCGGCGGTGTCTCCCCGACGCGTCGTGGCAACGCTGCCGGACCCACTACGCCAAGAACCCGTCGGAAGCCGTCCCGACATCCGAATGGAAGCGGGTACGCACCATGTTCCAGTCGACCATCAACCAGGAAGTGCCGGCCCGGGGGTGGGCGCAGGCACGCGCGGTGGTCGACATGCTCGAGGTGAGACTGCCGAAAGCCGTGGCGCATCTGGAGGAGATGGGATTCTGACGGTCACCGCCTTTCCAAGGTCGGCGTGGGCAAAGATGTGGTCCAACGAACCGACGGAACGGTTGAACAAGGAGATCCGGCGGCGGACCGATGTCGTGGCGATCATCCCGGACCGTGACTCGGTGGTTCGGTTGGTCGAGGCAGTGCTGGCTGAGCAGCACGAGGACTGGATGCAGCAGCATCGGTACGTGCCCTTGACGATGTTGTCGGGCACTGCGGAGATACTGGCGAAGGCACGTGAAACCGACGGCGCTGGTGCCATCTCCGGTGACGGTCAGGAGGCTCTCGCGGCGTAGCGATCCTGTTCTGTCGGCGGCCTGTCCACTGCTGAGTCAGTCGCTGACGGGTACACCACTCGAACGGGATTGACTGAAGTCGGCCAGTGTGACGGGCCCGGCCCCCCGAGGTCGCCGGTGCACCGCCCCTCAGGCGACTTCCCGAGCGTCTCCGGTGCATAGAATACCAGGGTCATCGCGGAGCTGGCCTCGAGGAACTGTGCGTTGGGCTCGACGAAGCGCACAGTGACCGTGTACAGGTCGGGGGTGTCGATCTCCTCGAGACCGGCGAGATAGGTGGAGCCGAGTGAGGAGCGGGCGCCGAGGTCCACGATCGCCTCGAAGTTGTCCTTCACCGAGGACGACGTGAACGGGGTGCTGCACTGGAACGTCGCTCCGTCCCGCAGGTGGAAGGTGTATTCGGCGGACCGCCGGCGGAGACCACTCCGGGGACATCTTCTAGACCAAGCTATTTGTATGGGCGGTCAGTTAGTCCGGCACACGCGACCCCGGGAACAGCTCAGACTACGACGAAAATGTTGGGCCGGAGGATCCACAGGTCGGCCATGGCGAGCGAATGACCGTCCCCGTAGATGACGGATTCAGCCCGTGACAGGCCCCTGTGCCAGCAGGCCCCTCTCGATTCACTGCGAGAAAGCATGGAGACCACACTCCTCCGTATCGGATTTACCCTCCCTGACGCGCGCATATGCACGCACCGAAGTCAGTCGCTCCCGGCGTCACCTCCCATGCGCCAGATCACGTGACAGGGCACGTGCCAGACAATGTGACAGAGCACGTGATAGTGCATGTGATGGGGCATGTGATGGGGCATGTGACAGAGCACGTGCCGACAACTGTGCCAACGTTTCTGCATGCTTCGTCCGCTTCTTCCGGTTTAGCCGAGTGCGGCAGTAGCAACAATGCACATCAGGAAATCTGTCAGGCTGGCAACGATAAAACTTGGAAGGATCCACCCGAGGTGCGCAGAACTGTGCACACGCCTGATTCTGATGCCCCGCGTCTCATCAGGAAATAGTAGCTGATCTGCGCAGAAGTTGGCTCACGTTTCTGGCCAACCCGCTCCCACTGGTGTTACCGTCACGTTCCACAAACCACAGCCCGCCTTCCCTGGGAGCCCACGCATGGTCACCGCCGCACCCAACCCGAACCTCATCGCCTTTGTCAGCGATCTACACGGCAAGCTCGCCGCCTTCGAGCACACCGCCGCACAGGCCCTCAACCGCGGGTGCACCACGATCATCCAGGTCGGCGACTTCTGGATCTACGACGGACCCAAGGAGCTGCCCAAGCTGCAGCGGACGCGGCGTCGGATCTGCCCCGACGGGATCGAGCTGTCCGACATCGACTACCGGTTCGTCGACGGCAACCACGAGAACTTCGACGTACTCAACCCCGACGCCACTGGTCTGGTGCCGATGAGCGACAACGTCACCTACATGCCGCGCGGCACCCGGGCCCGGCTCGCCGGTGCCGACATCCTGTTCTTCGGCGGGGCGTCCTCCACCGACCTCGCTCACCGCACTGAGGGAAAGAACTGGTGGCCAGCAGAGAACATCACCACCACGCAGGTCGAGCGGATCACCGATGCCCCTGGAGAGCCTGTCGACGTCCTGGTCACCCACGAGACCACCAGCTCTGCCTTCGACGCTCTGTGCGCTCATGGTGGCCACGCCCGCGACAAGCTGAACGATCCTGCTGGCGAGAGCGACCGCGCCCACCTCGACTCGATAGTCGAGCATGCCCGTCCACGGGTCCAGGTCCATGGACACCGCCACACCCGACACACGACCAGCCACGACCTGGGAGGCCACCTCGTCACCGATATTTCCCTGTCCCTGGAGAAAACCACCGGCTCGGTGGCCCTCTGCGACACCACCGACTGGACCTGGACGATCCCCGTCGGCCGGCAGAACACCGGGGACGACGAGGAGCTCACCGCTACCCCTCGGATGTGAATCCGAGACTACGGCCTGCGCAGAACACGACACACCCCAGCCCAGCCCCCACAACACTCTCGAGGACACACCAAACATGCTCGACCCTGACACCGTCGACAACTGCGACCCGGTTGCACCCAACCCGAACCTGATCGCCTTTATCGGAGACATCCACCGCAAAGACATCGCCCTGGAAACCACCGTCGCCCTCGTCCTCGAAGCCGGGGCCACCACCATCATCCAGTGCGGCGACTACTGGCTCTACGGCGACCAGGTCCCACCACAACCACCAGGCCACCCCGACATGGCGCAGAAGGCCCAAACCGCCATCAACAACGCCTGCCACGACACCGGCATCGACCTCACCGAGGTGGACGTCCGCTTCATCGACGGCAACCACGACAACCCCGACCTCCTGAACCCCAACACACCCCGCCCGGTACGCATCAGTGACAATGTCACCTACATGCCCCGCGGTACCCGCGCCCGGCTCGCCGGGGTGGAGCTGTTGTTCCTCGGCGGAGCATCCTCGATCGACAAGCAGTGGCGCACCGAAGGACTCAACTGGTGGCCCGCAGAGAACATCACCGAATCCCAGGCCGAGCGGGCCATCGCCGCAGCGACTGATCCTGACCAACCTCCGGTGGACATCCTGGTCACCCACGAAACCACCACCGAAGCCTTCACCGCCCTAGCCCACGGCAGCGAGCACGCCCAAGACAAGGCCGGTGAACCCGCCGGCGAGACCAACCGCACCCACCTCACCGGCGTCCGCGACGCCGCGAGACCACGAGTGCATGTCCACGGTCACCACCACACCCGCTTCGCCGCTCCTGTCGCCAGAGTCCTGGACATCGGCCTGAACAAGGAGACCCACCCCGGATCGGTGGCGATCCTCGACACCACCGATTGGACCTGGACGGTACCGGTGGAGCGGTTCACCTACACCTACCCCGACGATGACCTGACCCAGGTCCCGACAGAACACCGACATGTCGAGCACCAGGGACTCTTCGAGTGGGGCACCGTCGAACTCCCCGCCCCTGAGGTGAACCTGGACACCTACGCCGGGCAGGTAGACCCGAGCACCGTCGAGTCGATCACCGCCCACCGCATGATCCTGCAACGAGTCACCGGGCGCCAGCGTGGGCTTGGGCTGCGGCACACCCTCGCCGCCAGACGCATCGCCCGCACCGACACACCCGAGGACACCGAAGCCACTGCCCGTGACAAGGCCGCCGAACAGTTGACCGCTTGGATTCGCAACGACGACATCGACGCCTTAGCGACCCACCTGCTGGACCCGCGCGGCGAGTTCGACATCTACCGCCACCTCAGCCCCATCATCGATATGTGGGGCACCGAGGAAATCCGCCTGTGGGCCGCGCACGCCGCCAGACCCACAGGCCAATGAGGCTGACAGAGCTCAGGCTGCGCCGAGGTTGATTCACCCCGGCGGGATGTGTCGTGTTCTGCGCAGCCGGCCGTGAGCCTGCCCTACGCCTGAGAATCCAACCGTTGAAGCAGTTGCTCGAGTTCCCCACGGGTCATCGGCCGCTTCGGCGCAGGCATCAACTCCTGCATCCTGCGATAGGTGGCCCCACCATGCAGGTCCACCAGGCTGCCGACACCGGTCAGCAGCGCCCGGCGCCTTTCCACCGACGGGGTCGAGCCCGTGCGCGAAGCCATCCACCCTCCTGCTGTCTGTCCTTCTGAAGTACCCCCACCCTACAAGTGCTTCCCGGGGATTCACCCCGGCCGTTCCGACCCTTCGGCTGCACAGTGCCGGAACCTTCACTGCCAGACTGCGCAGAACACGACACACCCCTCCCCACCTGCGCAGAAGACGACACAGAATCTTGATATCCGCTTCCTGTCGCCACTACAGTCGACCTCTTCACCCGTCAATCGGGATGGAGCCACCAGGAAGGCACACCCACATGCCCAACCATCACCCCGACCACGACACCGACCCTGGCACCAACGGCGACACCGCGGATCCGGACTCGGAGGCTGCCATCGCCGCCGCCTACGCCGCCATGGCCGCCATGGCCGCCGACCGGTCCGAGCACATCTGCGAATGTCTGCGGCATCGACGCCACCGTGTGGTGGGCGATAGCGATGGACAAGCTCACCCTCGACGACCTGACACCCGACCAACTGAAAACCATCGCCCGCAGAAAGGAACACACCCCGTGAACACCACCATCACCAGAACCACCAGCGTATGGGACGCCCTCGCCGACACACCGGCAGAGGCCGAGAACCTCCGAATACGCTCAGCACTGCTGTCCTCAATCAACGACCACATCACCGAAAAACGGTGGAACGCCGACACCACCGCCGGCACACTCGGGGTGACCCACCCCCGACTGGCCGAACTGTCCGCAGGACGCATTGACAGGTTCACCCTCGACGACCTGGTGAGCATCGGCATCACCATCGGGATCCACCTGGGGGTCACCCACGACAGGGCGCAGGGCTAAACACCTGACGTCCTCTACCCTGCTGCAGCCGCAGCTGGACCCGATGTCGACCACGGTGCTGAGAGTAAGCACTCACCCAAGAGCACCTGGGCCACCTGAACCGGGACATTCTCGTGGGAACCTGGCCGGGGCTGCGGATCCTCAACCGGGTGCGCGATATGTGGGAGTCGGTCTCCCCGGCCCTCAACAGGACCCCGGGGGCTGTGGGGACACCGCAGAAAGTAGAAGGACCCCCAGAATGACCGACACGGCTCTCACCAGGCCACTAGGCGCACACCTACCTCTCGCCAGAAATTTTCACCTCGACGATCCCGTCACCGCCCTCGCGAACCATCCAACCACCCGACCGCCCCACAGCGTTCAGGGCAGCCCGCAGGAACGTGCACGCGTCAATGAGCGCATCCAACCGGTCACCAGCGTTCACGTTCAGCGTCCAGACCACCTCCAGGGCACTGACCGTCGCCTGGTAATCAGCCTCAACTCCCTGGTCATACAACTCATCGAGAACCCGATCCAGGAACTGGTCGACACTTCCAGCAGCGTGACCGTCCTCGGCGAGATGCTGTTCGATATGGATGACGTGGTTCATAGCCTCAATCCTTCCACCAATGGACCGACCGTGGGCCCTGCGAGGGATCCCCACGGGTGCCGGGATCTCTTCTGGTTCCTGTGCGCGGGTTCCGTCACCCTCGACGGCACACAAAAGGCAGTCATCGTAGGCGGTCATTCTGCACCAGCCGTTCGTATCTCACCCTCGCCATTCTGCCGTGAAAGGGCACAGGCCGGTAGGTGTCCGTGACCGGAGGGAACGACCCGCCAAGAGTTCAGCAATCAGAAGATCGCAGTCTGCCAAAGCTGCGGAAACAACTGGACAGTCAAGTAGCCACCTCGCCAAGATGTGAACACTTCTATTGCGCCACCGCTACACTTGTGCGCATGGAGCTGACCACCCATGAGGCCGCGGCACGTCTCGGTGTCTCCCAGGCTCGAGTCCGGGCCTTGATCAACTCCGGCGGGCTCACCGCCCGCCGTGTCGGCACCCTGTGGCTCATCGACGCCGCCAGCATCGAGCACCAACGCGGCCTCACCACCGCCGGAGCCACCAGCCGGGCGATGTCGCCGCGGGTCGCCTGGGCGGCCGCGGACCTCGCCGACGGCGGGGCCGCGGCCTGGCTCAGTGCCACGGAGCGCTCCCGACTGCGCCGCCGACTCTCGTCGACCACCGAGGTGGATGTTGTCCGTCGGTGGACGAGCAGACGCGCCAACAGCACCCACCGCTACAAAGTAGGGCCACGGGACCTGACTGCCTTACTCACCGACCGCAGGGTCACGCGTACCGGGATCAGCGCGGTGGAAAGCTACCGCCTCGGACTCGGCACCGGAGGTGACGCGGACATCTACGTCAGCAGTGAGGACCTCGAGCAGCTCGTCAGAGGGTACGTCCTGCTCCCTACCGGCCGAGGCAACCTGACGGTGCGTGTGGATGATGTCGGTCTCTATCGTGCTGCTACCCGCACGATCGAAGGGCGACTCGTGGTGCCCCGCCTGATCGCCGGCGCCGACCTCGCCGACGACACCGACGCTCGGACCCGCAGCGCCGGACGCCGACTACTCACGGAGGTTCTTACCGGGCAAGGATGGGAGAGACGAACTCGACGGTGATTACCAGGCGAACCCCGACACCCTGTGACAAGCGCTTCCACATCCAGCCAAGAAATGTCAGGGAGGTCAACTACCAGGCCAGCGTATGGTGGCCGCCATCCAAGACTTCAGTACAGGTGATCGACGACGCCTAATGCGACTAGCGGTATGGAATCGCTGCGAGGTACTTCGCCGCCTCCAGTGTGGTGTACGGACCAGCTCCCTCAGAGTGAGTGAACTCAGCTTCGACGATGAACATCCCGTCTTTCAGATCAGCTAACTGAGGCGTGCCAAAGCGTTCCAGAACACCTTCGAGAAGCTCCGAGATGTTTCCGGCGTTCACGCCGTGACGAGCTCACCCGTCCCAGGACTTGACCTGTACTGTGACGTAGAGCGCTGATCCGGCGTCGGAAACAATGCCGTCGGCGGCGTCATCGGTTCCTCTGCATCAACGACGGTTAGCGTTCTGAATCATCTGTCAGGCACCCATCCGAACGCTTCTGCGACAGGCTTCCTCCGACTCGTACGCGGCACAGGTAAGCCCACCCACGGTGCCGCACTACTCAATCCAGCATGTGTTGAACCTGGACGTGCCGCACCAAAAAAACAGTGCGGACGACAGTTTCGCTGGCTCCTCTGCGTACATCGCTTCGCTGTTGAGAGGACCGCAGGACCGAACATCTACGCCAGTGTCAGCGTCATAGAGTCCCCAGGGGTAGGCCTCCACCGACCATGCGGTGGAAACAGAGTTCCAATGTCGCTGCACTATGCGCCCCTCTCACGGGTAGCCACCGTGTCACGATACCCGCCGGGGCACCCCCGGAATGAGTTACATCGACAAACACACCTCATTGGAGATGTAACACCGTCACGTCCCCGAACGTCAGACCGTGACCATACGGTGACCCTCCACTGCCAAGCGGCACACAGCGTCAGCCTGACAGTCCCCGCCGGCAGGGACCGTGACACATATTCTGTCCACAGCCTGCGAAAATACTTCATCGTAGCTATGCAGTTGATACATCAACTACTGTGCTACACACCTGCTACCAGGGGCGATGCAAGACCCCATAAGTAACCGCTCCTGGACTCGGCGCACCCACTGCCCCTCCGAAGCCGTGATGAAAACGTGATCAATTTTCAGCGTGTTCTTTGCTGGATCGTTCGCTACATTATCGCCATGACGTTCACCAAGAAG
Organism: Corynebacterium glyciniphilum AJ 3170; assembly: GCF_000626675.1. Taxonomy (NCBI): domain Bacteria; kingdom Bacillati; phylum Actinomycetota; class Actinomycetes; order Mycobacteriales; family Corynebacteriaceae; genus Corynebacterium; species Corynebacterium glyciniphilum. The sequence continues at coordinate 99,972 of NZ_CP006842.1, read as the reverse complement.
ACCACACGCACAATCTCTGCGGCAGCTGTCAGCATCACCGCAGCCGCCACCCTCGGCCTGACCGCGATCGCCCCGGCCGCCGCTGCACCCACCCTGCCGTGGCCAGCACCGGTCACCGGCGGGCCGACCGACCTGCCCGACCGCCAGGTCTCCCGCACCACCGCCGACGGCTGGGTCCTGCACGCCGCCAAGACAGACGAGTCGGTCAACATCGCCCCGCCCCTGGACGCCTCAGCCACCACCGGCGAAGCCTTCGGCACCCTCACCGGCAACGTCTGGATCGACGGTAACGGCGCCCCCGAACTCACCGGCGCGATGTTCGACGCCGGCTACCAGATCGGCTGCGGGGTCGACATCTCCAGCGGTGTCGACGTCGAACTCGCCGGCACCGCCGGTATCGCACCCCACGCCGACGCCGGCATCGAAGGCGGACCCAGCGTCCAGGTCGACCTGCCCAGCGTCACCGGAGTCTCCGCCGGTGCCGACGCCACCGCCCGCGCCGAAGCCGGCGTCGACGGAAAAATCGAGGCCTCCCCCACCGTGCAGGCACACCTCAACCCCGGTGGCGTGTCCGACATCTCCCTGGTCAGCATGCCCGTCGACCCGGACTACAAGCGCGCCTCCGCTGGGTTCACCGGCGCGCACCTGCAGATCAACGGGTGCGCCGGCCCGGTGAGCATCCGCTCCTATGTCACCGTGTCCACCACCTCACCAACCTCGGTCGACGCGGTCAGCGTCTACGGAAAAGCCACCCGCATCCGCTAGAACACCCACCGTAAGCACCGGTACGCACCGGCATAATCGACCGGTGTCCGCGGCCTGATCTTCGTGACGAGACCGCCTACCCGGCACCGTCTACCCAGGAGTTTTCAGCTGTCATGACCTCGACAACCCCTACCACCACCCGCAGCCGCCGTCGTGTGCGTCGCTTTGCCGGCGCCGCGGCAATGGCGCTGGCCGCCGTTACGGTCACCGCCGGGATCACCGCGCCCACCAGTGCTGCCGCCACAGTGGGCACATTCATGGCCCACGGCACGAACGTGGACTGCATCGTCTACCACGACGTGCGCTTCGGTCCAGTTGTCGCCGGCGCCACCGACGGCAACTGCCGTAAAGCCACCGGCCAGTACACTCCAGGCCGAGGAACATACCCCGGGGCTTGGTTCATCGGCAGTGTCGCCGCGCCTGACGGCAACACCTACAGCGGGCTCGTCCTCAACCAGTGGAACCTCCCGGTGCCCTGATCTCCCTGCCTATCCCCGCGTGCGTAGGCGACAAAGCCACCCGCATCCGCTAGGCACTCCCGCCTCGCACACACCCCGACCGACCAGGACCGGTAGCCCGGCACGTCCGCCGACTCCGACACATCTGAGGATCCGTGATTCACCCATGAGCACCACCACCCGTCCCACCGACAGCGCAGCTGACGCTGCACCGGCGACAGCATCCCTGCCGGTCACCGCCAGTAGCCCCGAGTCTGGTCAGACCGCAGAGAACGCCACCGACAACCCCACCACACAACCCACGTGGATCCCGGTGGTCAAACTCATCATCGGCGTGCTGGTCGTGTTGGCCGCACTGACGTTCTCCGAGCACATCGCCGAACCAATCAGCGACTACGGCTACGTTCCGGTGATGTTCTGCTACGTCATCGTGATGATGATCGGCGGCGGTCTGATGGTCTCCGGGTTCCTGGCCCTGTGGCGCAAAGCCACCAGCACCTCCACCCCCCAGCAGTAACCCGGGGTGGATGACCTGTGAAAAAAACACATCTGCCCCGTCGGGTGTACCGCTACGCCGCGAGCCTGGCCACAGCCGGGCTGATCACCGCCCCACTGGTGCTGGCCAGCACCGGTAGCGCCCTGGCCGATCAGGAAACCCCGGCCGAACGGTGCCAACGCCAGACCGCCGAGTACAACGCCGCGATGGAGACCGCCTGGCGGGCAGCCCACCCAGGCAAAGAACCCACCGGCAACGAATGGCCGCCCTATATCTGCCGCGACATCCCCACCCCGACCCTGCCGCCGGGACCCCCACCCGGCGGTGGTAACGGCGGATCTCAACCTGCTCCCGAGCGCACCCACCAGTACGAGGGCTTCGACCGGCCCGACAGCGAATACCAGCAGGACATGGCCCTAGGTGCACCGCGCACCGGGCTGGCCGAGCGCATGGGCACTGCCGAACCCACCGACACCACCGGGGCCTCGGCCGGGAACACCGCCCGCTCGAACGTACGCGACGTCGTGCCCTGGGACACCACCGTCACCGACGACAACGGCAACCCCCGTGACGTCCGCGTCGTCGACACTCCCGACGGCCCGGCGGTGATCACCGACAATGGCACCGCGACCGGAGAAATTCTAACCACCGACACCGACTCCGGGGTCACTAGTGTGACCCGCCAGGACGGCCTGGAAGGACGACAACTCACCGACCGTAACAGCAGCAACGACCGTGGCGACCGTGATGACACCGACGACACCTCCAGTGCCGCACCAACGTCCGCGGCACCCGCCCCAGGTGTGGACGACACCGCTGACGAGGCGGTCGCCGGTGACGGCGACAATGAAACTGGTGGTCTACCGGTCGGCCCGTTGGGTGCCGGGGGTGCACTCGCCGGTGCAGCCGGCGCGATCCTGGCTGACCGACGGCGCCGCGACGGCGCCCACCGCGGCGACATCAACTGGGGCAACGGGCGTGAACAATCCTTGATCCTGTTGGAGGGTGTGTACTCCCCACGCGAGCACCGTTTCGACATGGATGTGCCCGAGGGCGGGCAGATGGTGAAGAACCCGGACGGCAGTGTCGATGTCCTCGACGCCGACGGCAATGTCGTCGAACACGTCAAGGCCCCCTGGGCCTACGACGCGTCCGGACGACCCGTGGAAACCTACTACGAGGTCGATAATGAGACCGGCGAACTGGTCCAGATCGTCGACCCGGACCGCACCACCCTACTGCCGATCCTGGCCGACCCCGACAAGGAGAAGAAGGACGGGGTTGGGATTGTCGACACCACCGGGCGCTCCGACGGAGACACCTGGACCGAAGACCTGGGCAACGGAGAAACCGCGACACACACCATCCCTGAGGGAACCGGCGGACAGACAGTCGACACCAGAATCGAGCGCGAGGACGGGACGTTCACAGATACCCGCAGCGTGCAAAACGACGTCGGCGGGTGGGACGCCTGGTCCAACAACGATGACGGAACATCCGCATACGCACAGTCCAACCAGGATGACGGCACCCACTACTCCGAGCACTACGACACTGCACCGACTCCCCAAGCAGCCGTCCAGCCTGACGTCACCTCACAGGGCAACGCCGACAACTCGCAAGGCACGGTGCTCGCCGACAATCCGGACGGGACTCAGTCCTACGGCGACTACCAGCGTACTGGCGACAACCAGTACGAGATGCAGGTAGACAATCCGAACGGCACCACGTCGGACATTCAATCCACCCAGCGTGACGATGCCGGGGTGAGCACCCAGGTGGACGACCCGGACGGCTCACGAGTAAGCACTGACGGCGAGACCGTCGTCCCGCTGGACGATTCGGGCAATGATGTAACCGGCAATCAGGAACCGGACCCGAACACGGGGCGTTTCTACGACCCCGACACCGGAGAATGGATCAATGGTGCTGTGATCGGGGGCGTCCCGGTTTACCGCGGCGACGATGGTAAACTCACCGACACCGAAGGGAACGAAGTCAGCGTCGAAAGAAATGAGTACGGCCAGTTCGAAGCAAGCGATGCAGCAGCCGCAGCTTACGATGTGGGCACGGATCTACCGATCGACGGGCGTATCGCCGAAATTGAAGCGGATCGAGATGCAGGTAGAATCAGACCCGATGACGCTGACGCACAGATTCGCGCTCTCAAAGGAGCCGGTCGTGCATTAGGTGCCGCTGGCACCGGACTGGGCATAGCAGCAGACATCCAAGATGGGGAGTCCCCCGCTAAGGCAACGACCACCAACATCCTGGGCGGTTTAGGGGGAGCCGCGGCAGTAACGGGAACTGGGTTACTTCTCGCATCTGCGGGGGTAACTGCACCTGTCTGGGTTACCGCCGCAGCTGGTGTAACAGCAACCGCAGCTGCAACATACGCAGCCACTGAAGCAACCAAATGGGTATGGGATAGGATTTTCTAGATCATCATGACCACACTTACGGATCTCATCCAGAACAACGGAAGCCAGCTAACCGAATGGAACGACTCGCTTTCAAGTAAAGCTGTTCAGGGGCTCCTCCCTCCGTACCCCTGGGCAGAAAATGAACAAGAATTGTCGCTCAATGGTAAATTCTTCTCCTACATGCAGAACGATTCCATCGGCGGCCACTTGTCCATACAGGCATTCTCAATCGAAGGAACAACCCCTCTGGAGTCCTATCTTAGGGAGGTGGACTCCTTCGATGGAGGCCGACTCGAGCAGGGTACAGCCGAGTGGACACATTGGAACGTTGACAATGAACAAAAATACGCGGTAAGCAGTGCCGCTCTCGGACCTAGCAGACTTGGCGTATCAATGCAGGTAGCCTATGTATGGACACGCCAATCCCTGTTATCAGTTGACACCCTACTCATTGTCACGGTGTTAAACCTGTCCGGAATACCCTTCCACTTGGGAGACTTTATTTCTAAGAAGATTTCCTAGAACGAAAACCAACCTAGATGATGAACACCATACTTAGATCCCTAGTTGCCGTTGCGCTTATAATCCTATTTGCGCTGACTACGCGGGAGATATTTTCCGCGGAAATTTACGTAATAGCGAAAATTAGTGCTCTGTTACTGGCTGTTGCCCTCCTCATCCTGGTGACGGGGTTCTTTGCGATACTACTCCCAGATATCTCTCCCATCAGGTACTCTTGGGTATCAGAAAAGACCTCGAAAGCGGTCACACTCAAGTCTTACCTTGTCGAGGTGTTGTTTTTCGCATTCTTCCTTACCACTTTAGCGTGTATCCTGTCAGGATTCTTTGATCCTTCCATGGCTCATCGATGGAAAGGCCGACTTGCCGTGGCAGGACTTGTTGGAATACCCGTTCTATGCTGGATGCTATGGCATCTGTCGACGAGAAATTTTAAGCCTGGCCTTTTGGTGGCTAACGAGGGGCAGATATATATTAAGGGAAACTCGAACGCCAATGTACGCGTTGGTGATTCAACTAGACTTGTGGTCAAGCCAAGACTATTTCGCCCCACTATTGATATAGTCGACCTCGATGGAAAATCGATCCTGCCCAACTCGAACGTTCTAGCACAGTTCTATTTTTCTAGTCCACGCCATCTTGCTGCTTCTCTAGCTCATGCCTTGAGTGTGCCGGTGGAGAAGATCTAACTAGTTTACGTATCCTGGTATTTACTCCATGTTGAACATGCTTTCCCGTGGGGTTCACCTCGCCACCTGAATCGGGTATGGCGTGTCCAATTACAACTGAGCTTCTCAATTTGAGCATCCTGCTAGTGCGAACGTTCAACATCGCGACAACCTCCTCGGTCGGTCCATGTTCAACTAACTACAAGCTAGACAACTCATAACGCTCTGCTCTACGTTGCCCTGCACTCGGCTGGCCCGGGAACCTGCGCCACCACAGAAGTTCGTGACCGAACCCCACCGAAAACCCTCGGGGAATCCGCCTCGTCCACCGCTACCCGGGACTTCGCCACGCAACTCCCCCAACTGCTAATCTCGAAGGGCGTGTCAGCCGGACAACGAAAAACCGGAGGTCACAAACCCTTTCGAGTTTGTGACCTCCGGCCGGCTCAGTTCGTGAACCGCTCACTGTGGGCGAAGGGGGACTTGAACCCCCACGTCCCGAAGGACACTGGCACCTGAAGCCAGCGCGTCTGCCATTCCGCCACTCGCCCGTGGCATCGATGTATATCGACGTGGGTTGCTTCTGCAACGGAGAGCAACATTATCACCGTCATCGACCACGCACAAAGTCACAGGCCAGACCAGCATTCGGAACCAAGCCCGGCCACACACCCGGCGAGATACACCCACTTCACAGCTCCAGTCCGTATAGTGGGCCGACAACGTGTGCCGTCCTCGGTCCAGCACCCCGCCGGACCAGCACCCCGATGAAGGCAACCGGCCCTACGGGACGAAAGAACGAAAGGTGAGGCATAACCACCATGGACCTCTTCGGTCGCTTCCGTAAGCTCGACAGCTCCCTGCAGCGCGGGCTGGACAACGGCTTCGCGCGCGTCTTCGGCGGCGAGGTCGTCCCCGCCGAAATAGACGAACTGCTGAAGCAGGAGGTCGAGGACACCCTCATGGAGGACCACACCGGCACCGTCTACGCCCCCTCCTCCTACCGCGTCCACGTTTCCGAACACGATCACACCGCCCTACTCGAGAAGCGTCCCGACCTCGCCAACGAGCTCCGCGGCCGCCTCCAACGCTTCATCCGCAACGAAGGGTGGGACACACACCATCCCGTCGCCGTTGAGATCGTGAAGGACGACGGACTACACACCGGGCAGTTGAAGGCCCGGTCCTCCTTCGAGAAGACCGAACAGCCCGAACCGCACTGGCCGCGTAGCGAACCGGACTCGGGGCGCAGTTCCGTCGCCCACTCCTACGACGCCGACGAGCCCGCCCCCGCTGCCGACCCGAACCCCCTCGTCGGACTGGCACGTCCGTCCCAGTCACCGCAGGCCGCCCAGGCTGCGCAACAGGACCAGCAGAATCAGCAGCCCGAACAGGACCCCGACCTCGGCGAGCCGTTGCAGAGTTATCCCGGCACCGAGGTGATCTCGCACAACGCCCAGGCCCCGGCGAACAACGCCGATGAGGCCACCGGCGCCGCGAACGCCGCCGCGGGGGAACAGGTTCCTCAGACCACCGTGACCCTCTACCTCCAGGACGGCTCGGCCCGCAGCTTCCTGCTGCAGCACGGCACGAACGTCATCGGCCGCGGCAATGCGGTCGACTTCCGTCTGCCGGACACCGGCGTCTCCCGTCAGCACGCCGAGATCACCTGGGACGGGTACGACGCCGTCCTGACCGACCTGAAGTCCACGAACGGCACCACCGTCAACGAGATTCCGGTGGACAGCTGGCTACTCGCCGACGGCGACGTCATCACCATCGGGCACAGCGAGATCGACGTTCGGTTCAGTTGACGGGGCCTCCGGAAGGTAGATTCAGCCGGTAGGATCAAACGTTGACCGACCGGTCAACCCACCGGCACGAAGGAGATGACCCCGAATGCAGACGACTCTGGTGCTGCTCGCCAAGATCGCCCTGCTCGTCGTGCTGTGGCTGTTCGTCTGGGTGGCCGTCCGCGCCATGCGTAAGGACGTGAACGCCATGGCAGCCACAGCAGGTGCTGCGCCTGCCTCCGGCCCGTCCACCGGCGCTGCGACCGGCCCCAAACCGTCGGGCGGCCGCGGTTTCCGTCGTGCCACTCCCCCGGGCTCGTTGACGGTGATCTCCGGCCCACTGACCGGGACAACACTCAATCTGCAGGGCTACCAGGACGTGACCCTGGGCCGCTCCGGCTCCTGCACCATTGTCCTGGAGGACGACTTCGCCTCCGGAACCCACGCCCGGCTGTTCCAGCAGTCCGGCACCTGGCTGCTCGAGGACCTCGACTCACGTAACGGTTCCTTCCTCAACGGGCAGCGTATCGACCAGCCCGAACAGCTCTCCGCAGGCCAGGAGATCCGCATCGGCCAGACCACGGTGAGGTTGGAAGCATGACAGAGACCACCGCCACGCCCCTCGCCCTGAACTACGCGGCCCTGTCCGACCGCGGCCTGGTGCGCTCCAACAACGAGGACTCCGCCGTCGCCTCACCCCACCTGCTGGCCCTCGCCGACGGAATGGGCGGCCACGCCGCAGGCGAAGTTGCCTCCGAGCTGATGATCACCTCCCTCTACGTCCTGGAGAACACCCTCTCCCAAGGTGTGGAGCCCTCCGGTGACCGGCTGTTGACGATGCTCGCCGAGGCCATGGACGACGGCAACCGCGCCATCGCCGCCCACGTCGACGACAACCCCACCCAGGAGGGCATGGGCTGCACGTTGACCACCATGCTCTTCGACGGGGCATCACTGGGTGTCTGCCATGTCGGCGACTCTCGCGGCTACCTCTTCCGCGACGGCACCCTCACCCAGATCACCAAGGACGACACTTTCGTGCAGTCCCTGGTGGACGAAGGCAAGCTCGCCCCCGAAGACGTCAGCAGCCACCCGCAGCGCTCGCTGATCCTCAAGGCCCTCACCGGTCGCCCCGTCGAACCGACGCTGTCCCTGCGTGAGGCGCAGCCCGGTGACCGCTATCTGCTGTGCTCGGACGGCCTGTCCGACCCGGTCAGCTTCGACACCATCCGTGACGTGCTGGCCACCGGCACCCCGGAGGAGGCCGGCTCGCAGTTGATCAACCTGGCCCTGCGCGGCGGTGGCCCGGACAACGTCACCGTGGTCGTGGCCGACGTCGTCGACCCGGCGTCCCTGCCGGAGGGCGCCGTCCTGCCCACCGCCCCCGCCCTCGCCGGCGCGGTGAACACCAATGCCCCCGAGCTGCCGCGTCCGAACACCTCGGCGGGACGCGCCTCGGCGGTCAACATCGTGCAGCGCCCCCGTGCCGCCCAGCCGGAGCCCGGAGCCGAATCTCCGTCGCCGGGCCCGGACGCCGAGGAGCCCGAACCGAAGAAGCGACGTCGTAAGGGGCTGATCATCACTCTCGCCGCAGCCCTCGTACTCATCGTCGCCGCCGGCGCGACGGTCTGGTACGTACGTGACTCGCTCAGCCAGTCCTACTTCATCGCCGTCGCTGACTCCGGCGCCGCAGCAACCACCACGGTGTCCACACCCCCGGTGACCGGCGGTGCCGGCACCTCGACAGCCGCGCCGGCCGACCCGTCCGCACCTGCGGACCCGTCCGGTGCCCCGGCTTCCTCGGAAACACCACCGGCTCCGTCGACCACGGCGGCCGCCGCCGAATCCGGTTCACCGATCCAGATCTACCAGGGTGCTCCGGGGAGCATCCTGGGCATCTCGACCCAGTCGGTGTACCAGGAGGTCTGCCTCACCGATGACGGCGATGTCCGGCTGGTTCCCGCCGGGAGCGACGACGACTGCCACCGCTTCTCCACGGCCGACCTCACCCCGGCTGCCCGAGGCACACTCGACAACCTGCCCCGTGACTCCTACGACGAGATCCAGGGGCAGATCCGTCGTCTCGCTGAACAGACCTTGCCGGTCTGCGTCACCCGCGACAACAACTCAGGTTCACGCGGCGGGGAGCCCTCGGACCTCACCACACCCGGTGTGTCGTGCAGGGAGGTGAACTGACATGTTCCGTGACGCCCACGCCCGCGGCACCGAACTAGCGTTGCTGGTCTTCTCCGCCGTCATCCTCGGTATCGCCCTGATCGCCCTGCAGTTCTCGCAGGGCAATGAACTGAATTCCGAGGTCGCCGTCCTGGTCGGCGGGTACATCGCGATCTTCGGCGTCGCCCATGTGGTGATGTGCCTGAAGGCTCCCAACGCCGACCAGATTCTGCTGCCGGTCGCCGCGATGCTCAACGCCATCGGCCTGGTGATGATCTACCGCATCGACCTGGCCGCGGAAACCACCCGCTCGAACTCGCAGGTGATGTGGACAGTGATCGCGTTGGTGATCTTCGCCGCAGTCATCTGGTTCCTGAAGTCCCACAACAGTCTGCAGAACTACGCTTTCCTGCTCGGTCTCGGTGGCCTGATCCTGTCCGCCCTGCCGATTGTGTGGCCGACGTCGATCAATGCCGACGCCAAAGTCTGGATCAGTCTCGGCCCGGTCTCCATCCAGCCCGGTGAGTTCGCCAAGATCATGCTGCTGATCTTCTTCGCCGCCCTGCTGGTCAACAAGCGCGCACTGTTCTCCGTGGCCGGCTACCGCGTCCTGGGGCTGCAGTTCCCCCGCCTGCGTGACCTCGGACCGATCCTGCTGGTCTGGGGCCTGGCGATCCTCATCTCGATCTTCCAGAATGACTTCGGCCCTGCCCTGCTGCTCTTCGGCACAGTGCTGGGCATGCTCTACATGGCCACCGGACGCTCGTCCTGGCTGGTTGTCGGGCTCGGGCTCGCCGTCATCGGCGCCTGGGGGGTCTTCCAGATCTCCGACAAGATCCAGGACCGGTTCACCAACTTCATCGACCCGCTGGCCACCTACGAGGAAGGGACCGGCTACCAGCTGTCCCAGGCCTTGTTCGGCATGTCCTTCGGTGGGCTGACCGGAACAGGTCTCGGTGAGGGCTACCCCCAGAACGTGCCGGTCGCCTACGCCGACTTCATCATGTCCTCCATCGGCGAGGAACTCGGGTTCGTGGGGCTGGCGGCCGTGCTCATGCTGTTCGCCGTCTTCGTGACCCGCGGGTTCATCATCGCACTGAAGACCCCGGACTCCTTCGGCAAGCTTGTCGCCGCCGGTCTGTCACTGACCCTGGCGATCCAGGTGTTCGTGGTCACCGGTGGCATCTCCAAGCTGCTGCCCATGACCGGCCTGACCACACCGTTCATGTCCCACGGCGGTTCCAGTCTGCTGGCGAACTACATCCTGCTGGCGATCCTGCTGAAGATCTCCCATGACGTGAACACGCGCAAGGCCGCACAGCAGCCGGCCACGGACGCCGATGCCCGGTACGCCGATCCGCAGACGTCCCTCAACCCGGTTGTGAACGACCAGTACAGCAGCCAGAACGCCAGGGAGGCCCGCTCATGAACAGGTCCATCCGCAACGTCTCGGTCTTCACGTTCGTGCTGGTGGTGATCCTCCTGGTCAACCTCACGTGGATCCAGGGGTTCCAGACCTCCCGCTACGCGGAGAACTCGCTGAACTCCCGCCAGTACTACGAGATGAAGTCGATCCCGCGGGGGCAGATCTCCGCCGGCGGCCAGGTGCTCGCCGAATCCCAGGCGGATGAGGACGGCTTCTACACCCGTGACTACCCGACCACACCCGCGTCCTACGGTGCGGTGCTGGGATACCTCTCCGACCGCTACGGCGCCTCCGGTATCGAGGCATCACAGAACTCCATCCTCGACGGGACGGACGACTCGCTCTTCGCCACCCGCGCCTGGGACACCCTCACCGGTAAGGAGCGCCGGGGAGCCAACGTGGAACTCACCCTGCAGCCCAATGTGCAGCAGGTCGCGTACGACGAACTGTCGTCGCGCGGATACTCGGGTTCCGTCGTGGCTCTCCGCCCGTCCACCGGTGAAGTGCTGGCGATGGCCTCGACCCCCAGCTTCGACCCGTCCGTCGTCAGCAGCACCGACGCCGCCACCGCGGACGCCGCCTTCGAGGAACTCCAGGCGAGCCCGGATGCTCCGCTGCTGAACCGCTCGACGCAGCAGACCCAGCCGCCCGGCTCCACCTTCAAGCTGATCACCACGGCTGCCGCCCTGGCCGCCGGTGACAACGCCGACACCATGGTCAACGGCGAATCGCAGATCACGCTGCCGGACACCACGACGACCCTGGAGAACTACGACGGCACGTCCTGCGGGGCCCCCGAGGTTCCGCTGCGCACCGCGTTCTCGAAGTCCTGCAACACCTCCTTCGTGGATCTGGTGAACCGCCACGGTGAGGAGTCCTTCCGCGCCACGGCCGAAGGCTTCGGCATCGGCGCGGAGGACGACGAGGACTTCGGTCTGCCGATCCAGAACTCCACCATCGGTGACATCCCGGACTCCGCGGCGCTGAGCCAGTCTGCGATCGGTCAGCGCGACGTCGCGCTGACCCCGCTGCAGAACGCCGTCATCGCCGCGACGATCGCCAACGACGGCGTGCGCATGAAGCCGCACATCGTCAAGCAGGTCACCGGTTCCGACCTCAACGTGATCCAGGAGACCCGGCCCGAGGAAGCCGGCCGCGCCATCGACTCCGGCGTCGCCTCCCAGCTCACCGAGCTGATGCAGGGTGCCGAGGAGTACGCTGGCGGGTCATCAGACATCGCCTCCAAGACCGGTACCGCGGAACACGGCGAAGACTCCCGCAACTCCAACCCGCACGCCTGGTACGTGGCCTTCGGCCCCGCCGAGGACGCCGACGTGGCCGTCGCCGTGCTGGTGGAGAACGGTGGCGATGCTGGACAGGCCGCCACCGGTGGTTCCGTCGCAGCACCTATCGGACGGGCAGTGATCAACGCAGCACTCCAGGAAGCCCAGTAAGCGAGGTGACAGACGTGACCGGCCCCGACGATTCCGACAACCCCAGTGACCCCGACGGCACCCGTATCTTCAGCACCCCCGAAGAGCATTCCGGCCCCGTGGACCCCGAACACATGACCCCACGGGACCGGGCGGCCGCCGACCGTCTCCAACGCGTCCTCGACACCCACTACGACTCCGCCGCAGGACGACGGTTCGAGGTGTCCCGCATCATCGGCCGTGGCGGCATGTCCACCGTCTGGCTGGCGTACGACACCATCGGCGAGCGGGACGTGGCCGTCAAGGTGCTCAAACCCGAACTCACCGATGACGCGGAGTTCCGCGACCGCTTCCGGCAGGAAGCCGAAGCCGCCGAAACCATCCAGTCCGAGAACGTGGTGCGCACCTTCGACTACGGCGAGCAGGCCGACGTCGACGGCAGCGGCATCGCCTACTGCTTCATCGTGATGGAGTACGTGCAGGGTGAGTCGCTGGCGGACATCCTCGGGCGCCAGCGCACCCTGCCGGAGGTGATGGTCCTCGACCTCATCGCCCAGGCTGCCGTCGGCCTGCAGGCCATCCACGAACGCCAGCTGATCCACCGCGACATCAAACCCGGCAACCTCATGGTCACCGCCGACGGTGTCGTGAAGATCACCGACTTCGGTATCGCCAAGGCCGCTTCCGCCGTCCCGCTGACCCGTACCGGCATGGTGGTCGGCACCGCGCAGTATGTGTCCCCGGAGCAGGCACAGGGGTTGTCCATCCGGCCGTCCAGCGACGTCTACTCGCTCGGCGTGGTCGGCTATGAAGTGCTCGTGGGCGAACGTCCGTTCTCCGGTGACTCCACGGTGTCGGTGGCGTTGAAGCACATCAACGAACCTGCACCCGAGCTCCCCGAGAACATCAGCGCCCCGATGCGCCAGTTGATCGCGATCTGCCTGCGCAAGGATCCTGCGCGCCGGTATCCGGACGGTGCAGCGCTGGCGGCCGCCACCGTCCCGGTGCGCGACGGTGAGATGCCCCCGGACCCGGCCAGCGGGGTGGCACCGGTCGTTGCCGCTGCCACCGCCGGACAGGCCCCGACCGGCCAGGGCCGGCTCGGTGAAGTCACCGATGAAGCGAACATGGGTCCGGCGCCCCGCACCCGCAGTAACCGCGGCTGGATCTGGGCACTGGGCATCGGCCTGGTCGCACTCCTCGGTGTCCTGGTGTGGTTCCTCACCCAGGGCGACGACGAATCCGCGGTGCCGCCGACGGAGACGACCACGGTCACCAGTGAAGTCACCGAGGAGCAGACCGTCGTCCCCGAGCCGATCGAGACCGAAGATCCCGTGGAGACACCGACGGACGATACGACGCCCACCGACACGACGCCTACCGAGGGCCCGACAGACGGCCCGACCGACACCACGAACCCCTCGCAGCCGACCCAACCCACGGTCCCGGAGCCCGAGGTGCCGACGGAGGAGCCCACGAATCCCGGTAACCCCGACACCTCTGACCAGGCATCTCAGGAACAGCCGGACCCCAGTGGTAACGCCGGGACCACCGGCGACGGTGACTCCGGGGACGAGGAGTCCGGCTGGAGCGTCATGGGACGTCTGTGACGGGTGTTATTCGCACCAGGAGCCGTGACATCGGTAGTCTCCTGAAGAAGGAGTGTTCGCGGCGTCAACTGCGCCAGAACGTGAGGAAGGGAGCAGCATGGACCTGAGCAATACCCGGCTCGGCGGTCGGTACCTCCTGGGGCCCATCATCGGCACCGGAGGTATGTCCGACGTCTATGCGGCGACCGACGAACTACTCGGGCGCGACATCGCAGTGAAGATGATGCGGGCTGACCTCGCCCGCGACGACACCTTCCTCGAGCGGTTCCGCCGTGAGGCGAAGAACGCCGCGAAACTGAACCACCACGCGATCGTCGCCGTCTACGACACCGGCCAGACCGACGAGGCGCACGGCTCCGTGCCTTACATCGTGATGGAACGGGTCCACGGCCAGACCCTGCGCGACATCGTGCGCGACTCCGGCCCGTTCCCCCTCGACGAGGCCTCCCGGGTGATGGCGGAGGTGTGCCGGGCCCTGGGCTTCTCGCACGAGGCCGGCATCATCCACCGCGACATCAAACCCGCGAACATCATGATCACCAACACCGGCGCGGTGAAGGTGATGGACTTCGGTATCGCCCGCGCACTGTCGGACACCAGCTCGGCGATGACACAGACCGCCGCGGTCATCGGCACCGCCCAGTACCTCTCCCCGGAACAGGCCCGCGGCAAGTCCGCTGAGGCCCGCTCCGACATCTACGCCGCCGGATGTGTCTTCTACGAGATCGCCACCGGCCAACCCCCGTTCTCGGGCGAATCGCCGTTCTCTGTGGCGTTCCAGCACGTGCAGGAGACTCCGCTGCCGCCGTCGCAGGTCCAGGGCATGAACCTCGACCCGGATCCGGCACTGGCCCTGGACGCGGTCACCCTGACCGCCATGGCGAAGGATCCGTCCGACCGCTACGACTCCAGCGCAGACATGGCAGCGGACCTGCAACGGATGGCCGAGGGACGGATGCCGTTGGCGGCTCAGGCCTATACGGATGAGCCGGTGCAGGAACCGTCCACATCACACCTGCCCGTCGCCGCACCGACTCCAGCGCCTGCCGACGAGCCGGAGCCGGCACCGGACGCACCGCGCACGGAGAAGAAGCGCCGTCGCGGATGGGTCGTGGCCCTGTGGATCATCGCCATCCTGGCCCTCATCGGCGGCGGCACCGCCGTGGCCTGGAACTGGTTCGGCGGCAGCGACGACACGGAGCAGACCAGCGAACAGGTGCAGATCCCGGACGTCTCCGGCCAACCCCGGGACGAGGCCATGAGTGCGCTCGAGGACGCCGGTTTCGACGTCGACATTGAGGACCGACCGGACGCCGAAATCCCCCGCGATCAGGCCATCGGTACGGAACCCGGGTTCGGTTCCTCACTTCCCCACGGCTCTCAGCTGACCCTGCTGGTGTCGTCGGGCCAGGAGGTCACCGATGTCCCCGACCTCACCGGTATGACCACCCAGCAGGCCCAGCAAGCGCTGCAGGACGCCGGCCTGCGCCTGCGGTCCAACGTCTCCGAGCAGGCCAGCGAGAGCGTCGACGAAGGCCGCGTCATCGAACAGACCCACCCCTCGGGGTCGCAGGTTTCCAAGGGGACCGAAGTGGGCATCACCGTGTCCACCGGGCCGGAAGACGTCCGCGTCCCCCGTGTCACCGGTCAGTCCCGCGACGATGCGGTGCAGAACCTTGAGGATGCCGGGTTCGAGGTCGACGTCACCATGGTCGACTCCTCCGAGGACGAGAACCGTGTCCTGTCCGCATCCAACGAGGGCACCACGCAGCCGCGTGGCACCACCATCACCATCGAGGTCTCCCGCGGCAACCAGTTCACCATGCCCCAGCTCGTCGGACGGGACTACGACGAGGTTTACAGCACCCTGCAGCAGGCCGGCTGGCGCGGCGGCCCCGACCGGGTGAACCGGACGAACGTCAACCAGCTCGACCCACTGGCCGTGGGCCGCGTCGTCGGACAATCGGCCCAGGAAGGCGAGACGATCGACCGTAACGCCCCGATCACCGTGCGGGTCAACGTCCTCGGTATCCCGTAGGGGTCCCTGACGCTGGACAAGGAGTCCACATGGCCGTAGCGCCCACTCTTCTGGCCGTCGTCATCGCCCTCGGAGCCGCTCTCCTGGCAACCGGCATCGTCGGTCTCATCCGCGACGGTAGACGCATCGCAACACCTGTCTACGTGACGATGGGGCTCGGTCTGATCGCGGTCGGAACGGGTATGCTGCTCGCCAGCCAGGGGCACCCCGTACCGCTCATCGTTATCGTCGCCGCGGCGGTGGGTGTCCTCCTGCTGGGCAATGTGGTCGGCTATCCGCTGCTGATGGTCTTCCTGCTGTACTCGGGCGCCACCGTACTACGCAGGGAGAATCGCTCCCTGGGCAATGCCCTGGCCCTTCTCGCAGGGATCGCGCTCTTGCTCCTGCCGTCTACGCTGGGGATGCTGGCGCCGCCGGACACCGTCCGCACCGACGCCGCCTACATGGCCCGGTACGCGGTGCACCTGTCGGCCACAGTGGTGGTGGTCTATTTCGGCTTCGCGTTCGCTGCCTTCACCGCCGCCTCGCTGCTCTACCGGTGGCGCCGCATCCGTACCGTTCCGGTGGCCGTGATAGTCCTCGGTTCCGGCCTCATCAACGGGCAGGTCCCGCCGCTCCTCGCCGCCAGGCTGCGCCGTGGGCTGGGCATC
Organism: Corynebacterium glyciniphilum AJ 3170; assembly: GCF_000626675.1. Taxonomy (NCBI): domain Bacteria; kingdom Bacillati; phylum Actinomycetota; class Actinomycetes; order Mycobacteriales; family Corynebacteriaceae; genus Corynebacterium; species Corynebacterium glyciniphilum. Next base: position 83,518 of record NZ_CP006842.1, on the reverse strand, counting down.
CAGACTCAGTTCCAGGGCACGCCGGTAATCATCACCAGTGGCGGCCAAGGCGCCGATGAACCACGGCCCGAGGGTGAAGCAATGCGCGACTATCTCCTCGCGCAGGGGGCCGATCCAGCCACAGTGGTCGCAGAAACCGAGTCCCGCACCACCGAGGAGAATCTCCGTTACTCCCGGAGACTGCTCGCCGAGCCGTCCTCACCGGTGGTCGTCGCCACCAGCAACTACCACGTCTTCCGGGCCGCCCTCCTCACAAGGACGCTGGGGATGCACGCCCACGTCGTCGGTGCGCCCACCGCCTGGTACTACTTCCCCAGCGCGACGCTCCGCGAGTTTGCCGGGGTGATTCGCGACCGACTCTGGTTCACCGCCCTCAGCATTGCCGTGCTCATCATCCTCGCTGTCACCTTCACCCTGGTCATCGTGCCCGCGATCGGCCCGGGAACGACCTAGAGGCTCACCCGGTGCTCCGGACAGTCATTCTTCCCGGAGTTCGGTCACAGGATATGCGCCACCTGTGGCCAGCAGTTCCGTGACCGCTTCCACGGTCCCGCCGATGTGCCGACGCAGGAGCTCGGTGGCCGCCGGGATATTCCGGTCAAGGCAATGACCTACGAGGTCCTCATGTTCCTTCATCCAGACTGCGCTGTCCCGGCGCGCCGCGCCCCAGCGTCGGTAGAGTTCGCCGGCGTCCCACAGAGAACGACAGGTCTCCAGCATCATCGGGTTGCCGCACGCCGACAGTAACGCCATGTGAAACCGGCGGTGCGCCAACATGTGGACGTCTGATCCCTGGTCGTCAACCTCAGTCCCCTGCCCCGGAGCGCGACGGAGCCGATGATGGGCGGCGATGATCTCGGACTCCCACGCCACGTCCCCTTCCTCGATGGACTGGGCGAGGGCAGCGGGTTCCACCAGTTGACGGAGTTCGGACAGGTGTTTCAACCCGTCCAGGGTGATCTCGTAGACCCGGAAACCCTTGTTCTTCTCCGCACTGACCAGGTACTCCGCAGTGAGCCGGGTCAGGGCCTCCCGAACAACGCCGGCACTGACCCCCAGCTCCTTCCCGAGAGCTGAGGGGCTGAGTTTTTCCCCCGGTTTAAGGCCTCCGCGAAGAATCGCCGTCCGCACAGAACGATAGGCGTCTTTCGTCGGCGTAAGCAGGTCGGAGCTCTCGGCCATCTTCTTCCTCCAGAATCGATTATTTACGTTGTTTCCGATTATCCATTGACAACCAGTGCGTTGCTATGCAAAAGTGACTTCAGCGGCAATGTACGTCACTTTCGCCAGTCTATGTGAGACATGACACTCCCTGCGATGCCGCCTCATCAGCCTTCTTCCCTGGAAGGATCCACATGTACAAATGGATCATCCTCGTCGGCTCGTTCATCATCTACATGTTCGATGCCCTTGAGATTCTGTTGTTATCCCTCGCTCTTCCCGCCATCTCATCAGATCTTGACATCACCGCCACACAGGCCGGACTTCTGGCCACAGCCACGCTGCTCGGCATGGGTTTCGGCGGTCCTGTGATGGGTTCGCTCGCCGACTCCAGAGGACGCAGGTTCGCGCTCCTGGTGTGTGTCACGATCTTCATCATCTTCACCTCCGTCATCTTCATTGTTCCCAATCTCACGGTGTTCATCATCGTGCGTTTCATCTCCGGCCTCGGCCTCGGCGGCGTGTGGAGCGTGATTTCTGCATTCGTGACCGAGAACTGGCCGAAGGAACGTCGCGCCGTCGCACTCACCTTCGTCCTCTCGTCCTACCCGATCGGTGGACTGGTCGCCGCCCAGCTCTCCAGCTTCATGCTGCCCCACTGGCGTGAGATGTTCCTGATCGCCGGCCTCGGTGCGATCCTCCCCCTGGTCATCGTGATCTTCTGCTTCCGTGAGTCCCAGATGTGGCTGGAGGAACGCAATCTTCCGCTTCCCGGCGACGCAGGGGCACCGGAGAAGGCGAACTCCTCGATCCGCGAGATCATGGCCCAGCCGTATCTGCGGACAACAGTCCTGGCCAGCATCGTCGCCTCGTTGGCGTTTATCGCGTTCTACGGGTCAAGCACCTGGTTGCCGAGCTACCTGGAGAACGAACGGGGACTCGATGCGCAGACCGTCGGCACGTTCTTGACGTGGCTGAATCTGGGCATGTTCATCGGCTACAACGTCTTCGGAATCATCGCCGACAAGTTCGGTAAGCGCTTTGCGCTGATCACCGCCATGGTGGGCGCTGGCCTCCTCATGCCCTTGTACGGGGTCATCACGAACGAGACCGGACTCCTGCTTCTCGGCCCCGCCTACGCGTTCTTCATGACCTTCGCCGGACTCTTCGGCCCGTACCTCAGCGGGATTTACCCGACGCGTGTCCGGGCAACCGGGTCCGGGTTCTGTTTCAACGTAGGACGTGGAGTCTCGGCTTTCGCCCCACTGCTGTTCGGCGCCCTCGCCGGTGTCGCCTCACTCGCAGCCGGACTCGTGATCGCCGGCATCCTGTTCCTTGCCGGAGCCGCAGTCACACTCTTCCTGCCTCGCGACACCAAAGAGCTGCCCGACCCCTCAGGCAGCGCAGCCCCTGATCAGCCGGAGAACGGAACTCAGCGTCCCACCACCGCAACCGCATAACGACAACTTTCTCAGGAGCACCATCATGCGACAACTGATCGACATCTCCGTCGACCTGCGGGCCGGCATTGCCTCAGACCCTCCCGGACACCGTCCCGACATCACGTATATCGACCACCAACAGTCCGCCGAGGACGTTGTGGCCTTCTTCCCGGGCGCCGAGACCTCCGATCTCCCCGCCGGTGAAGGATGGGCGATCGAGCGGGTCAATATGAGCACGCACACCGGTACCCACCTCGACGCGCCGTACCATTACGCCTCAACGATGAACGGTGGCGAGCGTGCGATCACCATCGACGAAGTCCCGCTCGACTGGTGTCTGCGCCCCGGGGTGAAGCTCGACTTCCGCCACCTCAGCGACGGCTATGTGGTCCAGCCTGCCGACATCGACGCCGAACTGGAGCGCATCGGCCACACGCTCCAGCCCTTCGACATCGTTCTCGTCAACACCGCCGCCGGTGTGCGTTACGGTGAGGACGACTACGTCGACACCGGTTGCGGGATGGGCCGCGACGCCACCCTCCATCTGCTCAAGCAGGGTGTCCGAATCACCGGCACAGATGCCTGGAGCTGGGATGCACCGTTCTCCTACACCGCGCAGCGATACGAGAAGGATCACGACCCCAGCATCATCTGGGAAGGTCACAAAGCCGGCCGCGAGATCGAGTACTGCCACATCGAGAAGCTCCACAACCTCGAGGCACTTCCCTCGACAGGTTTCACAGTCTCGTGCCTGCCGGTCAAGATCCACGCGGCCTCGGCTGGATGGACGCGTGCTGTGGCCATCATCGACGACAAGGACGGAGAATAAGAAATGCGTATCATCTCTGCGACCATCGACGGGGTCCGACGTTTCGGACGCGTGGATGACGAGAGCCAGGTACACCTCTTCGCCGAGGACCGGGACCCGCTTGACGCACTCGATCCACAGGCCCCGGAGATCCCGACCACCGAGACGATTGCCCTGGACGAACTGGGCGCTCTGGAACCGCCCCTGCCAGTGACCACCCTGCGCGACTTCATCACCTTCGAACAGCACACCGCCGGGTCCATGCGGACGGTCACGGACGGCGCGGGTGCACCAGACGCCTGGTACGACGCTCCTGCCTTCTACTTCACCAACCCCCATGCAGCGATCGGATCCGGCCAGGACGTCCGCATCCCCCCCGGCTCAGAACGTTTCGACGTGGAGCTCGAGGTGGCTGCGGTGATTTCCAAGGACGGGTTCAACCTCAGCGTCGAGGAGGCCTGGGACCACATCGGAGGATTCACGATCCTCAACGACTGGTCCGCCCGGGACCTGCAGACCGCCGAGATGAAAGTCGGGCTAGGCCCCGCCAAAGGCAAGGACTCCGCCTCCACCCTGGGACCGATGGTGGTCACCCTGGATGAACTCGACGACTACCGCGACGGAGACCACTTCGACCTTCGGATGGAGCTGCGTATCAATGACCGTCAGATCACCGAAGACGTTCTCTCACACATGGCCTGGTCGTTCGCTGAACTCGTCTCCTACGCCAGCCGCGGAACGTGGGTGCGCCGAGGCGACGTCCTCGGAAGCGGTACCTGCGGAGGTGGATGCCTGGCGGAGTTCTGGGGTTGGACGGGCGAGATCGATCCCGCCCCGATCTCCGTCGGGGACACCGTCACCATGACGGTCCAGGGCATCGGCACCATCACCAACAAGGTCGTCGAGGGTGTCGACGTCCACCCTGTTCCGCGTGCACGTTCGGTCGAGTGGACGCGCCCTGTGTGATGACGCGCCTTCCACTCTCCTCGTCACGCGAGGTCCGCGACACAGCGGCATGCCTCTAAAGGCGGATAACCACCAGTGCTTGCATTTCTGTTTCACTCACGCAACAATGACTGGTAGTCCGTCTCCGTCAGATCGGAGGCCACAGGATTGTAACCCCGTCATCGTCGGTCGCTGAGCGATGTGGCGAAGCCACGGGGGCAAGACCTGGGACGCTTTTCTCGATGTTGTGCGCTACGCATGACGCCCCGAGAAGAGTGTCCCAGGTCTTTTTGCGTATGTGCCTGTGTTTCGCAGGACACCCGGCGGCCGCCACGCCGACGGGGAGGAAATGGAAGGAACGCTCCGCCATGGCGACAAGACAAGATTTCGCCCCGCTGGCAGAACGGGTGGTCGCTGCCCTCGGAGGGCCGGGCAACATCCGCTCGGTCACCCACTGTGCCACCCGGTTACGGTTCAAGATCAGGGAGAACGACAAGGCTGATCTCCAGGCAGCAGACGCGGTGGACGGCGTCCTCACCGCGATTCACTCCGGTGGCCAGTACCAGGTCGTCATCGGCAATGATGTTCCCTTCGCCTACGAAGCGGTAACTGCCCTGGACGGTATGGCATCCAAAGGGGTGAAGGATTCCGTCGACGAGGACGGGGCCGGCGAAGAGATGGACGCCGACGGAGGAGACACCGATAAAAACCTTCTGAACAAGTTCATCGACCTCGTCTCCGCGCTGTTCAGCCCGATTCTGTGGTGCCTGGCGGGCCTTGGTCTGGGCAAGGCGTTCCTGACATTGGCGGAGACCACCGGCCTGCTCGAGGAGACCTCGGACACCTACGTGATCCTGAATGCCACGTTCGACGGTATCTTCTATTTCCTCCCGCTGTTCCTGGCGCTCACCGCCGCACGGCGGTTCAAGGTCAACCAGTTCATCGCGCTGTCGATGATGGCACCGCTGGTACTGCCACAGATCGTGGCGCTGTCTGAGGCAGAGAACGTTCACTTGTTCGGCATCCCACTGAACTCGATGAACTACAGCTCGTCGGTGATCCCCGCGATCATCGCGGTCTGGGTTGCGGGCTACCTCCAGCGATGGCTGGAGAAGGTGCTTCCCGGTGCAGTCCGCAACTTCTTCACCCCTCTCATCGTCGTCGCCGTGATGGTGCCTCTGGTCCTGTTGACCATCGGCCCGGTCACCCTGCAACTGGGTAACTGGCTGTCCGACGGACTCAACTGGTTGCTCAGCGCCGCACCCTGGCTCGGCGGAGCAGTCCTGGGTGCCTTCTGGCAGGTGTTCGTGCTGTTCGGCCTGCACTGGAGTCTCATTCCGGTGTTCCTCAACGATATCGCCGTCCAGGGATACACCCTGCTGATGGGCCCGCTGCTCGCCGCAGTACTGGCGCAGGCCTCGGCAGCGGCGGCCGTGTGGATCCGTGCGAAAGACCCGGAGCGCAAGAAGGTTGCCGGGCCGGGCGTGATCTCGGGTTTCCTCGCCGGCGTCACAGAACCGATCATCTACGGTGTCAACCTCCCGCTGAAGTACCCGTTCTACGTGGGCCTCGGCAGCGGTGCCGTCGGCGGCGCGATTATCGGTATGGCGCACGGCGGTATGGACACCTTCGTCTTCCCGTCTGTACTGGCTCTACCGGCCGCGGTGAATGTCGGGACGTTCGGGATGACCGTCCTCGGCACCGTCGTGGCCGTGATCCTCGGTTTCGTGGGGACATGGTTTGTCGTGCCGATGGCGGAACGCAAGCTGTCGGGCGCCGCAGTGATCGCGGACGCACCAGCGGAACCGAAAACCGCTGACGTCACCGGCCAGGTCACCGTCCTCGCCCCCGTTCCGGGCAACGTCGTGCCGTTGGAGGACGTCGACGACAAGGTCTTCGCTTCCGGTGCGATGGGGGCAGGTGTGGGCATCGAGCCTGCCGGCCGATCGACCGTGACGGTGACCTCCCCGGTCAGTGGAAAGCTCATTGCCGTACAGAAAACCGGTCACGCCTACGGCATCCGTGGCGACAACGGAGCGGAGGTCCTCGTTCACGTCGGTATCGACACCGTGAAGATGGGCGGCACGGGGTTCAGCACGCTCGTCGAACGTGGTCAGCATGTTTCAGCCGGCGAGGCTCTCGGCACCGTCGACCTCGCCGCTGTCGCGGAAGCCGGGTATCCGGCGACCACACTGGTGATCGTCACCAACACGAAGAAGCTGACGGCGGTCACTCCCGTCGCCAGTGGCGACGTTGCTGGTGGAGCAACCATTCTCGACATCGAGAACTAACAGAGACAGGAAGGTAACCATGACGACACGCACACCCGCATTCCCCGAAGGTTTTCTCTGGGGCGGTGCCACCGCAGCCAACCAGATCGAGGGCGCCTACGACGTCGGCGGCAAAGGACTGTCGATTCAGGACGTCATGCCGCACGGACTGCAGACCCTGTCCACCCAGGAACCCACCGACGACAACCTCAAGCACGAGGCGATCGACTTCTACCACCGCTACGCCGAGGACATCGCCCTGTTCGCCGAGATGGGGTTCAGGACGTACCGTTTCTCGATCGCCTGGACCCGTATCTTCCCCAACGGTGACGACGCCGAGCCGAACGAGGAGGGCCTGGCGTTCTACGACCGCGTCCTGGATGAGCTGGAGAAGTACGGGATTGAACCTGTCGTCACCATCTCGCATTACGAGACTCCTTTGCACCTGGCGCGTGAGTACGGCGGATGGCGGAACCGGGCGCTGATCGACCTCTACGTGACATACGCGACCACCCTGTTCGAACGGTACAAGGGGCGTGTGCGCCACTGGTTGACATTCAACGAGATCAACGCGCTGTTCCACTTCCCGTTCATGGCCGGCGGCATCGAGCTCAACCGGGACGATGTCGAGGACGCAGACCTCTACCAGGCCGCCCACAATGAACTGGTCGCCTCAGCTCTCGCCACCAAGGTCGCGCGTCGGGTCGATCCGGAGAACAAGATCGGCTGCATGGTCATCGCCGTTCCCCGTTACGGACTCACCCCTGACCCTGCCGACCAACGTAAGGCCCAGGAGGAGACACAGCTCGACTTCGTCTTCGGCGACGTTCACGTCCGTGGCCAGTATCCGGGCCACTACCTGCGGCTGCTGCGGGAGAAGGGCATCGAGCTGGACATCACCGACGCCGACCGGGAGGCGTTGAGGAACACCGTCGACTTCGTCTCCTTCTCGTACTACATGTCTGTGTGTGAGTCGGCAGACCCTGCGCGTCAGACCAAGGGCGAGGGCAATGTTGTCGGCGGCATCCCGAACCCCACACTCGAGGCATCGGAGTGGGGGTGGCAGATCGACCCGGTGGGCCTACGTATCGTCCTCAACGATTTCTGGGATCGCTGGCAGCTGCCGCTGTTCATCGTGGAGAACGGGCTCGGTGCGAAGGATGTCCTGGTCGACTCGGGCGAGGGCAAGACTGTCGAGGATGACTACCGTATCGCCTATCTCAACGATCACCTCTACCAGGTCGGCGAGGCGATCACAGACGGTGTGGATGTGCTGGGTTACACGGCGTGGGGATGTATCGACCTGGTCTCGGCCTCGAAGGCGGAGCTGTCGAAGCGTTACGGATTCATCTACGTCGACCGCAACGACGACGGCTCCGGGACGCTGGCTCGCTACCGTAAGCGGTCCTTCGACTGGTACCGGGACGTCATCGCATCGAACGGCGCAGTGCTTCGGCCGTCCCATGGTGAGGACGCGTAGGGCGCGGCGCCTACGCTGATGAACGTGGCAGTCATGAGGATCCTCCGGGTGTTCAACAACAACGTCGTGCTGGCGTCGAGCGAGGATGAACCCGGCGCCGAGGTCGTGCTGACGGGGCGGGGGCTCGGCTTCGGAACCTCCGCAGGCGATACCGTGGATGAGGCGAAGGTGTCCCGTGTGTTCCGTCCGGAGCACCACCGGGACCCGGATCACGTCGCAGCATTGGCCGCCGAGGTGCCACTGTGGTTCGTTGAGCTGGCTGGCTCTCTGACCGACGGCATGGGCGTCCCATCCCCGACGGTCCTCGCGCTGGCGGACCATCTTCACATGGCTGTGCGACGACAGGAACTGTCGGACGACGATCCTGCCCAGACCCGCCATCCGCTCCAGGCCGAGGTGAGCCATCTCTACCCGGAGGAGTTCGCCACGGCGCGGACGATGCTGGCACGGGTGAACCTGCGACTGGCGGAGAAAGGCACCCCGCATCTGCCGGATTCTGAAGCCGTGGCCATCGCCCTGCACCTGGTCAACGCGGGCTTCCACACCGGCGATCTGCGCGCGACCTACGAGATGACCGGTATGTTCACCCAGTTGTTCGATGTGGTCGATTCCGCATACGGCATCGCTGTGGACCGGCAGTCTGTCAATGCCGCACGGTTCATCACACACATGCGCTACCTCTTCGTACGTGTGAATGAGGGTACGCAGCTCGACGAGGGCTTCTCCGCACTCCGAGAGTCCCTGGCCCAGACCCACCCGGAGGCTGTCACCTGCGGTGATCGGCTGGCATCCGTTCTGGAACTCCGCCTGGGGACGGAACTGTCGGGCGACGAGCGAAGCTACCTCGCCCTACACGTCACGCGGTTGGCGTCGCAGTCCTAGGAACCGTCGGCGCCGTGTGCATCGTCTGTGCTGCTGGGTCACACGCCCTCGCCGGGCCAGCCGTCCGGGATCGTGATCTCAGGCAGTTCCACACCGAGGGTGTCGTAGAGGAACTTCGAGTTCACGAACTCGTAGTAGTTGAGAATCTTGCCATCCCGCATACGAAAGACGTGAAAGTACACGTTGTCGTAGGTTGTCCGGTCTCCGTAGGCGGGGTAGTACAGGCCGCCGGTACCGTTGGACATCACCATGAACAGGTTGGGATCCTGAGTCTGGAGAACGACGTTGTCGTTGAAGATGTACTCCGGGAAATGCACCAGGTTCCACTCGGTGGACTGCCGGGCTTTCGCCTTACCGAACGACACCGGTAGACCGGCGGCGCCACTGGTGGTCTCGTCGCTGTCAACGTACAGATCCCAGCGGGTGCTGCGTTCCTCCAGCGTCCGGGCATCCACGTACGTCCGGAGGCCCTCGATGTTCTTCTCGCGCAGCTCACGGTCACTGTCGTCAATAACATCAGGATTCTCCGGGTCGCTGTATTCGATCCCGGGGAACGGATCATAGGCGAGTTCTTCAGGGGTGTGGTCTGGCCATCCTCCCGGGCTCTGGAGTTCGGGGATCTCCAACCCGAGTGCCTCGTAGAGCTTCACGGCATTGGAGTACTCGAAGTAGTCCTTGATCTTGCCGTCCTGCATCCGGAACACGTGGAAGAAGTCGTTCTCGTAGGGACGAGCGTCCCCGTGCTCGGGGAAGTTCACCTCTCCCCGGCCTTTGGAGGCGACCACGAAGTAGTTGGGGTCGGTCGACTGGAAAATGATGTTGTCGTCGAAGACGAAACCGGGGAAGTACGTCAGGTTCCATTCGGTGGACTTACGTGCCAGCTCTTTACCCCTCACCGGCTCACCGGCGACGGCGCCGCTGGTGCAGTCCTCGGCGTAGAGCTCCCAACGCCGACCGCGCTCCTCGTCCGTGCGGGCATCCACGTATTCACGGATGGTGGCGATGTTCTTCTCCCTGATCTCGGCATCATTGCTGGAGAGAATGTCAGTGTTCTCGGTAGTCATGCTGTTGTCCTTTTCAGTGGAAAGAGTGTGGGATGCGCCGGTCACTTGTAACCGAAAGGGTTGTCCTGGCGTACGAAGCGGTCCGGACGGTCCGGGGTGTAGCGCTCGTCGATGACCATGCCGCCTCGGGCGTAGTCCACGGTCTCCCGGAACAGCGTGATCTTGCCGTCGTCCAGCTCAAAGCAGAGGATGTACCAGAGCTCGACGTCGTAACCGGGGCCCTCGCCCCCGGGGGCGAACACCTTGCCACGTCCGACAGCAGGGACGAGGAACGACGTGGGATCATCGCTCTCGTAGATGGAGGTCTCGTAGAAACCCCACACAGGGAAAGTGTCCGGTGTATCCAGGCACCATTGTTTGCCGTCAAGATCGAGCTGTCCGCCCTCCCCCATACGGATGAACATCTCGACCTTCGAGTTGTCTGCAAACATCTCAGCGCGCTTCGGCCCCCGGTCGGGACCGGCCAGTTCGAGGAAAGCCTCGACGACCTTACGGTTCTTCTCTTTCAGTGCGGAATCGCTCACGGCGACTGGTCCTTTCTTCCTCAGATGAGATACGTACGGTGACTTACGGTGACTTACCTGGAGACGAGATCGTCTGCAGGCACTGTGGGCCCCGGAGAGTCAGGGGTGTCCGGAGAATCCGGCGTGTTGGGCGCGTCCTCTGCCGCGAAGCGCGGTTCTCCGTACTTCGGAAGGGTCACAAATAGTGCGCTTCCGATCAGAAGGAGAATCGCCGAATACGACACAGTGGGGACGAATCCTTCGGTGTTGTCCACGAGAAGACCGATGATGTACGGACTGCCGGCCAGGCCGAGCGTGAAGGCTGCGTACAGCAGTCCGTACAGCTGCCCGAAAACATCCATGGCAAAGAACCGGGATGTCAGGAGTGCAACGACATCCACCTCGGCACCGACACAGAAACCGACGGCGAAGGCCGCGACGAGCGCGAGATGCGGACCGCCGAAGACGAGCATTGCCAGTCCGACAGCGGCGAGTCCCAGGATGCAGGCAACCACATAGGGGGCATGGAATTTGTCGAAGAGATATCCCGACACGAGCCGTCCGATAACCACGGTGAAGCCCATCGCACTCTGCACCCACAGCGCTGCACTTTCGGCGACTCCCGCCTCCAGCATCATCGGGTAAAGGTGGATGACCATCCCGCCGACAGCAAGGGCCATGCAGATGAACGCCAAGGCGAGCCTCCGGAATACCGGCTCGGCCAGAACCCGGGCAACCGGCACCGTGCGTGCCTGATCCTTTTCAGCGCCAGCCCCCTGCCCGTCGTCGCGTCTCACTCCTGACGGCATCAGGAGGAATACGACAACCGCGAGAACGACCACGGCAAGTGCCAGGGACCGGAATCCCATCCGCCACCCCGACCCTTCGATAATGGGCCCGAGAACCTGTGGTGCCACGACTGCGGTCACACCACTGCCGGCAAGGATGATTCCGAGGGCAAGTCCGCGCATTCGGTCGAATGTGACGCCGATCGCCCTGGCAAACCCGATCGCACCGGTACAGACCGACAGACCCATCGTGACCACGACGACGATGAAGTACAACACGAAGTTGTCGCCCACGGTCGACATGATGAAGTAGCCGACGGCCAGGAACAGGCCGGACACCAGTGCCGGTGCCCTCACCCCAAATCTGTCGGTAAGACGCCCGACAAAAGGCATCAGTATCGCCCACGTCAGGTTGTACACCAGAACGACGAGCGACAGATTCGCTGATGACCAGCCGAATTCAGCGCTCAGCTCCGGGAAGAACAGGGCATTGGTGTAATACGGGATCGCGATGATACCGCCGGCAATACCCAGCGTCGAGGCGACGAGGACCCGCCACCCGTGACGCAGTTCGGTGAGCTTCGACGGTGAAACTTCTGTGTGTGCAGCCATGCTGCCTCCGTAAGGGGAGTGATCTACTATGACGACGCTCACATTGTCTGTGGCGCATATCCAAAACTAGAGCGTCAGTTGCACGGGAAAAATGTTTGTCGTAACACTAAACTTGCTCCTGCTATGTACTGCCACACACTCACCTGGAGAACGCGTGAACCGTTCCGAATCGACACCTCCCCACCTCAGCATTCCTGCCTCTGACCAGGTCAGTGAGCTTGACCGACTTCTCCTCCTTACTGAAGTCGCGGACAGTGTCGACGGATTCACCTCCCTTGAGGAGACGATCGCGCAACTATGTCGGACCGTCCTCTCTGTCATGCACTGCGAGTACGCCTGCGTCCGTCTCCCCGACGAACAGGGACGCACCCTGCGCATCGTCAGCAGTAGCGACCATGGTGCCTTCCTCGGGGATGAGGTTCTCGACCTCACCTCTGTGTCGATCACCGGCCCCGTTCCCGGGCATCGTCCGCCCAGTGTGGATGCCTTTCTCGTCGGACGGCTCCAGGTCGTCTCGCGGGCAGATGCCACGGGAGATGCTCCCTGGCAACAGCACTTCAGACGGCAGGGGATCGTGTCGATGCTCAGCCTTCCCCTGGTCAGACGATCGACTGTTCTCGGCGTCCTCAACTGCTACTGGATCCAGGAGTTCACTCCGAAAGAAGCGCAACTCCTGACGCTGGAGGTCGTCGGACGGCTCAGCGCCCTGGCGATCGAATCGGCCCGACGCGCAGAACAGATGTCGGCCAGAAATGCGGACGCCGCGGCAGCGCGTTCCCTTTCCGATCGGCAACGTGCCGTTGCGACTTCCGTCTCCGCATTCCAGTCCGAAGTGGCGGAATGTTGTGCACAACCGCCCGCCGCCGCGCTCAGCGGCATTACCCGGGTACTGGCGGACCACCTGCAATGCGCCGTAGCCATCCTGGATGAGCAGAACGGGACGCTCGCCTCGGACGGGCCCGTAGATGCAGTCAAGAAACTCCTCAATACTCCGTCCAGTAGCGACTGTCAGTCCGTCGCCATTGACGACACGCATGGTCCGCTCGGCACACTCATCTTCAGTCCGGACGCCCTTTCGCCCCATGATCCAGCACCCTTCCTCGACTTCGCGCGTCGCATTCTCGTGCCGGTCCTCGCGCGCCGCGTCGAAGACCGCACCTCGTCACGTGTCGCTCGCCCGTATGCACTGCTGGCTCTCTGCTCCGGCATGCTCAGCGATACTCAGAGAACAGTCGCTGCCGACGTACTGGGGATCGGCTCTTTCCCGCAGTTGGGGTTGGCCATAGCCCGGTTCACGACTGCCTCTGAAGCGCTGGATTTCTCATCCCGAACCCGTCATCGCGTCCACCGCTGGACAGACGTCGTCACCAGCACCGCTGTAGGCAACGAAGCTATCCTCCTTCTCGACCAGCCTTCCTCGCGGCATCGCCCCGTACTCGATGTGGAGCGTCACCCGGGGCTGATCGCAGTCGGGATCAGCCGCCGTTTCACCGGAATCTCCAACATGCAGACACATCTGACGCAGGCTCGCTACGCCGCTTCCACCTCACGGGGCGGCGAAGCAGTGTCCTACAGCGACCTGGGAACAGCCGCCAGTCTCTGTGTCCATGTACCCCGACCAGAGCTGGAAACTATCCTCAACGACCGTCTCGGGGCGGTGACCGCCTATGACCGCCAGCACGACACAGACCTCATCCAGACCTTGGAGGCGTACGTAGACGCCGGTGGCTCCGCCGACGAAGCTGCGTCACGGCTGGTCGTTCACCGGAATACCGTGCACCAACGCCTTCGTCGCATCGCCGCCCTCAGCGGTCTGAACCTCCGATCGTACGATGACATCTCGGAGACCGTCATGCTTCTACAGTGGAAGCGATATCTTGACGCCACCGGGTAGACCTGGAGCGCGGGCTAGGACCCTGCTGGGTCAATGTCCAGTTCCGCCCCTGTCGCACCGATGACCTCCTCGACCGTAACTCCGGGCGCCGTCTCCCGCAGAACCAACCGTCCTGCAGGATCAGCGGTCCGGTCAACGTCAATGACAGCGAGGTCCGTGATGATCCGGTCCACGACACTCTGCCCGGTCAACGGCAGATCGCACTCCGTCAGGATCTTCGCTGAACCGTCCCGTGCTGTATGGCTCATCACCACGATGACACGCCCGGCGCCGTGGACCAGGTCCATCGCACCACCCATCCCCTTGACCATCTTGCCGGGAACCATCCAGTTGGCCAGGTCACCACGTCGCGAGACCTGCATACCGCCCAGCACTGCCACATCGACGTGCCCACCCCGGATCATCCCGAAAGACAATGCCGAGTCGAAGAAGGACGCCCCAGGGTTCACCGTCACCGTCTCCTTACCGGCGTTGATGAGGTCAGGGTCCACCTTGTCGTCCGCGGGATAAGGCCCGGTGCCCAGGATCCCGTTCTCGCTGTGGAGTGTGACCTTCACCCCTGCCGGAAGATGGTCAGGAATCAGCGTCGGCAGGCCGATACCGAGGTTCACGTACTGTCCCGGTTCCATCTCCTGCGCTGCACGTGCAGCCATCTCTTCACGTGTCCAACTCACGACGCCACCGTCCTCTTCTCGATCCTCTTTTCCTGCGGACCGGTCTCCACGATCCTCTGCACGAAGATGCCCGGCAGGTGCACCTCCGCCGGGTCGATCTCCCCTGGCTCCACGAGTTCCTCGACTTCAGCGATCGTCACCGTGCCGGCCATCGCACACAGGGGGTTGAAGTTCATCGCCGTCTTAGCGAAGACCAGGTTGCCCTCAGTGTCACCGCGGATGGCGTGGACGAGTGCGACGTCAGCCTGCAGTGCCTCCTCGAGAACGTAGCGACGTCCGCGGAATTCCCGGATCTCCTTGGGCGGCGAGGCGACGGCGACGGTGCCGTCCGCGTTGTACCTCCAGGGCAGCCCACCTTCCGCGATCGGTGTGCCCACACCTGCCGGGGTGTAAAACGCCGGCACACCGGTTCCGGCAGCCCGCAGCTTCTCCGCCAATGTCCCCTGGGGAGTCAGCTCGACCTCCAACTCACCGGCGAGATATTGGCGCGCAAACTCCTTGTTCTCCCCGACGTAGGAGGCGACGACACGTCGGATCCGGTGCTGCGCAAGCAGGAGCCCTAGGCCCCAATCATCGACCCCGCAGTTGTTGGAGAACACCTCCAACTCACCGACACCGGTGTCGACCAGTGCGGCGATCAACCTGTCGGGGACCCCGACCAGACCGAAACCACCGACGGCCAGCCTCGAACCCGCGGCGACGTCGATCACCGCCTCGGCGGCCGACCCGACCACTTTCCCTCGCTCTTGTGTGGGCACTTCCCTGTGCTCTTCCACGATAGATCCTCCTGTTTCCGCACCGACTCGCTACGACCTCGGCGCAACAGGATCTACTGTACTATTTTTCGCTTAAAAATCACATAGATTCCATATAATCGATTATTCAGCCCGCGACTGCGGTCGCCCCCGCCAATGTCGCAGCATGCCGCTCCGCCAATCGAGAAAGTTCAGCCTCGTCAACAGGTCGTCCGGCATCGCCGAGCCAGTTCGCCAGAATGCGGTGGCCGTTCCCGGTCATCACCGACTCGGGGTGAAACTGCACCGAATGGAGTGGGAGGGTCTCGTGGCGCATCGCCATGATCATCCCGGATGCCACCCGGCCCGTGACAATGAGCTCGGCGGGGACCGTCACCGGATCCACCGTCAGGGAGTGGTACCGCGCGACGGTGAACGGACTGGGGATCCCGGCAAGGACACCCGTCCCGTCGTGGGTGACGGGACTGGTCTTACCGTGGAAGATCTCGTCGGCACGGACCACGTCGGCGCCGAAGTGCTGTGCCAGTGCCTGGTGCCCGAGGCAGACACCCAGTAGCGGCACACGGTAGGCGGCACAGTGCGCGATAACGTCGAGGGTGCGTCCCGCCGACGTCGGGTCGCCCGGCCCCGGGGAGATCAGCACGGCGTCAAAGCCCGCCAGCGCGCTGACCAGGTCCTCACCGGTGGAACCGAGCTCCGCCGCGTCATTACGCCACACAGTGCAGTCCTCGCCGAGTTCCCCGAGGTACTGCACGAGGTTATAGACGAAACTGTCGTAGTTGTCGATGACGAGGATGTGCATACCGCACATCCTATCCCGTAGAGGAAACGGCAGTTCGTGCTGGTAGGGTTGGTTCAGTTCGAACACGTCACCATGTCAGTGAGGGATATACATGCCGAAGTCTCGGATCTCCGATTCGCCGGAGGACAACTCCGCCACCTCCGTCGGCGCATCCGCCGCCGACCGCCGCACACCGGTCAAGCTCAATGCGACCGGTACGCCGCGTTGGTACATCGTGCTCATGCTCGGTCTCATGCTGCTGGGATTGGCCTGGCTGGTCGTCAACTACATCGCTGGACCGAACATCCCGTTCATGGCGGACCTGAACGCCTGGAACTACCTGATCGGCTTCGGGCTCTTCATCGTGGGTCTGTTGATGACCATGGGATGGAAGTAGTACGCCGCCGACGGGTCGCGGTCAGCACGACGGCGATCACCGCACCGGCGGCGAGACCGCCGAGGTGACCGGGCAGGGACACCCCACCGGCGGTGACTGAATACAGCAGATTGATCACGATGAGCACCAGTGGTGCCCGGACGTCCGTCCGCCGCTCGAGGGAGAGTCCGACGAGCATGGCGAACATGCCATAACCGATGGTCGATGCCCCGCCGACAACACTGTCAGGCTGCAGCCACATCACCGCAAGCCCGCCGCCGACGGCACAGAGGACCATGGACACCACCATGGCGAACGTCCCGTAGGCCCGTTCCAGCTCGCGTCCGATCAGTCCGATGAGCAGCATGTTCATCAGAAGATGACCGGGGTCGAGGTGGACGAACGCCCCAGTGACAAGTCGCCACCACTGTCCGTCGCCGGTAACGGCGACTGGGTCGACCATCAGGTCCCAGGCCACCCCTGGCGCTGACGCGGGCCGGGCCAGGCTCCCGCTGTCTATCCCGGTGACAACGTAGGCCACCAGGCAGGCCACGATCAGACTCGCCGTGGCCGGAGCCCCAGCGAAGAAACGCCTGATGATCAGGCCACGTCCACGGACTCGATGACGACGTCCTCGTCGGGACGGTCCATCTGCTTGGTCGACACACGGGAGATCTTGGCGACGACCTTCTGGGACTCCTTGTCGGTGACCTCGCCGAAGATGGTGTACCCGCCGTTGAGGTGCGGGTGTGCACCGACGGTGATAAAGAACTGGGAACCGTTGGTGTCGCGGCCGGCGTTCGCCATGGCCACGAGGAAGGGACGGTCGAACTGCAGTTCCGGGTGGTTCTCGTTGGCGAACTCATAGCCCGGGCCACCACGGCCGGTGCCGGTCGGGTCGCCGCCCTGGACCATGAAGCCGTCGATGATGCGATGGAAGATCGCACCGTCGAAGAACGGTCCTTCCGTAGTGCCCGAGGCGTTCTCCGTGGTGTAGGGGGCCTTCTCCTTGTCGCCGGTGGCCAGGCCGACGAAGTTGTTCACGGTGGCCGGCGAGTGGTCACCGAAGAGGTCGATGGCGATGTCGCCGTGGTTGGTGTGCAGGGTCGCTGTCGCGGTTTTCTGAACAGTCATGGGGGCAAGGCTACCGGACAGCGGTCCGACACCCCTGATCGTCCGATTCCGACTACCCTCGGACGCAGATTTGGTTATCGTTGGATGACGACCCATTTTGTGTCGACAGAAGAACCGTTAGAGAAGTGACAGACAACCGACCGATCCGCCAACCGCGCGGGTCCCGCGGCTCCCGCAGGTCGGCCGCCGAGAATGAGAAGGAGACGCACGGTCCATGGACCCGAACACCGCATTCACCGCGTTACGTGCCGCACGGCAGGTCTCGTCGGTCCTCGGCGGCGGCAGCAAACGCAGGAAAGGAGACGTCCGTGACCTCTCCGGTCTCTACGCTCTCCGCCCCACAGCCGACAACACGGGAGCTTCACGGGACCTGTCCTCGGCGCCGGGCCACCAGCGGCTGATCGTTGAACAGCTCCTCGCCGAGGACCGGGCAGCCCGACCGCGGCCTTCCACGGCTCCCACGACGTCTGACAAAAGTACCGCCTCGAAAGGAAATACGGTGAGCAACGCCATCAAGAATGACACCACGCAGGGTCTCGACCAGGCCGTACAGGAGGCCGAGAATACTCTGGAGACTCTGAAGGACAGCAAGGCCGAGAAGCTCAGCAAGAAGGCGTCGAAGGCCACCAAGAAGGCCGACAAGATCTCCTCGAAGGCTGAGAAGCGCCGCGCGAAGGCCGACAAGACCCAGGCGAAGGCTCTGAAGCGTCAGCACAAGGTGGCCAAGAAGGCCGCCGGTAAGAAGGAGAGCCCCCGCGATTTCGTGGAGAAGCAGCTCTCGGCCGTCACCTCCGCCGCCGGGGACCGCGCAAACGCCCTGGCCGATCAGGTTCGCCAGGCTCCGGACGCGGATCTCTCCGACACCGTCACCCGCTGGGGGCGCACGGCGGCTGAGCGCGGGGGCGAGCTGTTGTCGCAGGCTCAGGAGCGCGGCTCTGCCTTCCTCGAGTCCGACGCCGTCAGCGATGCGATCGACGATGCCCGGGACCGCGCCTCCCAGGTCGGCAAGGCTGGTGCAGCCCTCGCCGCTACCGGTGTAGAAGCCGGTCGGCAGGCGGGTAAGGACGCCGGAAAGTCGGCCAAGAAGAGCAAGAAGAACCTGAAGAAGAAGTACGGCAAGGACATCCAGGCCGCGAAGAAGAAGGCGGACAAGGCCAGCTCCTCCGCACGCAAGTCCCTCGAGAGCGCCTGGTCCCAGGCGTCTGAGGTCGCTTCCGAGGTCGGCGACACCGCCAAGAAGGAAGGCGCCAAGGGCAAGAGGAAGGCCGCCAAGCAGGCGAAGAAGGCCAGGAAGTTCGCCCAGAAGAACGCGAAGACCGCCAACAAGCAGTTGTCGCGTTCACAGCGCAAGATCAAGAAGACCGCGACCAAGAAGGCCGAGAAGGTCCGCGCGAAGGAGCTGAAGAAGGCAGCGAAGACGAACAAGAAGAAGCACACGGGACGTAACGTCCTGTTGCTCGCCATCATCGCCGCCGCTGTGGCTTTCGTCGCGCAGAAGGCCAAGGGCAGCGGTTCCGCCGCCCCGGCGAAGTCCCCGCGCACGAACGGTACTCCCGCCACCGGCGCCGCCGCGAAGCCGAAGGCCGCGGCAGCCAAGGCTGAGGAGAAGGCCGAGGACATCGCTGACAAAGCCGCCGACAAGGCTGAGGAGGCCAAAGAGAAGGCGGCTGAGGTGAAGGACAAGGCTCAGGACAAGGCCGCCGAGGCGAAGAAGGAGGCCAAGCAGGGCGCCAAGAAGAACGCTCCTGCCGCACCCGGTGCCCCCGGCGCCCCGAAAGCTGCCGACAAGGCGGAGAAGACCGACGGCAACGCCGACGACCCCGAGGACGACGGCGGCAAGCACCGTCTCTAAGCTCCACTGAGCTTCACTGACTGACCCCCGGGCCCCTGGCCCGGGGGTTCTTCTGTGCGCGCTGTTGCCGGACGACAACGCCTGGTTGGTTTTCAGGGCCACGACCACCCCCACACGTCTGTCCGACACAGCGAAGGACAAAGGGAGGACGGGGAGACCGGGTAGCCCGTGACAGTTTGTACATTTTGTTCCGGAATCAATACCTAGTCAGTATTGTGACGACCATGACCACCGCGAACGACACCACCACCGACCGCGTCCTCGACCTGTTGATCGTCGGTGCCGGGATCGCCGGCATTGACCTCGCCCACCACATCGTCTCGGAGTTCCCCGGCTGGAGCTGGGAAATCGTCGACTCCAACGATGACCTCGGCGGCACGTGGAACACCTTCACCTACCCCGGGATCCGCTCCGACTCCGACATGGCCAGTTTCGCGCTGCCCTACAAGCCCTGGCCGCACAAGGGCACCCTCGGCGACGGGGCACGCATCAAGGAGTACCTGCGCGAGGCTGCCCGGGAGGACGGGATCCTGCAACGTATCCGGTTGAGCACCTGGGTCAAGCGGATCAACTTCGTCACCACCGGTGCCAACGCCGACGCCCACGGGCCCCACTGGGAGGTCACCACGGTCCGTGCGTGGCGCCACGGGCCCGATGACCGTCCGGATGCTGCCGATGATGCCGGTGCCGAGACCGTCACCCGCACGCGGCGGCTCCACATGGCGTGCGGCTACTACGACCACCGGGCCGGGTTCCAGCCGTACTTCGACGGCCAGGAGGATTACGAGGGTCAGCTGATCCATGCGCAGCAGTGGCATCCGGACGAGCAGCGGGACGTCGCCGGGCGGAAAATCGTGATCATCGGTTCCGGCGCCACCGCGGTCACCTTACTCCCGGCGCTGGCGGAGGACGGTGCGGATGTCACGATGCTGCAGCGGACCCCCACATGGGTCGCCGCATTGCCCCGGTTCGACACCATTTCGACGATCTGGACGACCCTGATCCCGAACAAGCGGGCCGCCCACAAGGTCGCGCGGGTCAATCACATCACCCGCGACATGGTCCAGTGGTACCTCGCCAAGGGAACACCGTTCCTGTTCAGCGGTTTCCTGCATGCACTGCAGCTGCGGTGGCTGACACCCACGCAGATCAAGCGGGACTTCACCCCGCCATACAAGCCGTGGGACCAGCGCGTGTGCAAGGCACCGGGCGGAGACATCTTCGCGGCAATCCGGGACAAGGGCGCGAAGGTGGTCACAGCGACCATCGACCGCCTCGTCCCGGAGGGAGTGCGACTGTCGGACGGCACCGTTCTGGAGGCGGACACAGTGATCGCAGCGACCGGTCTGCAGCTGCAGTTGTTCGGCGGTGCAGAGGTCGCCGTCGACGGGCGCAGCATCGATCCGGCACAGACCGTGGCCTACCGCGGGGTCCTGGTGTCCGGACTCCCCAACCTCAGCTTCACCGTCGGTTACCTCAACCAGTCCTGGACGACCCGGGCGGACCTCACGGCGCGGTACATGGTGCGGTTGTGGCACCACATGGTCAACCGTGGCGAGACAGTTGCCGCCCCCGTGGTCCCCGGCGATGACGTGGGACGGCGACCGCTGCTGGAATTCGAGGCGGGCTACATCAAACGCTCGGAGCACATCACGCCCCGGCAGGGCGACCGGTCTCCGTGGTTGTACCGCCAGGACTACCTGCGCGAATGGCCGGAGCTGTCCCGCGGCGACCTCACTGAGGAGATGGTGTTCGACGACGCAGCAGTGGACGTCGCACGCGCTCTTCCCGCGGTGGCCGGACAGAGCGTTGGTGCGCCGACCAGGTGACACCGACCGAGGCGGTGATCACCAGCACGATGGTCACGCCACGCATCGCCGTCATCTCCTGGTTGAGCAGGACGAACCCGGCGAGTGCGGCGAATGCGGGTTCCAGGCTGATCAGGACGCTGAACACGGCAGCCGGCAGGCGACGCAGCGCCGCGAGTTCCAGTGAGTACGGGATCACCGAGGCCATCAACGCGGTGACCACCGCAGGGATCAGCAGCCACGGGTCAGCGGTAACGCCGTCGACGGCGGTACGTCCGACGGGTGCGAGCATGAGCCCGCCGAGCAGCATGGCCACGGCCAGACCGCCAGTGCCCGCGATGCGGCGTCCCACGGCGGCGGAGCCGACGATGTAGCCGACCCAGAACACCCCGGCGATCAGCGCCAGCAGCATACCGACAGGGTCGAGGGCAGCGTCGGACAGTGCTTCGAGACCGAGGACGGCCATGCCGGCGGCAGCGAGTCCGACCCAGACCAGGTCACCGCGGCGTCGCGACGTCAGACCCGCGTAGACGAGCGGGCCGATGAACTCGATGGCCACCGCCGCACTCATCGGGATGCGGTCCAGGGATGCGTAGAAGAACCCGTTCATCGCGGCCATCATCACGGCAAAGAAGACAACGGCGCGCCAGTCGCCCCGGGACCAGGAGCGCAGTGCCGGTCGTGCAATCAGCAGTAGCAGGGTACCGGCGATGGTCAGACGAAGAAAAGTGACGCCCCAGGTCCCGAGGGTATCGAAGAGACCGACGGCGGTCGCCGCGCCGAACTGCAGGGATGCGCAGGACGCCAGGACGAGGGAGGAGGAACGGGTGATGCTCATGGCTCTCATTGTGGGGCCCACGGCATTGGTTCGTCTATCTCAGGGATATGAACGATAATGGTGAACTGTGCTGAACATTCATCGTCTGACCCTGCTGCGTGAAGTGCACCAGCGCGGCACCCTGGCCGCCGTCGCCCGTGAACTGCACTACTCCCCGTCCGCGGTGTCCCACCAGCTCAGCCAGCTGGAGCGCGAGGCCGGTGTTCCCTTGCTGGAGACGGTGGGACGCGGGGTACGGCTCACCGAGGCTGCCCTCCGACTCGTGGCGCGCACCGATGAGGTCTTGACGATCCTGGACACAGCTGAGGCCGAGCTCGCCTCATCACGCTCCGGCGCGGAAGGCACTCTGCGGGTGACCAGCTTCCAGTCCGCGTTGGCGACGATTCTGCCGACGGCGCTGACGATGCTGGAGAAACGACATCCGGGGTTGAACGTGGAGGTCTACCACCGCGAGGTCGGCGAGGCCTTCGAAGGGCTCGCCGCGCACTCCTACGACGTGGTCATCGGCGATGAGTTCCCCGGACAGCCGGAGCCGGTGCGTCCCGGACTGCACCGCGAGGAGCTCTTCGCCGACCCGATGCTGCTGGTACTGCCCACAACCGGTCAGTGGGCGGTACCGGCCGAGGAGCTGGACGGGCTGGCCGACCTGGCGGACGCCCCATGGATCCTGGAGCCGGCGACGATGCCGCAGGGTCGGTGGGAGCGGACCGTCCTGCGTGAGGCCGGCGTGGAACCCCGGGTGAAGTGCGAGACCACCGACCCGATCCTGCGTGCACACATGGCACGCACCGGGCACGGGGTTACGGTGATCCCGGCGATGCTGGCCGGCCCACACCTCGACCACACCCAGGCGTTGGCGATGCCGGGCTCCCCGCACCGCCAGCTGTTCACCGCCGTGCGCGACGGTTATACCGGCCATCCGGGTGTGCGTGCATTCCGTACCGCGCTGGGGGCGGCCGCGCGGCGCGAGTCGCCGGACACCCCGGAGCAGCTCTGAGACTGACGGCTCCGACGGCTCGGGTGTTTCATGTGAAACCATGGGGGCATGACGGATACCCCGACAGCCCCGACCACCTCCACGTCCTGGCGTGACCTCACCCCCACCCCTGACCTCGGCCTCGTGGTCCTCGACATGGACGGCACCCTGCTCCGGGCGGACGGTAGCGTCCCCGACGGATTCTGGGATCTGCTGCCGGTGATGCAGGACCGCGACATCGTCGTGGTGCCGGCCTCCGGGCGTCAGCACGCCACCCTGCACGACATGTTCGGCGACCACGGGATCCGGACCTATCTCGCGGAGAACGGGACCGTCGTCGTCCACGATGACGAGGTTGTCGCCACCTCTCCCCTGTCCGACGACACGGTGCAGCAGTGCATCTCCGCGGTGCGTGGTACCGATCGCCGCCTCGGCCTGGTCATCTGCACGCCTGAGGTCGCCTACGTGGAGAGTACCGACCACGAGTTCCTCGACGAGGCCGCGAAGTACTACCACTCCCTCGAGCAGATCGACGACCTCACCACGGTGGATGCTCCGGTGGTGAAGGTCGCCGTGTTCTGCTTCGGTTCCGCCGAGGACGCTGCCCCGGGCCTGTTCACCGGTGAGGATGCTGCTTCCCCCGAGGTGGAGAACAACAATGCGGTCGTGATCTCCGGGGCGAACTGGATCGACATCATGCGTACGGACGCCAACAAGGGAGCCGCCCTGCGTGACCTGCAGAAAGAACTGGGCGCCTCACCGGCGGACACTGCCGTGTTCGGCGACTACCTCAATGACCTGGAGATGATCGGCGAAGGCGATCTGTCCTTCGCCATGGCCAATGCGCACCCCGGCATCACCGCCGCAGCGAACTACACCGCTCCGGCCAACACCGAGGACGGCGTGGTGCAGGTGCTGCGCCGGTTGCTGGGGGTGTGACCCGCGGCGCCCTACACCGTCCTGCGCGGGTGAGACCGTCGTAGCCTTTCATTATCAATAATGATGGAGACTCGAACGCGAACTGCCCAGAACAAGTGGCACTCCCCCTCCTCGAGCAACCTGACGCCACTCTCCGCCACTCCCCGCCGTCTCGCCGGTCACCCACCTCACTGGCCCCTCTCCCGCGCCCTCGCCCACCCCTCTCCCGGGACGGACACCCCAGGGTGGTCAAACGGCGAAAAACCAACATTGCCCCGGGGCCCAAGCCACGTCGGCATGCTCTGGCACTCCAGCGTGCCCCTGCGCACCCCACCCTGGACCGTAGTCTGCCCAACCTATTGACATTGACGTCAACGTCACCAATGATGTGACGATGGACACACCGCAGGCCAAGGAATGGTCGGTCCGCACCGAAAAGAGCCGGCAGGACAGCGCCACCCGGAAAGCGCTGCTCGATGCCGCCCGGGCCGTCGTCTCGGACTGCGGTTACACGCGCATGACCGTCAACGACATCACCACCGCAGCCGGGGTCAGCCGCGCCACCTTCTACGTCTACTTCTCCTCGAAGAAAGACGTCTTCTCTGTGCTCGCCCACGAGGTCCGCGACCGTTTTCTCGCTGCCCAGGACCTCAGCGACCTCGACGGCGACGACGACGCGGGCATCGCCCTGGCAACCATCGGGGCCTACCTCGACGCCTACACCGACAACCTGGCGTTCCTCACCGTCCTGGAACACCAGGCACTCGCCGACCCCGACATGAGGGCGCTGTACGTCGAGACGCAGAACAGGTCACTACGCCGCACCGCCCGCTACATCGAGCGGCTCGTGGCCGTCGGTCGCGCCGACCCGGCCGCTCCTCCCGACGCCATCGCCCGGGCGGCAGGCGGCATGGTGGCGGCCTACGCCGACGTCGTCATCACTGACCCGGGTCAACGCGAGCGGGTCGTCGCCGACGTGACAGCAATGTACCTCCGCCTGCTGGGCATCCCACACCACCACACCGAGGAGCTCCCCCAATGACCGACACCACCGCCACCACCTTCGACGCCGCCATCACCAGGGTCCGCGCAGTTCAGGAAAAGAACTGGCCGGCGCAGGTCCCCCGCACCGTGGTCTACCCCGCCGGGACCGACGGCATCGTCGAGTACCTGTGGCACTGGGCCGCCACCCGCCCCGACGAACCCGCGATCATCTTCTACGGCAGGACGGTCAGCTACGCGGAGTACGACCAGCTCAGCGACCGTGTCGCCGGCTGGCTGCTGAACCAGGGCGTCCAACCCGGTGACCGGGTCGGTGTGCACCTGCCGAACTGCCCCCAGTTCAATATCGCGATGCTCGGCATCTTCAAGGTCGGTGCCGTGCACGTGCCGATCAACCCACTGTTCCGCGAGCACGAACTCCGCCACGAACTCAACGACGCCGGAGTGACCGTCCTGCTCACGGACGTCAAGGCGGCGGATCTCGTCGAAAGCATCCGGCCAGACACCAGTCTCCGGTGTGTGGCAACCACCGGACTCAGCGACATGCTGACCGACACGCCTCCTGTCGCCCCGCCCTTCCCGCTCACCCCCGGAGCCAACACGGACTGGGCCGAGATCCAGTCTGCCGAGCCCGCCCCGCGCCGTCCGAGCGACCCGGACGCACTCGCCGCACTCAACTACACCGGCGGCACCACCGGCCTGCCCAAGGGGTGCGAACACACCCAGGGTCACATGCTCTACACCGCGGCATCGGGAACCGTCGGCACGGGACGCCAGGTCGGCGAGCACCCGATGCGCGCCATCGCCTTCCTCCCGATTTTCTGGATCGCCGGCGAAGATCTCGGCATCCTGCTCCCCCTGGTCAACGGTGGTACGTCGATCCTGTTCACCCGCTGGGACGCCACGGCGGTGCTGGATGCGGTGGACCGGCACCGGGCGACGGACCTGACCGGCATGGTCGACAATGCCCTGGAACTGCTCGATCACCCGCAGTTCGACCGGGACAAGGTCAGCAGCCTGGTCAACGTGCTCGGCATTTCGTTCGTCACCAAGCTCAACCCGGAGATCCGGAAGCGGTGGAGGGACGCCGCCGGCCAGACCTTGCGCGAGGCGTCCTACGGCATGACGGAGACCCACACCCTGGACACCTTCACCCTCGGCTTCCAGGACGATGACGCCGACCTGCACAGCGAACCGATCTTCTGCGGCATGCCCCTCCCCGGCACCGACATCCTTATCGTCGACGAGGAGTGCCGCCCCGTCCCGCTCGGGGAGACCGGCGAGATCATCCTGCGCAGCCCGTCCATCCTGACCTGCTACTACAACAATCCGGAGGCCACGGAGAAGGCCTTCATCGACGGGTGGTTGCGCACCGGCGACATCGGCAGCGTCGACGAGGGCGGCACACTGCACTACCGTGCCCGCAACAAGGAGATGATCAAGACCAACGGCATGTCGGTGTTCCCCGCCGAGGTCGAGGCGATTCTTCGGCTGCACCCCGACATCGACACCGCCGCCGTGGTCCCCCGCTCCCATCCGGAGAAGGGACAGGTCGCAGCTGCGTTCGTCACGCTCACGGAGGACGCGGACACCGAGCACGGCACCGCCGGCGAGGAGGCCCTGCACGCCTGGGCGAAGCTGAACATGGCCGGGTACAAGGTCCCGGTGGTGACGATCATCGACGAGATGCCGATGACGGCCACCGGAAAGATCCGCAAGGGCGACCTGTTCGAGACCGAGGGGAACCACTGGTGAGCACCACCGTTCTCGTCGCCAACCGGGGTGAGATCGCCCTGCGCATCATCCGTACCGCCCGGGAGCTCGGGCTGCGGACCCTCGCCGTCTACGCGCAGGACGACGCTGCCGCCCCGCACGTCACCGCCGCCGATGACGCCGTCGCGCTGGACGGGGCGGGGCCGCGCGCCTATCTCGACCGCGACGCCATCGTCGCAACAGGGGTCGCAGCCGGGGTCGCGCACGGCCGCGACCGGGTGCTGGTGCATCCGGGGTACGGGTTCCTCAGCGAGGATCCGGAATTCGCCCGGGCCTGCGACCGCGCCGGACTCATTCTCGTCGGCCCCTCCGCCGAGGTCCTCGACAACTGTGGTGACAAGTCGGCTGCCCGTCAGCTCGCCGAGTCCGCGTCCGTCCCCGTCCTGCCCGCGACCAGCGGGCCGTGCAGTCTCGACGAGGTGCTCGACTTCGCCGAGGGACGCGACGGTGTCATGATCAAGGCACTCGCCGGCGGTGGCGGCCGCGGTATGCGCGAGCTCCATGCCGACGGTGGAGCCATCGACCCGGACGCTGTCGCCGCCGCGTTCTCCGCCTGTGCCGCGGAAGCCGAGGCCGGTTTCGGCGACGGGTCGGTCTTCGCCGAAGAGCTCCTGCTCGATTCCCGTCACATCGAGGTCCAGATCATCGGTGGCGCCGACCGGTCCGGCGCCACGGTCGTCCGCGCGCTCGGCGACCGGGACTGTTCGGTGCAGCGTCGCCACCAGAAACTCCTTGAGATCGCCCCCGCCCCGTTGCTGGATGATGCGGTGCGCACGACGGTGCACGAGGCAGCTGTCCGTCTCGGTGCCGCCGTGGACTACCGCGGCGCAGGGACCGTCGAGTTTCTCGTTGCCGGCGACCGCGTGGTGTTCCTGGAGATGAACCCTCGTCTGCAGGTCGAGCACACCGTCACCGAGGAAACCACCGGAACCGATCTCGTGGCGCTCCAACTCCTCATCGCCCTGGGCACCGCCACCGACGACCTCGATCTACCGGACGGTGTCACCGCCACCGGCACCACGGTGACCGGGTCCCCCGCCGCCGCCGTCGGTACTGCGATTCAGGCGCGGGTGAACATGGAGACCATGTCGACGGACGGTTCCACCGCGCCGTCCTCCGGCACTCTGCGCCTGTTCTCCCCACCCGCCGGGCCGGGCATCCGGGTCGACACCTTCGGCCGCACCGGCCTCACCCCGAGCCCCCGCTACGACTCGCTGCTGGCGAAGGTCATCGCCCACACCCGTACCGGCGGGCTGGACACCGCGGCACGCAAGACCGCCGACGCCTTGGCCGAGTTCACCGTCGACGGCGTCGCCACCAACGCAGCCTTCCTGCGCGCCGTGCTCGACGACGACGAGTTCCGTGCCGGCGCCGTCCCGACGTCCTACCTGGCCCGACGTCTCCCCGACCTGGCCGAGACCGCCGCAGCGTACCCTGCCGGTACCGCATCCATTCCGGACGACACCGCTGTCCCGTCAGCCGCGGTCCCGGACCTGGAGCCCGGCGAGATCACCCTCGACGCACCGATGACCGGTGTCGTCGTCCAGGCCGTGGACGAGGGAACCGTCGTGGCCGCCGATGCGGAGGTCCTCCTGCTCGAGGCGATGAAGATGCACCACGGTGTCACCGCGGGCCAGGACGTGACGGTCTCCCGCATCCTCGTCTCCGCCGGTGACACCGTCACGGCCGGGGACCCCGTCGCCGTCCTGCGTGCCGAGACGTCTGGTGCCGACGCCACCGCCGCCGAGACCGTCGATCTCGACGCCACCCGCAACGACCTCAGTCTGATCCAGGACCGCCACGCCCGCATCCTCGACGAGGCGCGTCCCGAGGCGATGGCGAAGCTCCACAGACGCCACCGCCGCAGTGCGCGCGAGAACATCGACGATCTCGTCGACGAGGGCAGTTTCGTCGAGTACGGTGCCCTGGCTGTGGCGGCCCAGTCCTCCCGGCGCAGCGAAGAGGACCTCATCGCCAACACCCCCGCCGACGGCATGGTCACCGGTGTCGCCACCATCGACGGCCGCGAGACGGCGGTACTCTCCTACGACTACACCGTGCTCGCCGGAACACAGGGCATGCGCAACCACGCCAAGGCCGACCGCCTCATCGATGTCGCGACCCGGCGCGGCCTGCCTGTCGTACTGTTCGCCGAGGGCGGCGGGGGGCGTCCCGGCGACACGGATGTCGTCGGAGTCGGACTCGACGTCGGCACGTTCCGCTCCCTGGCGTCCCTGAACGGGCAGGTGCCGCTGATCGCGGTCGTCTCCGGTCGGTGCTTCGCCGGCAACGCCGCCCTGGCCGGGGTGTGCGACACGATCATCGCCACTCCGGACGCGAACATCGGGATGGGTGGCCCGGCGATGATCGAGGGCGGTGGCCTCGGCGCGCATCGCCCTGAGGACATCGGCCCGGTGGACATTCAGCGGCGTAACGGTGTCATCCACCTGCCCGCCGACGACGAGGCACACGCCGTCACCCTGGCCCGGCAGTACCTCTCCTACTTCGGCACCTCGCAGACCGGCAGTCGGACGGATGACTGGGAGGCACCGGATCCGCGCCTGGCCCGGCATGTCGTCCCCGAGGACCGACTGCGTGCCTATGACATGCGCGCGGCCATCGACGCCGTCGCCGACGTGGGCTCCGTGCTCGAACTGCGCCCCGACTATGCAACTGGTGCCATGACCGCCCTGATCCGGGTCGAAGGGCAGCCGTACGGTGTCGTGGCGAATGCCGCCGGCTCCCTCGGCGGCGCGATCGACGCCGCCGCCTCCGACAAGTTCAGCGACTTCCTGACCCTCTGTGAGTCCCACCGCCTGCCCGTCGTATCATTCTGCGACACCCCCGGGTTCATGGTCGGACCGGAGTCGGAGAAGGAGGCGACCGTCCGACGCTTCGGCCGGATGTTCGTGACCGGCGCGAAGCTGACCGTGCCGACCGGGACGGTCATCCTGCGCAAGGCCTACGGACTGGGTGCCATGGCCATGGCCGCCGGGTCCTTCCGTGCGTCGCAGTTCACTGTCGCCTGGCCGACCGGTGAACTGGGTGCCATGGGGCTGGAGGGTGCCGTCCGCCTGGGCTACCGCAGAGAACTCGCCGCGGTGGACGGAGCTGACCGGGACGCGCTCTTCACCTCGCTGCTCGACGACGCCTACGCGAAGGGACGGGCCGTCAACGCGGCGATGACCTTCGAACTCGATGACGTCATCGACCCTGCGGACACGCGTGCGTGGATCAGGACCCTGGTGCCCTGAGAAAGTGGTGTGGCATGACCTGGTAGACCTGGAGATACCTGAACGTACCTCGACGTGGAGAGAGAACAACCATGAACCGACGCCGCGCCGCCGTCACAACCGCCCTGGCTGCCGTCCTCACCCTCGGAACTCTCAGTGCCTGCAGCGATGACAGTGACACCGCTGACACCGCTGACACCACCACCGGCACCGTTGCCCCGGAGACCGTGACTGAGACGGTGACCACGGACGCCAGCGAGACCTCTGAAACCGACGTTCCCGAGGGCCACATCACCGTCTCGACCTCGGGTAGTGGACCGACCGCGATCACCACCGAGGACACCCCGGAGGGTGAGACCTACGGAACCTCCGGCACGCTCGTCGTCGGACCGGGCTCGTGCTTCGCGCTCAAGGAGTTCGGCAACCGCGGCGGCGACAACACGCCGCGCCCGCTGGTCCTGCCCGTGGACTCCGAGTACGTCACCCAGGGTGGTCGCCCGTCGGTGACGCTGCCGGACAAAGACACGGTGTACGTCGGCGAGAACATGGACGTCGACGTGGTGTCCATGCAGCTCAGCGAACTCGACGGTCTGCCGGACGCCTGCGCCCGCGGCGCGTCCCGGACCGGTCTCGTGGTGAACTGAGCCCTCCCCCGTAGCCCCACCCCGGGACCATAAGTATCCGAAAGTATCCGAACCTTATGCCAGAGTGTGAGCCATGACACTTCCAGCCTGGGCTCGGATCGCCCTGGGCATGTTCGCCGTCTGCTACGGCGCGAACCTCTTCGCCCCACTCCTGCCCGTGATGCGCGAGACACACGGGCTCGGTCAGGCACCGGTGAACTTCATCCTCGCCGTCTACGTCCTGGGTCTCATCCCGGCACTGATGGTCGGTGGACCATTGTCCGACAGGCGGGGACGGCGCTCGGTCGTCCGTCCCGCCCTGCTGTTCTCGGCGGTGGGGACGGTGGTGACCCTTGCAGCCCATCTCGGCGTCGACGCGGCTTGGGGTCCCGTCCTGCTCTGCATCGGACGGATGCTCACCGGCATCGCCGTCGGTCTGGTGCTCGCCGCCGGAGCGTCGTGGCTCAAGGAGGTCACCGCGGTGACCGAGGGCAGTGACGGCAGTGGCGGTGCAGCCGCCCGACGCGCGACCGCGGCCACCTCCGCCGGATTCGGCGTAGGCCCACTGGTCAGTGGACCGGTCGCGGAATGGCTGCCGGGGCCGGACACCACTCCGCTGATCATCCACCTGGTGATGATCCTGTTGCTGACCCCACTGGTCTGGGGCACCCCGGAAGCAGGACGACGGACCGCCTCACGCCTGCAGTTCCCGCCGTCGGCGCGCACGCCCCGGTTCCTGTTCACCGTGGCACTGTGGGCGCCGTGGGCGTTCGGGCTGGCGACAACGTCCTTCGCCGTACTTCCGCCACTGGTGGCCTCGGGCGTGTCCGCACCGGTGGCCTACACCGGCCTCATCGCCGGAGTCGCGATGCTGACCGGCACTTTCGTCCAACCCTGGGCCGGACGACTGCCGATGGGGGCGCGCATCACCCCACCGCTGTACGCCCTGGCAACGGCCGTGATCGGTATGGGCGCCGCGATCATCGTGGTCGCCACCCACGCGGTGTGGTTCCTGGTACCGACGGCGATGATCCTCGGTACCGCCTACGGCATCATGATGGTGTCAGGGCTGCGGGAGGTGCAGCGCATCGCCGCACCGGGGGAACTCGGATCCCTCACCGCCGTGTTCTACGCCCTGACGTACCTGGGGTTCTTCATGCCGTTCGTCATCGCGCTGGTTGCACCACTTATCGGCTACGTCACCGTGTTCATCGTCGGTGCCGCGGTCTGCGTGGTCTCCATACTGTCTGTGGCGGTCGCCTCCCGTCACAGCCAGCCGTTCTGATCCGCGACGGTCACCGCCTCGAAGCGGTTCGATGCCCCGGTCTTCCCGATGACCGAGGACAGGTGGTTACGGACCGTGCCCTGGGACAGGTGCAGTTCCGCCGCGATCTCCCGGATGCCGGTGCCACCGCGGGCGGCACGGCAGACCTCGACCTCGCGCCCGGTCAACGGTGAGTCCGGGGTGAACAGTGACTCCTCCGCCAACGCCGGGTCCACCACGCGCAGGCCGCGGTGGACGCGGCGCACGGCCTCTGCCAACTGCGACGCCGGGGTGTCCTTCACCACGAATCCGCTGACCCCGGCCGCCAGTGCCTTGCGCAGGTAGCCGGGGCGTCCGAAGGTCGTGACGATCACCGTCCTGCAGGACGGCATACCCCGTGCCGCCTGGAGCTGCTCCGCCGCCTCGATCCCGGTCATCCCCGGCATCTCGATGTCCAGCAACGCCACGTCCACCCGGTTCGCCCGGACGGCCTCGACGACCTTGTCACCGCGCCCGACCTCGGCGACGACCTCGATGTCGGCCTCCGAGCCGAGCAGGGCCGCCAGGGCACCACGGACCAGGTCCTGGTCATCGGCGATCAATACTCGGATCATCGCGGACCTCCCGTCATGGACACCGACAAACGCGTCCCCTGTCCCCCGAGGCCCACCGTCACCGTCAGCGTGCCGCCGGCGTCCCCCACCCGACGACCCAGCCCCGTCAACCCGTTACCCCAGGCACCGTCGCATCCGACACCGTCATCGATGACCTCAACGCGGTCAGCGGTCATTGTCACTTCGCACCGTCGGGCCCGGGAGTGCCGGACCACGTTCGTCACGCCCTCACGCACCACCCACGAATAGAGGTGGGCGTTCACCCCGGCGACCGACACCTCCTGCGAGAGGACGGCCTCGATACCGGCGGTGGTCAACGCCCGGCGCGCGGCCTCGACCTCACCGGCCAGGTCCGGGGAGCGCATCCGGGTCACCGTGGAACGCACCTCCGCCAGCGCCGTCCGGGACAGGCGGGTGATCTGCTCGAGTTCGTTCTTCGCCGCGGCCGGATCGGTGTCGACCAACCGGCCCGCCAACTCCGACTTCAAGGTCACCACCGTGAGGGAATGGCCCAGGAGATCATGGACGTCGACGGCGATGGACTCGCGTTCCCGGGCGATCGCGAGCTCGTGCTCCAGGTGCGCCTTCTCCTCGTAGCGACGGGTCACCAATGCCACGGCATACACCATCAATGGCGAGACGAGTGTGCCACCCAGGGCGCCGGGCATCGCGTCGGGCTCAGTGAGGTAGATCAGCCCCGTCGATCCGAGAACCAGCGCCGTCATCGCCGGGAGGCTGACAGTCAGTGGCAGAGGGAACGCCAGCATGGCGACGAAGAACGGGACGAGAAACGCCGCGAGGGAGCCGATCACTACGGCGGTGGCCACCGCAACCAGCGCGAGCAGTCCGAACCAGAACAGGTAACGCCGCGGCATCGTCAACGTGTGCGGCCACTGGTCGATCATTCCGAACGCGACAGCGTAGACCCCACTGAACAAGGCGAGCAGGGCGATGCCGCCGACGGTGCGCACCGTGGCGCCCTCAAGCGCAACCAGTACGACCGCCGGTACGACGAGAACGACCAGCCAGATGGAGGCCATCAGGCTGGAGGAACCGTCGAAATTCTTCATCGCCGACCCTTCTCCCGGTTGTGCAGTGCCAGGACAATGAGGATGAACACCGCTGACCAGGCCAGGAAATTCACTACAGCCCACCATAGCGGGTCATGGACCAGGCCCGGGTCGTACGAAACCGACTGGTAGCCCTCGGTCAACGGCGACCGCGCCAGGGATGCAGGCCCGTAGAGCGGGCTGAAGCGTCCGACGGTCATCATCGTCTCCGGCAGAGGCATGAAGAGATTGCCGAGGAATGCCAGGACAACAATGCTGGTCCCCGCGATACTCACCGAATTCTCCGTCGGCCACATCTGTGACCACATCATCCCGTAGAAGCCGAAGGGGATCGCGCCGACGACACACAGCAGGAAAGACGTCGTCCACGCCATGCCGGGCATCGATGCCCCGGTCACAGCTCCGACGGTGAACACGGCCGCCACCGGCAGCACCGAGCGGATCGTGATGCCGAGCAGGCGCGACGCCAGCAGCTGGCCGTGGGTCAACGGGGTGAGCGCGAGCTGGCGTCCCCACCCGGTCGTGCTCTCCACGACGATCTGCCCGGCGGCGGCGACTGCACCGGTCACGCCGGCGTAAAGGGCCATGCCGATCATGATGTAGGCGGAGACGTTCCCCTTCCCGACGGGCTCATCACCGAAACCCATGGCCTGACCGAAGACAAGGTAGAACAGGACCGGTAGCCCCATCGAGAAGAAGAGCATCGCACCGTCGCGGTACAGGCGACGCAGGTCGTGGAGGGCGAAGTGCAGGGTGGTGGTCATGACTGTTCACTCCCGTTGCTGGTGAGCCGGATGAAGGTGTCTTCCAGTGTCTGTGCGGAGATCCGCAGGTTCGTCGCTCCCCGGGTAAGAAGGTCGCGCGCGAGATCGTCGGATGCGGTGGTGGTCACCCGGTGGTGTCCGTCCAGGTCGTACTCGACGACAACATCGCCGTCCTGGAGTTCGGCCGGAGTACCGTCGGCGATGATCGCGCCCGCATCGAGTAGAACGATGCGTCGGGCGAAGTCCTGCGCCTCCTGCAGGTAGTGGGTGGCGAACAGGACGGTGACCCCGCGGTCGGCCTGGACGCGCATCGACTCCCAGAATTCGTGCCGGTTGGCGGGGTCCATCCCCGCAGTGGGTTCGTCGAGGATGAGCAACTCGGGATCGCCGAGGAGGGCGAGGGCGAAGCGCAGCCGCTGCTGCTCACCGCCGGAGCACCGGCCCACCCGTTGTCGGCGCATGTCCGTGAGCTTGGCGTGCTCCAGCACCTCCTCCACGGGGCGCGGATTCGTCAGTGTCGCGGCGATCATCTTCACCGTCGCCTCGACGGTCATGTCGGGCAGCAGTCCCCCGGTCTGCATCACAGCACCGACCCGTTGGCCCGTGACCGCCTGCCGCGGTGTTCCTCCGACGACCGCGACCGTGCCCGTCGTAGGTTTCGTCAGGCCGAGGATGAGGTCGATCAGGGTGGTTTTTCCTGCTCCGTTGGGACCGAGGAGGGCCACGATCTCTCCCCGGTCGACGGTGAGGTCGACATCATCCAGAGCGGCGACCCGGCGGTTACCGGTACCCCGGAACGTCTTGCCGAGCCGCTCGGTATGTACTGCTGCGGTGCCTGTGGTGTCCATACCCCCACTCAACCGCGGGACCGCAGCCCGTACCCCGCCCCACCGTCACGGTTTCCCCGTGACAGTTGTCATGCCTCCAGTGCCGGACGTCAGCCGGCGATGAGCTTGTTCACCTGACGCACCACCGGCGAGGGGGCGAACTTCGCCGACCATCGCATCAGCAGATCCGGGGTGGACACGGAGTAGTCCTGGCGCTGGCGCTCCAGCCAGTTCCGCGGGTGCACGGACTTCCACACGGCGTTGGCGACCTCTTCGGTCTTGATCCGCACGCCGAGTCGCTTGGTGGAAGCGGCCTCGACATCCGCCAGCTGCGTCTTCACCCAGAGCGGCATGATGTTGACCACGCGGATCTTGTCCTTGCGCCACTCCAGGCTCATCGCCTGGGTGAAGCCGTGGACGTAGAACTTCGACGCGGAGTACGGGGTGATGTGCGGCTGTCCGTAGATGCCGGACGCCGACCCCATCGACACCATGTGCGAGCCCTTGGTGTTCTTCAGGTACGGGTACGCGGCACGGGCACCGAAGGTGATTCCGGTGCAGTTGATCTCGATCTGCTTGGCGATGAGGCCGGGGGCCTGCTCGGCGACATCGTGGTCACCGATGATGCCGGCGTTGTTGTCGAGGACATCGAGCTTCCCGCCGGTGTGGGAGGTGAAGTCGGCCAGGGCCTGCTCCCAGGACTCGTAGTCGGTGACGTCGAGGCGCCCGGTGATGATCTCGGGGTACTGCTCCTTGAGCAGTTCCAGCCCCTGTTCGTCGATGTCGTAGGCGCCCACGGTCCAGCCAGCGTCACGGAACTTCAGTGCCACTTCACGGCCGATGCCGGCGGCACCTCCGGAGATGAAAATGCTTTTGTTTGCGGTCATGTAGTGCAACATACATCCTGTGGGCGTGAGTGTCCGCCCATTTTCTGTATTGAGCGTTACTTTCTAGAAAAGTATAGTTCCGTCGGCCTCTACAGTGGCCGCGTATTCTCGGACAACCATCCGAACGGACCGGTCAGTCCCTCGGTGAATTCCGTGGTCCCGCCACCCATGATCGGCGAGTTCGGTGTGCAGCGTTTGTCGGGGACGCTGCCCGGATCCAGGGCGTCGCGCACGATGTCAATGACCCGTGGCGAATAGGACATGGAGATGTGGTCGGAGTGGTCCTGTGCGCAGCCGTCCTGGACCGTGACATTGCTGACCGTCGCACCCTCACCGGCGGTGAGGAACGTGGAGTCGTACGGGGTGGTGACCTCGTCATACTCCGTGGCCACCACGGTGTAGTCGACGCCAGGTACCGTGTCGCCGCCTTCATTGAGCCTGGCGAGCAGAGGTGATCCGTACTGCTGCTGGGTCCCGGCCTCCCCGATGACATAGTCCAGGGCAGGATCCAGGTCGAGCCCGAGGCCCCCGATGAACCGGTTGAGATTGGCCAGCCCGGACAGTGTGGTGCCGTGATTAGTCGCTCCCAGTGTGATGGCTTTGTCGACCTTCTCCGCTCCCCCGTTGAAGGCCAGGTACTGGCGGGCAAGCAGGCCGCCCTGGGAGTGACCGACCAGGTCGACCTCCCGGGTACCCGTGGTCTCGAGAACGCGGTCGACGAAGGACTCGATCTCACCGGCGGAAGCGGCGATGTCGCCCGTGCCGAAGGTATTCGGCAGGACCGTCCCGACACCGCCTTTGTCGACAATCTCGGCGCGACCGTAATTCGGGGCGAAGACGCAGTATCCGTCGTCGGCGAGTTGCGGGGCCAGCCCGGACCAGTTGTCGTAGGCGTTTTCCCAGGTTCCATGGATGAGGACGACCGGGTTCGGGTGCTCTTTGCTGGGGACGCAGTCCCAGTCATTGGCCCCTGCTGGCGACCGCTGCGGGTCGTGGAAGCTCTCGACGAAGGCGTCGACGAAGTTGGACGGCGAATGTGTCTCAGCGACAGCTGTCGGAGCCGTTGTCGCCACTGCCGCGACAGCAGCGGCGCCTAGCAGCGCAGCGACAGATTTGGTTTTGATACTCAACATGGACAGGAGCGTACCGCTCCCTGTATCGGCGCACGCGTGGTTCGACAATGTTGTGTTGCCCCGGCACCATCCCCGGTCCCGGCGAGCATCTGGGGCGGCTCAGATCCGGAAGGCGATCCCCCGTTCCTCGAGAAGCCCCGTCAACCGCGTGGGGTAGTCGGTGATGATGCCGTCGGCACCGGCGTCGATGTACGTCTCCATGTCGGCGACTTCGTTGATCGTCCACGGCACCACGCGGAAACCGGCGGCGTGGGCACGGTCGATGAACGTATCGGGATCCTCGTAACTGTAGTCCGGGCTGAGCACCTCGACCCCCAACCGCCGCGCAGCCTCAAGAACATCCCCGCCGACCTCCTCATAGTCGATCGGCCCGAGATAAGGCGAGTCCGCGTTCCACGTGGTCCCGTCCCACAGTGCGATCAGCGGGACCTGCGGAGCACGCTCCCGCACCAGCGGCAGAGATGACCAGTCAAAGGACTGCACGGCGATGCGGTCGGTGGTCCCGGCGTCCTGCGCCGCGTCGAGGATGGCGTCGACGTACTCCCGGGGTGCCGCGGAGCGTTCCGGCGCCTCCGCCTCGATCTTGGTTTCGATGTTGAAGTGGACCTGTGGGTCACGTTCAGCGATGTCGAAGACGTCCGCGAGCTGCAGCATCCTGTTGTCTGCGGCATGGACGGCATCCGGGTAGCCCGGCAGTGCGAGGCCGCAGTTCAGGGTCTGCAGCTGTTCCCAGGTGAGGTCGTGGACGTCCTGACCGACGTAGTCGCCGGTGCACTTGTCAGCCTGGACGGAGGCGTCGTGCCAGACGACGGGGACACCGTCCTGCGACAGGTGGATATCCAGTTCCAGAGTGGTCACCCCGAGATCGAGAGCGTGCTCGAACGCTGCCCGGGACTCTTCGGTGTGTTCACCACGTCCGCCGCGGTGTGCCTGCAGGTCGAAGGTGGACGGAAGATTGTCCACGGGTGAGACTTCCGGGGTCCCGATACTGCCGGAGATGCTCCCCGTCGCCTCATCGGCGACGGCGAGCGGGACCGTGGCAACGGCCAGGGTGGCGAGAGTGGCGATGAGGCGTGAGCGGCGGGGCATGAGTCTCCTGGGACGTCGGTTCGCTGTCGCCGATGACCGTAATGCCCCGTCACGGTTGCTGCTGGGCGCGGAAGCGTGATGTACCGACTGTTCACCGGATGTTCTGCACCAGATCACCGAAACATAGGAAACTCGTTGCTTATCGTGGTACATACGAAGCATGGCTTTCTCCCCCCAGCAGCTCCGACGATTCATGCAGTACTGGCCACCGTTCCTGGGTGCCGGCGTGAAAATCAGGGACTTCGCCGACGACGGCTCCCGTGTCGTCGTGACCCACCGTCCCGGACGGTTGACGAAGAATGCCGTCGGCACGGCATTCGGCGGCACCATCCTGTCCATGACCGACCCGTTCTACATGCTCGCCTCCATGGCACGCCTCGGGCGGGAGTACAACGTCTGGGACATCAAAGCCGAGATCGACTTCGTGAAACCTGGTCGCGGCACCATCACCGCCGACATGCGCATCGACGACGCCACCTACGACCTCATCCGGGAACGCACCGCCGACGGCGCGAAGTACCTGCACTGGT
This sequence comes from Corynebacterium glyciniphilum AJ 3170, assembly GCF_000626675.1. Taxonomy (NCBI): domain Bacteria; kingdom Bacillati; phylum Actinomycetota; class Actinomycetes; order Mycobacteriales; family Corynebacteriaceae; genus Corynebacterium; species Corynebacterium glyciniphilum. The sequence continues at coordinate 44,748 of NZ_CP006842.1, read as the reverse complement.
TCGAGGTCGACGTCACCGACGAACAGGGAGACACCGTCGCACGGGTGCGGCGGCAGGTCTACTACCGCAGGAAGCGCTAGACCGCCAGCCGCCAGAGCGAGGTGACCTCGCGGGACCGTGCGACGTGCAGCGGATCGTCGGCGTCACGGACCTTGGGGTGGCGGGGAGCGGTGTCCTCCCGTCCGACGACGCGCAGACCGCCGTCGGCGAACCACTGTTCCAGCTGCTCCCGGGTGCGTAGTCCCAGGTGTTCTGCAAGGTCCGAGAGCACCAGCCACCCTTCGCCACCGTCAGTCAGGTGGTCGGCCAGCCCTGCGAGAAAACGCCGTAGTGCACCGGAATCTGCGTCATAGATCCCCAACTCCAGATCCGACGTCGGTGTTCCCGGCAACCACGGCGGGTTGAACACGACCACGTCCGCCCGGTGCCCTTCCGGCCACAGATCCGCCTGGACCACATTCACCGCACATCCCAGTCGGTCGAGGTTCCGCCGCGCACACACCACCGCACGGGTGCTGACGTCGGTGGCCGTCACTACCGCCCCATGACGAGCCAGTACTGCGGCGAGAACACCGGTACCGGTCCCGATCTCCAGGACCTCCCGTCCGGCCACCTCGTCGGCGAGTCCGGCAACCAGACCGATGTACTCGCTGCGCGTCGGCGAGAAGACTCCGTAGTCCGGGTAGATGTGCTCCCCCAGTTCCTCGATCCAGACACCCCGCTGGTGCCACTGCCAGGCGCCGAGCACGCCCTGCAGTTCGGTGAACGGCACCGTTCTCGGACCGTCAGCGCCGTCGGCATCCTGACCGTAGGCGTGACGGCACGCGTCGCGGACGTCAGGGGCGCGGCGCAGGCCCAGAGTGTAATTCTCCCCCAGTTCGACGAGAATACGACCGAGGATATCGGCCCGTTCGGCACGCTCGGCACGCTGTCGGAGGAACAATGTCGCCGCGTCCCCCGGTGTTTTCTTCTTCTGAGCCTTCTGAGCCTTCTGAGCCTTTTGAGCCTTCCGGGTCAGCCGACGGTCCACGGCCTTGAGCAGTTGGCGACCGTTGTGGAAGTCCCCTTTCCACACCAGTGACCCTCCGGTCCGCAGATGGCGCAATGCCTGGTCGGCCGTGGTGGTGTCGTCCGCAGTCTCGATCATGACAGTGATTCTTCCACGCGACCTGGTGATCTTGGAGTCAAAAGTAACAACACCACACGCGGGAACGTTGGGATCCCTTAGACTGTTTCACACTGTTACACACCAGCGCGGCCGATCCCCGCCTGCGTTTCGAGAGGACCAACGACGTGACCACCCCCAAGGGCCATACACACCGGCATCACCGCAACCGATTCGTCCGGCGTATCCGGGCTGGCGCACTGGCCGTTGCCGCAGCGTTGTCCGTCGGCGCAGGTGCTGTCGTCGCCGCCCCGGCGGCCTCCGCAGCTCCCGCAGGCAACGTCGTCATCATGGGCGACTCCTACGCGGCGAACCCCGACCAGTACTACAACACGCTGCGCGGCATCGACGGTTTCGTGCCGGACAACTACCCCGTCACCGGCAACTGCCTGCAGGCCCCGAACAACTGGCCACGCCTGATGCAGCAGCGCCACGGCCTGGCCGTGAACGACTGGTCCTGCTCCGGCATGACCTCGCACAGCGCCCTGGGGCGGATCGACCGGGCAGTGAACGCCGGCGACATCCACCGTGGCACCCGCACCGTCGTCCTGAATTACGGCATGAACAACTTCGGCCCCGGCGGCACCGACAACGGCGCAGATTTCCTCAACCCCGGTGACGTGCGCAACCGGTACCTCGCCGACGTCCGTGCCGCCGCCGCGAAGGTACGCTCCGCCGCTCCCGGCGCCCGGATCGTGATGGCCGGGCAGATGGCCATCACCTCGAACGGGATGTTCTGCTTCGCCAATGTCGTCCCCAACTTCCCGGCGGGCCTGCCGATCCCTGTACTCAGCGACGTGGAGAAGTGGCTCCGCGGTAACCAGCAGGAGGCCGCTCGTCAGATCGGCGCGTCCTTCGTGGACCTGAAGACCGAGACGGCCGGCAACGCCACGTGCTCGCCGGACCAGAACCGTTACGTCGCTGGCATCCTCGACACCACCACCCCGAACTACAACATGATGATCCACCCGTCACTGAAGGGCTCCACCTTCATCGCCGACCGCATGGCCGGCGCAGTCTAGATGCGCCCACTCGTTGAGGCGCGACTGGTGGCGCAGCGGCTGCTCACACCCGCCGACTCCGCCGTCGACCTCCTCGAGACCATGGGCCCCATGCAGGGCCAGGACCTGACGGGGATCCTCAGTTCCCTCGCCCTACGTCTCCCGCAGGGTACGGGCGTCACAGACGTGCGCGACGCCTTCACCTCCGGGGACCTCGTCCGGGGATACCCGATGCGCTCCACCGTCTTCGCGATGTCCGCCCGCGACGCCGGCTGGATCACTGAACTGTGTGCCGGCCAGCAACGCCGGGAATCCACCCGTCGCTGGGAGAAGGAGGGGATCAGCCCGGCCGAGGTGACCCGGGCCCACGATGTCTTCCTCCAGTCCCCCGGCGTGACACGCAAGGCACTCGGCGAGCTCTGGGCGCGGCACGGGTTCCCGGACGAGACGGGGTTCCGCTACCTGATGATCCGCGACATGATGCTGCACGGAACAGCGGTCTACGGCCCCTTCGACGGTACTGATCAACTCATCGTCCCCACCACACCGATTCCCTACGCCGGCGAGCACTCCCCCGCGGCCGAACTGCTGCTGCGCTACCTGACCGGCCACGGCCCGGCAGACCTACGGGATTTCGCCTGGTGGACGAAACTGCCGCAGCGGGTGGTGAAGGAGGCCTTCGATGAGATCTCCGACGACGTGGAGACCACCGACGGACTGCACCACCGTCCCGGCCTGTACGACGAGGTCGCCGAGATGAAGCGCCGTGCGCACGGAACGTTCGCACTACCCGCCTTTGACGAGATCGTGCTGGGCTACCGCGACCGGCTGGCGTTCATGTCCTCCACACACCACGACCAGGTCGCGCCCGGCAACCGCGGCGTCTTCCGTCGAACGGTGGTGCGCGGCGGGAAGTTCGTCGCCACCTGGTCGGCAGCCGGGGTTGAACCGTTCACACCACTGAGCGCCACCGCCGAACGGGACATCACCCGCGCGGTGCGGGACTACCCGCAAGCCCGGCGATAAAGGTATCGATCAACCACTCCGCCTGACCGGGGGCGAAGTCTTCGGCCTTCTCGGGCATAGGACGAGACACGGCGGCCAGTCCGAGGTGGAAACGCCAGGGTGACAGGCCTGGTTCCACGAAACCCGATGCTGCGGCCAGCTGCAGAATGCCCTGGTAGGCAGAGAGGAACTGCTCACGGAGCGGCTCGGTGTCTATCCACACGCGTCCGTCCACCGGAGTGACGGCGATGGTGCGTTCCGCCAGTGCCGCGACCTTCAGCGCCGCGACCTCATGCACAAAGGTGCGCCAACCCTCCTCTGACCCGTCCCAGTTCTCGGTGTGCCGGTGGATGATCTCCAGCACTCGGTGGGCCATGTCCTCGATGAGCCCGATCACAAGGTCATCCCGGGTAGGGAAATGGCGGTAGAGCGTGCCGATACCGACACCTGCTTCGGCGGCGACCGTACGTAACGGCACCTCCGGACCATTCACGGCGAACAGATCCCAGGCGGCGGTGATCAGCGCCGCTCGTTTCTCCCGCGCATCGGCACGCATCAACTCTCCTCTTGCATCTCAGTAACCGGAGGATTACGCTCCAGAAAAACGGAGCGAATCGCTCCATTTACTACGCTACCATGCAGGAGATCCCCGTGAAGACCACACTCAAGCTCGGCGGCATCATTCTCGGCCTCACTGCGGCCGTCACTCTGATGCTGCTCTCCTTCCTCGCTCCCCAGATGAACTCCGGACCGGACAATATCCCGGTCGCCGTATCCGCACCAGAGCCCGTGGTCGGCCAGCTCAGCGAGAACGTCGAGGTCACCTCCTACGACGATCCCGCAGACGCGCGCCAGGCCGTCCTCGACCGAGACGCCGTCGGCGCGGTAACCGTCACCCCCGACGGCGCCACCGTTTACACGGCGTCCGGAGCGGGTCAGCCGTACACTCAGGTGCTCACCGGCGTCGCAGAAGGAATGGACGCCCAGGTCAAGGACCTCGCCCCGACCACGCAGGACGACCCGAACGCCGGCGGTCTCAGCGCACTGGCACTCCCCCTGGCCTTCGGTGGCATGGTGTCGGCTGCCGTCCTGTCGATCACGATGAAAAAGCGCTACGGCCTGCGAATCATCGGCTCGGTGGTGTTCTCCCTCCTCGCCGGTCTCGCGGTCGGGGCCGTCCTGCAGTTCGGTTTCGGCACTTTCGACGGCAACTACTGGGAGACGGCCGGCGTCCTCGCACTCGGCATCGCCGGCACATCACTGTTCGTTCTCGGCCTCGAGGCATTGATCGGCTTCCCCGGACTCGGGATCGGCGCACTGCTGACGCTCTTCGTCTCCAACCCGCTGTCCGGCATCGCCACGGGATGGCAGTGGCTGCCGTCCCCCTGGGGTGCGATCGGCCAGTACCTGCCGATCGGCGCCGCCGGTAACGCCACCCGTTCGGTGGCGTTCTTCGACGGCGCCGGAATCGCGCACTCCGTGTGGGTCCTGCTTGCCTGGGTGGTGCTCGGCATGGGCCTGGTCGGGCTTGCCGCGCTGCGGTACCACAGGTTCACATCCCGGCTCTCGGCAGAGAAACATCCCGCCGAGGCTTAGTCCGGGCTAGTTCGCAGCCTCCTCAGCCGCGCCGGCGCCATCCAGGATGGAGGAGCCGGCACTGCTCAGGTCGATCGCCGAGGAGCCGAGCTCCAGAGTGGACGAGCCGATGCCGATCGGGTTGCCGGTAGCGACCGAGGAACCGAGGCCGACAACCGAGGTCAGGAAGTTGATGAGGGGTTCGATGAGAGTATCCATGGTGGACCTTTCTTCGTGAGAGGGGTGCCAGCGGACGCTGTACGGCCACTATCTTAGGCAGCCCTTCCCCTCGCGCAACAGGAACGTTGCGGCTACCCCCGGTCAGCTCCCCGAAATGATATCGGAGCCTGCACCACTGAGTTCTGCAGCGGATGAACCGAGATCAAGGACATTCGAGCCGACGGCGAGTGATCCGTCTCCGGAGAGCACGGACGAACCGAGCTCCAGTGTCGACGAACCGAAGTCGATGAGCGACTCAATGAGGTTGATCAGAGATTCCATGAAAGACCTTTCCATCGTGTAGGCGTCTATTGACGCAGTGACGAACACCACACTAGGCGAAACTTTCCCTCTGCAAGGGAAAATGCCGAGAGAAGGCGGGAAGACTGACCCCGCCCCACACCGCACGGCCTGTCACAACAGCCTGGCAGAAACGTCGGCCGCCACTCACCCGTCCAGTCGCCGGGCGATGAGGGGGAACGGAGCAATCCCGGCCTCATGGAGCTGTTTACGGACGACACTGTAGAAGCTTGGACGCAGTACCTGTCCTGCGAGGAACGGTATCGCTTTCCCAGGCAGGACTGCATAGTTCATGATGAGTATCGGCGTGTCCCCGGTGAACTCCAGCAACGTCGAATTGTCGACTCCGAGCGTCCGGGCGTACCACTCCGAGATCGACGCCCATGCCTCTACAGCGGCCTGCGGGACCGCGTCTCCGGCGAAATGGTTGAGCAAGATTTCTCCCTCCTGCCCCTCGGTATCACCGAATCTCCCGGCGTTACGGGCGACGGTCGCCAGTTCCGGTGTCGGGAAGCCGAGAGCCGAGGTGCGCCGGACAAGCTCATCACGCACCTCGTCGCCTGCATGGACCAGCAGCGCCACGTCATATCGTGGTCCCCCGTCGACAGGCACGACCATCGTCACCTCCAGAGCATGGGCAGTGACCGCACCCTCTTTCCGGAGTTCTTCAGCGATATGGACAAGATGTTCCTGATAGTGCTCCCGGCGCGTGCTCGCCTTCACGAACGGACCCCGGAGCTGCAGATCGATGTTCCACGCCAGATACGTGAACCAACCGTCCAATGGTTTGTCGAAATTCATTGTGGCCTCCAAGCATTGATGTGATGTGGGGGAAGGGTGTCGAGGAATATCCAGATAGTTCCGGTCCAGACGACGGCGGAGCCGAGTAGATGCAGCCCGATGAGGGCTTCCGGCAGGCCAAGTACCACCTGCGCGATTCCGACGCCTCCCTGGAGGGACACCACGAGGAGAAGTATCCGGACATGTCTTCGCAGCGCGGACCTGCTACTTCGGCGTGTGCCGATCCATGCCCAGACCGTAAGTGCGGTGACGACAATCGCGGCTGCGGCATGGAGGCGGGAGACGGTGATCCAGTCGAACGGCATGCGCGGTACATCGGACGAATCGCCGGCGTGTGGGCCGGTCCCGGTGACGACGGTACCGAGCATGATGAGTACCGCGGTGGCGATGAGCAGGCTCGTACCGAGTACCCGCAGGGCAGGTTGGTACGGCTCCGGAGGGCCGTCTCGATCGAGTTCGCTGACGCGGTGCCACGTGACAGTGGCCGTTCCGACGAGCAGCATCGCGGCGATGAAGTGCCCCGCGACGACGTACGGGTTGAGCTCGGTCCAGACCGTGATGCCACCAATGACGGCGTTGAGCACCACCACCCAGAACTGTGCCCACGCCCACCTGCTGACCGACGGTGCGGGACTGCGCTGCAAGCGGGTGGCGATGATCAGCCAACCTATGATGACGCAGAGGACGACCGTGAGCAGCCGGTTGCCGAACTCGATGGCCCCGTGGAGCCCCATCTCACGGGTCGGTGCCAGGGTATCGCTGGTGCAGTACGGCCAGGTCTCGCATCCGAGGCCGGAACCGGTGAGCCGCACGGTCGCACCCGTCGTGACGATGAGGACGCTGGCCACGAGCGCGGCGAGTGCGGCCGAACGGAGGCTGCGGCGCTCGACACCGACGCGGTCGGCGAGCCATGAGAAGGGATTCGGCACGAGTCACGACCTCTAGACCAGGACTGCGATCGCGGCATTCACGATCGTCAGAACACCGACAGACCAGAACAAGGTAACTGGGATCGACACTGTTCGACGCTGCCGTGCCCCACCGACACCGAGCAACGCGGCGATGACGAGGAGCACGACGAGTTTGATGCCGATCTTCATGTAGTTCAGCTCGTGCTCGAGACCCCACGGTGCCGCGAGCGCGAGGCCGGTAACGAGTGCGGTCGTCATTCCCCACTGCATCATCGCCGTGATCCGTGCGCGTCGCTTGAATGCCTCGACCGCCCAGGAGCCCAGCAATAGCGCGAATCCCACCAGATGCAGCAGGACTATAATCCCGCGAACAGTTTCCACGTCCTCGGTTCCTTCCTTCGTGGGAGCGTCCCCTTGTCAGTTGGCGACGTAGACGTGCGCGCGGCCCAGATCCTGACGCTCGGCAATGTCGAGCAGCGCGGCTGCCATGTCCGATGCAGTAATCATCCAGCCCCGTCGTAGCGGCCTTCCGACATTGAGCCGGTAGCTTCCTTTTCCTGCCGCGGGTCGGATCCGCGGGGCGCGGATCGCTGTCCACTGCGCCTCGCTCTCCCAGAGAACGACGTCCATGCGCCGCATGTCGTCATAGGTGGCACCGAGGAACGTCTGGAGGAGTGGCAACACAAACCAGAGTTTCAGCAGACCTTGGTGCGCCCAATGGTCAGCGACCTCGGAGGAGATGACGACGATGCGTGTCACTCCGTGACGTTTCATTGCACGCAGAAGGTTCCGAGTCCCATCCGAGTACAACGTTGTCGGTTCCGTCGACGTACCGATACCGACCGTGCTCACCACCGCATCGATATCCTCGAGAAGCGGTTCCACCGACCCTGCTGTGGTGATGTCCGCCGGTTCGACGGAAAGGCGGGGGTGTTCAAGGCCCAAAGACTCCGGACGCCGTGCAATGGCGGTGACTTCGTGCCCGCGTTCCAGGGCCTGCTCAACAACGTGGCGACCGACCATACCGGTGGCGCCTGGTACCAGAATTCTCATCGTGTCTCGTCTCCTGTCCGGGGGATCACCAGATACACTGACCAGGTAGTCCCGAAGGTAGATATTCCCGATATGGGAACACTTTAACAAGGAGGTTCGCCGGTGACGAATGCCCTGGTAGAACAGGTACGCATCGCGTTACAGCAACAGATCGTGGATGCCACACTGGGCAATGACCGCATAGCGCGGGATAATGGCCTGCAGATGACGGACCTGCAGACACTGCACCTGCTGGTCCTCAACGAGGACATCCGCACACCACGGCAGATCAGCTCAGCGACAGGGATTCCGACCAGCACGGTCACCCGGATCGTCGATCGTCTCGAACGAGCCGGCTTCATCCGCCGCACCCCTGACGACGTGGACCGCCGCCGCACGGTCATTGATCTGGTCCCGGAAGCCATCGCCCCTCTACAGTCGCTCTACGGGGACAGAGACGAGCGATTCGCCACTCTCGCGTCCAGCTTCAGTGCCGATGAGCTCCACACCGTCATCCGGTTCCTCACTGCCATGAGTGAGTTCTACACCCCTGATAAGCCTGAACACTGAACGTGTAATAACAGTCGAACGTCGACTATTGCGCCACGGGCCCAGCGGCGTCCGAGGACCCGTCCTACCGACGGGGATTGGGCTGGTCGGTCACCGCAATACTGGGCGCAGACGTTGTCGCGTGTGGCGGCACGGGAGTAATGCAGGTTGTCACCGCAGGCACTTTCGGTGTGTCTTCTGCTTCAGTTTCGCCACCACAGGACGCCGCGGCGAGGGCGAGCGCGGCAACCGCCACTACTGCGGCGAGCTTTTTGCTATTCACGGAGCCTCCTTGTGGCGGTTATGCGCATGACAGTGACACAACTAAGGAGAATCTAACGCCGCAGTAATTCATACGGTGAATTATCCATACAGGCAGGGGTATACGATCCACCCCGTCTACCACCCTTCGGGGTGGCCCAGCGCCAGTAACAGGAAAATGGGCACCTCCCGAATCCTCGGGATGTGCCCATCAGCCATCTTTTGTGGAGCTATGGGGAATCCACAACATGACGACACTATCCGCAGTTCAGAAACAGTAGACACACTATCGACCTACGATCCTGTAGGGAAAGAATAGTAAAACAGCCAAAGAGAGGCACCAGTCATCAGCAATGATACCGAGACCTACGGCCCGATCATCCTCGACGACTACATGAGCATCGACACCCCGGGCGAGAACAGTCAATTGTCACTTCGAACCACAGACGCTATTCACGATCTCCTCGCCCTCGCTCATCACGAGCGCACCGGACAGCCCGACAGCTACCGTGTGCAGGCGGATATGTACGCCGGCGCGGCCGCTCACGGGCATGACCTTGCCTACGCCCTGGACATCCTCACCAGCCAGGCACACGAAGCAGACGCCAAGGCCGCAGAGTAGTTACCCTCCGCTAGACAGAGTGAAGCCCCCAACGCCGCTCACATCGACGTCGGGGACTTCACTAAGTGACCATACTATTCGAACCCTCAGACGAGCACGCCAACCGCATACTGGGCTACTTACGGCGACGGCGCGGGGGCAGACTGCCGGGGAGAGCATGGACCTGAACAGCCATTTCGTCCTTGCCGACGAAAAGACAACGGGCCGCAATCGGGAGAACTACAGCCTCACCCGCTACGCCGGTGATGGTGAAACGCCAGCCCCTAAACCCCACCGTCCCACCACGTAAGACCCCCACTACCAGAACAAACGGTGGCAGTCACGCGTCCAGACACCACCCTGGGGGTACCCGGCAACTGCATTGGAGCCACCACCGAGGTCATAGAGCCATGAAAACTGTACGAGTTCTGAACCTTTTGGAAATCGTTTCCGACATTTATGGAACTGATACCTTCGGCATCTCTTTCGTTTGTGCCGAAGAAAACCCTGCAAGAGACCAGGATCTCATGTACAACAGGACGTGAACTACATCCCGCACGTTGACACGGAAGGCAGTTCCACTATGAGAATCAACCTCAAGCGCACAATCACCGTCGTTGCTGCAGGCGGCCTACTCCTCGGAGCAGCAGCATGCAGTGAAGACGACACATCAGACGCAACGTCAGGCGCAAGTTCAGCCGCTGAAAGCGGTGCAGCGGAAGCATCTGACGCAATGAGTGGTTCGGATTCGTCTGAATCTGCCGACGCGTCCGACGCCGAGACGGAGGGTGCAGGCTCAGAATCGGAGGAAGGTGCGAATACCGAACTCACCGAGGGCCTGCAGGCTGCCTACGACGAGGCAGGCGGCGAGCAGGGTGCTTGGGGCGCTGTGAAAAGCGTTGAACGCGCTGACGGCGCGACACTGGCCACGTTCGAGAACGGGTGGGCCGTGGAGAATGACAGCGGCGAGGTGACCCCGCTGATCGGGAAGATCGGCGAGACCTGGGCCAACGACGGTGGCCTGGACAACGAGGTCGGCCTGCCCACCACCCCGGAGTCCGGGGACGCGGCGCAGGGCTGGACTCAGCAGTTCGAGAACGGCACGATTTCGTGGATGCAGGATGACGAAGGTAACTGGGACGCTGATATTGAGAGCGGCCAGTAGCCAAAACCTATCGACCCTCCCCCTGCCTTACATGGCGGGGGTTTGTCACTTCACCATCGCTGAGGGCCTGTTGCTGCCGTCGATGAGCACCCGGTGTGTTCCGGATTCAATCTCGGCGTCCGATTCGTCCGGTACCTCGCTAATCTACCCGTCGGCCCCCTCGATCAAGCCATACTTATTGAAGCTAGCCTCGATATCGGGGTCGTACACGGCGGTTACGATCGAGCGGTTGAGTCGGTGCTCTCGAATAATGTCGGTCATTTGTCGAAGCGCAGCCTCAGGCATCGCCGGGGAGATGGATGTACGGCGGGGGGGGACGAGGAAGCCTCGTTCAGTGACTTCCCCGGAAGCCACAATCTGCACCGGCGTACATGTCCCGCGAATCTCGCTTATATCGTGAATCGCGCAAGGGCCGCAGCAATATCACGCCAAAGCGGTGGCCTCTTGACCATCAAACTCACTCGTATCAATCACAGCACGGAAGTACACCTCGCCTCGTACGACCCGATCGTATGTAGTGTCTACCTCGTTTACACCGACCTTTTCAATGATCGCACCGATGCTGTGCTCGGCACAGAAGTCCAGCATCTCTTGAGTCTCGGCGATTCCGCCGATCATCGACCCAGCGAGGATCTTCGATCCCCCAACCACTGCGCCGAAGTGCAGGGACTGCGCAGCGGGCGGCATGCCCACCACAGCCAACGCGCCATGGGGTTTCAGCAGGGACAGATAGTTGTCCAGGGGGATGTCGGCACTGATCGTGTTGAGGATCAGGTCAAACTCCCCGGCATGGTCGCTAAAGAACCCCTCGTCCTCGGCCGCGAGTGTTCCGGAGGCTCCGAGCTCGAAGGCGAGCTGTTCCTTCTTACGGGTACGCGATAGCACCGTCACATTCGCACCCATCGCGACAGCGATCTGGACGCCCATGTGCCCCAGCCCGCCAAGGCCTAGGATCGCGACGTTCTTTCCCGGCCCAGCACCCCATCGCTTCAGGGGTGCATATGTGGTGATCCCGGCGCACAGTAGCGGCGCAGCAACGTCGAAGTCGATGCCGTCAGGGACACGGCAGACGAACTGCTCGTTAACGACGATCTTCTGCGAGTAACCACCCTGTGTGATGCTTCCGTCAACGTCGACAGAATCGTAGGTCATGATCGCACCCTTGAGGCAGTCTTGTTCTTGGCCGTTGCGGCATTGTTCGCATTCGCCGCAGGAGTTGACCATGCAGCCGACGCCGACCCGGTCTCCGATCTTCCAGTTCGTCACGCTGGAGCCGACAGCGGATACAGTGCCCGCGATCTCGTGGCCGACGGTAAGGGGAAAGTGGGCACTACCCCACTCATTACGGATCGTATGGATGTCGCTGTGGCAGATGCCGGCCGCTGCGATGTCGATGACAACATCATCAGGACGTGGATCACGGCGCTCTATCTCTACCACACGGAACGAGTCCTCTGCGCTGGTCTTCTGGAGTGCCTTCACGGTGAGGGACAAGATAACCTCCTGCAGCTATTTTCTGGCATTAGCCACTAGGTAACGTGGCTCTACCTGACGAGATCGTACGCTCTCCGTGCATGGCACGAAACCTGATCCCCTTGCCGCCCGCGCCTCGTGACCGTTCGGACGTCAACGTGACTAACGCCTGTAGACCGTGGAGCACCGACGACAGCACCGCAGCGCGTCCACTGCCCCGGCACTTCCCGCCAACCGCCCGGCGACATCCCGTGTCGTGGGGCTTCGCCCTACTTCGATCCTCGCCACCCACCTCCAGGGCATCTGTCATCCATTGATCGCCAACGAGAACACGACCTAGCGTACTGCCACCAGAACCGGGACGTGAAAATATCACCGTCGGATTTGTCGGCGTGGTCAACTTTCTCAACGAGTAAATATACCCGTGGCCGTATATGCGACGGTAAGTTAAACAAACAACCGATGAACATGTCATAACGATCTCGCAACTTTGGTCGACGTTCCGAAGCCGGTCGCATACTCTGACAGGTGTTCGGCAACCTCCTCACAGGAAGATCGATACATGAAAAAGTCATTTCGGGCCCGTATTGTCGTGGCAGCTGTTGCTGCGGCACTTCCGCTCACTGTATTCCCTGCCACAGCCAACGGTGATTCGGCCGTGCCTAACGCAACAACGAGCACCGCAACAGCTAAAGAGACCGAGCGGCTGACCGCAGATGATCGACAGCTGATCAATGAAAATCTTGGCTACGAAGCTATCCCCGAAAGCGCCGCAGCGCTCCAATACAATGGCGACAAGGTTGATGTTCTCGATGAGAACGGCGACATCATACCTGTCGACATCTATCAGCGAGAGTCAACTGCCCCCACGATCCAGGCACGGAGTGCGGGAGACGAGATCAAGCGTGTCGTGGGCGCGTGCCTCGGAATCGACTTCTTCGGCGCTGTGGGTGCTTGGGAGGCGATTGAATCCCAGGTGAACTCTTGGGACAAGGCCGCCAAATTCGTCCTACGACGTGTGGGGCTCATCGGCGCAATCTCTTGCGGCGGAGGCGTATTCGCCGAGTACCTCCTCTAAGAAAGGATAGCTATGGGAAACAAGTTCGAAGAATACTCAGGCGGAATGAAGCTGAGTGCACTTTCCCTCACCGTCGTCGTAGTACTGGCTATTTATGTGGTCACGGCTGATGCGTCGCAGTGGGTGCAATTCGCAGCTATTACTGCCGTCGCAGTAATAGCAGTACTCTTCATCCGAATATCTGGAATTGGACGGAATAAAAGGGCCGAGAATCGTTAGCGAGTAGATTGCTAGCATGCCCCTCGTCGTCCACCCCCAGGGCGCGTGTCTTTCAGCCTTCCAGAGCAGCGCGGGGGTAGGAAGCGCGACCTAGGTGTAGTTCCCCGTGAGGTTGTGAACACGCGCTGAGGGAGTCAGCCCCGTTACCTTGATGGTGTCCCCCGTAAGCTCGGGGGCAGGTCACTGGCCTTGGTATGGCTGATTCGCCCTGTTGTTCTACACAATGATCCGGGGGGTGTTGCCGCCGAGGTACCAGGACGCACGCTGACGGCTAATAGGGACGCGGCTCACCGGCTTTCGGGTGCGGTGAAGTCTCTTCGTAACGTGGGTGCCCGCACCGAGTGTCCGACCACCACCAGTGATCTTCCACCACAACCACATACCAACCTCCCCCGAGGAGGGGAACCACCATGGAAGACACCACCATCTACGGCGTCTACCTCGGACTCGACGTCGGCAAAACCGCCCACCACGGCTACGCCCTGACCACCGATGGCACCACGGTCTACGACAAAGCTCTACCCCAGGACGAAACCAGCCTGCGCACCGTCTTCGACGAGCTCACTGCCCATGGCAGTGTGCTGTTGATCGTGGACCAGCCCAATACCATCGGTGCCCTGCCGATCGCCGTAGCGAGGGCCTGCGACTGCGCGGTTGCCTACCTGCCCGGCCTGGCGATGCGTAAGGCAGCTGATCTGTACCCCGGACAAGCCAAGACCGATCCGCGGGATGCGTTCATCATCGCTTGCCACCGCCCGTACGATGCCGCATACCCTGCGTGCGGTGGACCGCAATGCTGAGGTATTTTCCGCGCTGAAGATGCTGTCCGGACTCGATGACGACATCGCCCGGGACGCCACCCGCACGATCAACCGGCTGCGCAGCATCCTGGTGCAGATCTACCCGTCGTTGGAGCGGGTCTTCGCCGGTGAGATCATCCAGCGAACATTCGTCCTGGACCTGCTGATCCACTACGCCGGGCCCACGAAACTGAAGAAAATGGGCAGGAAGCGGGTGCTAACCTGGGCCCGAAACCACGCCAAGAAAGACCCCGAGGCCCTGGTCGACGCCATCTTCCAAGCCCTGAACGCCCAGACCGTCACCGTGCCCGGCACCGCCGCAGCAGAAGTGGCGATCGAAGATGCTGGCGACCAACATCAAGGCGCTGAAAACCCAGCGTGACAGCATCGCCGGGCAGGTCGAGGAGATGCTTGATGACTTCCCTCTTTCCTGGAGCCAGTTGCAGTCTTGATGTCGATGCCCTGGGTCGGCATCAAGACCGCCGCCAACATCCTGCTGTCTGTCGGCGACTGTTCCGACTTCCCCGATGCCGCCCACCTGGACCCCTCAGCCGGCATCGCCCCGGTGACCAGACGGTCCGGCACATCAATCCGTGGGGAGTTTTCCGCCCGATCCGGCAACAAACGGTTGAAGAATGCCCTGTTCAGATCCGCCTGGATCGCATCGAACTGCCACGACGCTTCCCGGTCGTACTACGCCAAGAAACGGGCCGAGGGTAAGCGTCACAACGCGGCCGTGATGTGTCTGGCCCGCCGGCGGTGCAACGTCATCTTCGCGATGCTCACCCGCGGGGAGTTCTTCCGGGAGTTGCCACCACGGGCCACCGCGGAGGCCACTGCAGCCTAGATCGCTGAACTGAGCCCCTGCTGTCCGTCCCACAGGCGTCGCAGGCCCGGAAGCAACCGGGCCCAACACCTACGCCACCATGTTCGAAATCAAGCTACAGCTGGTGATCACGAAGGACCGAAGAGCCTACGGTCCAGGGGTTGACAAAGTACATAGGGACACCCCCCCGATAGCGGTGTGAGCTAGGTGGTGATTGTAGTCATGCAGGAACTGGTCGTACACCGCCTCACGCGAAGACTCACTCAGATACGGTCGTGCGTAGGCCCACTCGCTCATCAGCGTGCGGTTGAACCGTTCGACCTTGCCGTTGGTCTGCGGCCGATACGCCCGGGTGAACCGGCGTGTCACCGCCTCACCGAGGGTGTTGTTGAACGCATGCGAGCGGTAGCAGGCACCGTTGTCAGTCATCACCGCCTCCACGGTCACCCCCAACGAGTCGAAGAACGCCGCCACCCGAGTCCAGAACCCGGCAGCGGTGTGCTTACGCTCATCATCCAGGATCTCTTCAGTACACCATTCTCGAGTAGTCATCGACGCCCGTGGAGCAGGTAGCGGTAGGTTTTCCGCGGCGCCGGCCCGTTGGCCATCTTTCGACTGGTGCGGTGCTGGTCGGTGCCTTTACCTGCGGTACGCCACCCGCCGCCATCGGGTATTCGCCCGATTTTTTGATATCGACATGCACCAACTCGCCGGGCCAGGTTTTCTCGTAGCATGTCGGCGGGGCCTTGCGCACCGGCAGGCCGGTGGCTCGAGCAACTCCGTCGATGCAGTCCAAGACGGGCATGCTGTAGCGGGCCAGCACCCGGCCGACCGTGGAGCGGGCAACACCGAGGTGGTAGCCGATGCGGTGGGGTCCCCACCGGCGGGTGAACCGTAGCTTGATGATCCTGCGCTCCCTGCGGCGGGTGAGCTGGTGGGGGCACCTGCGTGGTCGGCTGGTGCGGTCGGCGAGATGTTCGCCGGCGCGGTGGCGAACCACCCAGCGGTGGGCGGTGGCAGGGGAGACGTTGAACCTTTCGGCCGCCCGGCGTTGAGTCCAGCCATGGTCGATGACCAGGCACACGAGCCTGGCCCTGCCGGTCGGGGTCAGTGGTGCGTTACGCCTGGGACACGGAAGACCTCCTGTGCGTTGTCGGTGCGTGGTTGCCCCACAACGGTTACCGGAGGTCTTCGTTATGTGTCATCCCCCGGGCGGTGTTCACAACCTCCCCGGGAAGTACAGCTAGCTTCCGTTTTCAGCCCCTTATCCACCATCTTCTGCTTCCCCTCCACGGTCAGGCGCACAGCGGCACGCACACGCTTCCGGTCTGACAGGTCAATGGCGTAGCCCACCGTCCCGTCAGCGCCCATCGTGCGCCTCACCTGCCAGCGGCGACGCACCAGCACCTCCTGAGTCCGCACACCATGCACCAGCGCCAGAGCAGTCGGGAATCTGTACCTCTCGGGAACATGCGCCAACAGCGACTTAGTCTCCCACAGCTCCGGCAGACTCTGACGGGTAGCGCCCTCCCCCACCTTGGGCCTACGGGTTTCCAGACGACCGGGCTAGCCGGAACTATCTCTCGCCTAGCAGCCCACTTGAAAACAGCCGTGAGGTGCTTCTTCGCTCCGTTATTCGTCGGTGCGGTGTCCGGGAACTGTGTCCACATAGCTTCCCACCACGCGTTAGTGTCCCTACGGGTCGCCTGAGACACCGGCATGGTGCGAAACGCCCCGGCTTCACCATTGGCATCCAGTAGCCGAAGGTTCAACTGACGGTCATTCGTCTGTCTCGTTGATTGCTCCCACGCTGAAGCAGTCTTGTAGTCAAGCCATCACCTGACCATCTCAGCGACAGTGACCCCCTTAGCCGCCCTCGCTTCCCGCGCAGCCATGTTCCTCTCCTTAGGGGGAAGCCGCTCAGCGATCGTTCCATCTACTGTCATACGGTCGATCAGGGTCCACTCTGCTCGATACCACGCCTCTACAGCCCCCACCGTCTCGAAGCTCTGCCCGCCTGGCCTGTGCCGCTTTCCGTCAGGCCGGTGAACTTCCCGAACCACCGGCGGGCCTTCCCCTTGGGCTTGCCATCGTTCCAGGGTTTCTCCCCGAAGGCTCGTCGCTCTCCGCAGTTGTTCGGCATCGTCTCCTACTTCCTCTCGCTATAGGGGAACCGTAGGAAACAGGTGCCCCATCATGCGGTCCCCTGCCTTCCCACACGTGTGCTACAGTTAGCGACGTGACCTGCACAAAGAAAGGAACCCGCTGGCCTGAACGACCAACGGATTCCATGATAGTGGAGCTATGGGGAATCGAACCCCAGACCTTCGCATTGCGAACGCGACGCTCTACCAACTGAGCTATAGCCCCGCAGTCTCACGCGGAGACAACACAGAAGATCGTACACCCGGTTCCCTTCATTCGCCTAGCCACGGGGGCCTCCCCGCACTGTAGTGTCAGGCACATGCTTCAACTAAGGCCAGCAACTCCTAGCGACCTCACCAGCGCGGCCGACACTCTTTCGCTCGCTTTCGCGAACTACTCATGGACCGACTGGACTGTCGCCGCGGACAGGCATGTCGAGCGAATCCGTGAGATTCAACGTCTCTGCCTCGAACATATTGCTCTGCCGCACGGGCTTGTCTACGTCAGCGACGACATTACCGGCGTCATCGCACTCACCGGCCCAGGAGCTCAGCAGCACATCTCCTCAGGTATATGGTCACAGATTCGGTCCACTACGGGAGATGCGCCAGCGGACGACACCGATCTAAGCCTCCCCCAGTCCCCCGTCACCGAGAGTTGGGAACTCGCCACCATAGGAGTACATCCCAAGCACAGGGGAAACGGTCTGGGCAGCGCGCTGATCGCCCATGCGCTCAATGTCCTGGACACCGCCACTGGCGAGCGGACTCCCGTGCATCTGGAGACCTCCGATCCCCGTAACGTCGACCTGTACGCACGCTCTGGTTTCGTGACTCACGCCGAAACACGTCTCAGGAACGGCCCCACGGTGTGGTCGATGCAACGCGAATAATTGCCTGCAGCGGTCGGATCAACGATCCGGTCGCTCCCAAATAGTAGCCAGAGTGTGTACGTTCAGGCTCGCGACGTGGGTGTCGCCGGATTCCGAGACCAGCACGATGCCCCGCGGTCCCTCATTCGGGAAGCTAAAGGAGGACAGCGACTCCTCTCCATCGTTGACAAAGACCTCCACTGACCCGCGATCGATAAGTACCCGCAGTCGGAGGTGGTCTTCCCGCGGCCAGGGGGCTGCTCGATACCCACGATCTCCGTTTCCAGTCAAGCGACGGTCTACGCACACCCGTCCGGCGAGGTCGTCGTAGCACACCAGGGTGTGCGCGCCGTCGAGCGTGTTGTGGACCTTCAGACCGATTCGCTCAGCAGTTGTCGCCGAGAGGTCCAACTCGAGCTCGATCTCAGCGGCCTCTGAGTCCGCCATCAGTACTCGCTCTTCGTTAGACCGTAACCGAAACTCTCCGAACTCCGTAGTACTGTCGCGCAAGCTTCGTATTTCAGCGACCGGGGTATTGCGCAGTTGGTCGTCGTCGAGTGTCAGTTCACGTGGAACCGTAAGCTGTCCTGCCCAGTTGTCTGTCAGCTGCGGAGGGGTAGGCACAGCGAACGACCCCATCCACCCATAGGCGATCCGTCGCCCATCGGGAGCCTCGAAAGTCTGGGGGGCATAGAACTGGTGCCCCCAGTCGAGCGGACGGTACTCGGTGGCTTGTTCGAACTTCTCACCGGGTGCCCAACTACCCACCACATAACCGGCATTATGATCGTTGCGCCCACGATAGCCATCCGATTCCAGCCCCATAGGGCAGTAAAGCAAAACCCACCGGTCACCCAACGGAAACATGTCGGGGCATTCCAGCATGAAGACCGAAGGATCGGGATCCTCAAAGATCACGCGATCGAACTCCCAGTTGTACATGTCATCGGAGGTATAAAGCCATACCTGGCCACGATTTTCTGCAGAGCAGGCCCCAAAGATCATGAACCATCGGTCCCCAGTGCGCCACACTTTCGGATCCCTGAAGTGCTGCAACCCTTCCGGGCACTCGACAATAACTTCCTTCTTCTCGAACGTCCGCCCATTCTCGGACACCGCCATGCACTGAACCTGCAGGTTACCTTGGTCTTCATTGACACCGTTACGCCAACGGTGTCCGGTGAAGTACGCGACGAGCTTTTCGTCATCTGAGACGACAGCGGATCCAGAGAACACTCCGTCGCGGTCCGCTTCAACCGATGGTGCCAAGGCAATAGGTTCGCGTCGCCACGTAATCATGTCAACGGATGAGACATGTCCCCAGTGCATGGGACCATGATTTGTGCCGAACGGATGGTGTTGAAAGAACACCTGATAGCGGCCGTTGAAGTACGATAGCCCGTTGGGATCGTTAATCCATCCCGCTTTGGCGGCGATATGGAAGACCGGGTACCACCTCTCACGCCGCCTCGACAACAAAGCGGAGACGCCGTCCTCTGCAGCGGTTAATTCATCGTCCATCGTCGGGATACTCCTTCGCCTGGGAAGTAGATGTGTTGGGGACTGGAAGTCGCTCGTGGTCCGGAACTTCGGCGACTGTCGCCGCCGAGCGCGCTGCGGCACGTCCATCCCTGTGGAACGGATCCCCGAGCACGTGTTCGTCATCCCGTTTCAGCGCGAAGAATGCATAGAGTCCAGCGCCCAGGACAATCATTGAGATGACCACGAATGTGGGCTGGTAGCCTACCTCATCCCGAAGCGCACCCAGCGGCTGGGACAGTACCACGTTGCCAACTTGCGCTGAGATCTGAAAGCCCACCATGTAGAGCGTCGCCGATAGCACCGGATTGAAGTGTAGCGTGAAATACCGGAAAATCGGCAAGATGAACAGTGGTACTTCCACTGCGTGCAGCATCTTAATCGCCGAAATCACGACGGGGTCGTCGAAGACAGCGGAACCAAGGATACGGAATGCCATTACCGCCGTTCCGAGCAACAAGGCGGTCCGGATCCCGACCTTGCGCATGAGCACCGGGATCAGCCCCATCATCGCAGCCTCGGCGAAAACCTGGATCGAGTTCAGTACACCGTAGACCCGCTCCCCCTGCGCCCGAGAATCGAACAAACTCGTGTAGAAGTCAGGGAACATCTGCTGATCATACACAGTGTAGAACGTCCAAGAAAAAAGGACGAACACGATAATGGCCCACAAGGACCGTTTCTTGAGAAGCCCTGCCATTTCTCGAAGTCCCGGCTGCGCAGCCTCGCTCTCCGCAGCCCCCGCCGCAGTTGCCACCGCATTCCTTGGTCTCCAAAAAATCTGTATCAACAGTAGCGCCGTTCCTAATAGGGAACCAGCCCAGAAGTTGAGGTGTGGGTCGATGGTGAAGAGGAAGCCTGCCGTCAGCGCAACGAGCGCATACCCGAAGGACCCCCACATTCGCGCCTGGCCGTATTCAAAGTCGTACCTCCGGCTCATCCGCTCGGCCAGTGCCTCCAGCAGTCCGACCCCCGACATGAAACCCGCCGAGAGGACCACAGATCCCAGAATTACGCCGAGGATGAACTGGCTCTGAAGAAGGGGTTCGTAGACCCAGATCATGAAAGGAGCCACGCACGCAGCAACCACACCAACGGTGATCGAGAGATGCCGACGAATCCCGAGCCTGTCCTGCAGTGTCCCGAAAAAGAACATGATGATCAGGGTGGAGAGTGAATTAACGGCATACACTGTGCCCACTTCTGACCCGCTGAGATTGAGCCCGTCTTCCCGAGTCAGCCACAGCTGAAAGAACGACCACCAGATACCCCACGATCCGAAGAACAGCAGTAACGTCACCGAGCTCTGCAGATACGACGGGTTCCGTAACGACATCTTGAAGTTAGCCACAATCCTTGGCCCCCTCCGTAATCAGGGTGCAGATGGGGCCGCCTCGCGGCCCGTATCCGCCTGCTACATCGTTATAGCAGTGTGGTGAGCGTAACATCAGTGCTGCGGTATGACAATAATTACTTTTCGCAGGGAACCTGCCGGCGTTCAGCTTGTATCAGGATGCCAGGACCGCGACAGAGGATCTCACGATCAACGGCATAGGGACCAACGTCTCGGCATCATTCATCTCGCGCTTCCCTTTGCCCTGTAGGGCAGAGGCACGACGAAGAACGAGACCTGCGGCAACCTCCCCCATCCGTTCGTACGGCAACTGTGTGGTCGTAAGCCCCGGCCTAAGATATGAAGCCAAAGGATCGTCATCGAAGGAGATGACCGAAACGTCGGGGACCGGTGTTCCGGACTGGGCCAGCCCCTGGTGTAGTCCGAATCCGATGCGGTCGTTGGCGGCCACCACCGCGGTCACGTCCGGCCGACTCACGATCTCCTGTGCAGCACGGTAGCCGAGGTCAGGTTCCCATTCGTGCCCTGGAACCTCTAGCGCAAACCCCAGACCCGCTTCCTTCATTGCAGCATCGAGACCTCTGAAACGACGGCCGATGGTGACTGAGACTCGTGGATCCTGATGTAAAGGTGACCTCCCGACAAGTCCGATGGTCCGGTGCCCACGTTCCAGGAGAAAGTGAACGGTCCTCTCACCAGCGGTGTACTCATCCGGCAGGATCGCCGGAATGCTGCCGGCCGTGCCGTTAACGACGACCATCGGCAGAGCAGCAAACTCATTGGGAACATCGAGTTCTCGCGCCTGCATCATTCCGAGGATGAGGCCGTCGACGCGCCGCGACTGCAACTCCCGGATTGCTCGGACCAACTCCCTCTCACCGTGACCTGTCTCAGCGATAAAAACCGCGTGCTGGTTCGCTTCGCCGACGTTGAGTATGCCTCGGATCATGGCGGAGGCGTAACGAGTCACAGTCACCTCATCAGAGATGAAGCCGATAGCCTTGGAACGCCCAGTCTTCAGCCCTCGCGCATAATGGTCAGGGGTGTAGCCGAGTGCCTGAGCAGCGGCACGGACGTTGGCCGCTGTGGTCTCGGGGATACGCGAGCCAGGGCGATCATTGAGGACGAAACTCACTGTCGAGACAGACACCCCGGCCCGTCTGGCGACATCAGATAGGGTGATGCGTCGTGTCACTGAAATCCTCCTTCCCAGTGAACCCTACCGGTAGGACAGACTCGCGAAGACCCTCACCCCGAGGCCAGAGTAAGGGTCATTCTGCTGTGGAGCTGAGGGGAATCGAACCCCAGACCTTCTGCATGCAAAAACACGCGCACCAGGCGTTATGGCCAAACAGCAACAAGACACCGAGTGGCATAGCGGCTGGTCAAAGTGCTAACAGCGTGACGCCGCGAGAAGGTCAACTAAGCCTGTAGCGGACTGGAACGAGTCATAGCTTCCGACAGTGAAGGCAAACATCTGACGCTCAGCGACAACGGACAACCGAAAGCATATGCAACAACATGATTATCATGCTAGACATGAATAAACGTGTCCCACATCACACAGGAGCAGGCCAATGGCCTTCACACCACAACAACTCCGCCACTTCATGCAGATTTGGCCACCGCTACTCGGCGCAGGCGTTCGAATCCGAGAATTCGCAGACGACGGCTCACGCGTCCTCGTCACCCACAAGCCCAACAAGCTCACCCAGAACGCTGTCAGAACAGCCTTCGGCGGCACCATGATGTCCAGACAGACCCGTTCTTCATGATGGCATCACTCACCAGACTAGGAAACGACTATAGAGTCTGGGACATCAGGAGCGAGGTCGACTTCAAGAAACCTGGCAAAGGCACCATCACCGCCGACATGCGCATCAGCGAGAGCACCTACGACCTCATAAAGGAGAAGACCGCCGACGGTTCCAAGTACCTCCACTGGCACGAGGTCGACATCACAGACGAACAGGGCGACACGGTAGCGACGGTCCGTAAACAGGTTTACTACCGGCTCAAACAACGCTGAGCCATCGCCCTGGGGCCCGGCCCGCCTCGCCCCTCGACGGTTCGGTTGGCAAAAGGGACTTCGGATTCTGTACAGGTTCCAGGGTCGCGGACCCTGCGTAAATGCACCGCCGAGGGCGCTGTATGGCTGTCTGTGGGGCGTAAGGGAGATCCACGGTCGTATTTTGGGTCGTCAGGTAGCCGCAATGGTTTAGCTCGAACTTTAAGAAAACCCCTCGCGCCGAAGGGTGAGCCGAATGCGCGAGGGGGACCCATGAAACCCGGGGTGTCTCACGCCCCAAGATCGGGCCGAGAGCCGTCGGCCCTGCGATGACACTATCAAGGTTGCGGCCCACGTGTGTTCGAAACACACACCTGTGGGAATAATTGTTTGAACATTGTCATGTACGGAGATACTGTGGTCCACGTCACTTGCTGAGCTGATTCCTCCGGCGTGTGACGTTGGTGAGAGTGTGCCGATACCGTTGAGGGGTTCGGCATACGCGATGCCCCCGGTAGGAGAGAACCGGGGGCATCGCACTACCGACGAGGGGTGAGGCTTTTAGAAGATAACACTAAGGCCTTTTAACAACGTATCTCAGCCAAGGGTCAAACTCACAAAAACCCAGACCCGTAATCGTGAATACCGCCCGCGCCTACCGGAAGCTCAGACAGGTACCGCCAGGGGTACCGCACCACCCCCATTTCAGCTCGCCGCGAACCGTTGCACTGCAGTTCTGTAGTGAGTGTTCTATGTTGTGAACAGTGGGGAGTGATGACCCCGCTGATGGCGCATCTCATGATGCTCTACCTTTCGGAGCAGGCACGCATTCCTTTTGGTGTGCGTGCCTGTTTTTGCTTATGGGTCGCCAGAGACCTACTCAGCGGCCCAACTCACACTAGAGCCGGTCGACAGTAGAGAGTTAGGGTTGCTTTAGCCACTCAGATTGGAGCACAGCATGAACAGCAGCGTCATCGTTAAGTCAATCCTCGCCGCCGACCCCTACTATCAGTGCATCACTCACATGATGCCCCGGGCAGAGGTCGCGACCGACAGTACGGAAGTCTCCGCGAGCACTTCTTCCTGATAGTCGAGCACACCACCCGGAAGGTGATGTGCTCTTCTAGTGACAGAGCATGTCAGGACACCGTAGTCTCGGTGGCAAACAAACCTTCAGGGGTCTCCCTAGTCAGCGATCCAGTTTTCGTCGTCGGCAAAGAGGTACGCTTACGAACTGTCGTCCTACTCGGAATCGTTGGTTTCGTCGCCCTCCTCGTTGGCGGTTGATTCACGTTCAACCTGCTGATCTCTCTCCTTATCTCCAGATGAACTCAACACCGACGATTACGCTCATTGAACGTCCGCATACGACACCAGGTACACAGCCAGCAATCACCCAAGCTGCTGGTGTGACGGAGTTTGGATTTATGGCTTTCCGCGATCATCCGAGATGCAACTCTGACCAGCCATAACTGTCCTACAGGAAAAGATGCACCACATAGAGCACACTCGGCGGGCACCTCGTCATAGAGAGCGCGGAACATCGGGGGCACAGACTTATACTCTGATGACAAGGCCGCTCTCCTTCTTGTTTAGTGGTGCGGACCGTCGAGCGCTCTGATGACGACCGGGGCGGGTCGGCGACCTCGGCAGGGTCTCCGAGTCGTAGGTTTCCCACCATTTATTTTTTAGGGTACAACATTATAGTTGGGCGGGCCTGCTAGTAGTCGTGCGCGGGTGGAACTCCACCCGCGCCCCTGGTAAAGACAGGCGCTACCGTTCGCGGCTCAGTTGCTTGAACAACTCAGCACGGCACCAACTGCACAGCCAACAGTCATCGAAACCGCTGACATCCCGGATCGCCGCCCGGTCACGCTCACACACCACGGGGGACACGACCCGGGTCGGTCATAAGTTGTTTTCCTCTTTCCAGCCGCGCAGTGCGCAGGAAAACGGCACTTCCGCCTCAAGCACTCGGTAAGCCTCAGGAAGTAGCTCAGAACGTACTGCCACGGCCACCACCCTTCCCGTCGCGGCCCAAACCCAACGGCAGCGGGATACGACGCTCGAACTTCTCACGCCGTCCTGCGGCCTACCGCTGTGTCTTCTGGTTATGGTGCGGAATGCACATTCATTGCGCGTGCTCGATCACGTCCTGCCCGCCTCTGGCGACGTTAAGGACGTGATCAAGCTCTAGGTTCTCCTCGGCACCCCAGACTACGCAGCGATAGTCGAGTTCACGGAGGGCTTGCTTTCGTACGTTCCGCCACATCGTGCTGTTGTGGTGGCGACCTCACTCCCAGAGCATACGGCCTCCTCCCATTCAGGGTCATACAGGATATCCGTCGGTGCCCCGGTGGTGTTGAACTGGTCTTCTACACCAAAGACACCGGGGATTTCGCACCCTCCGCGCATCTATGGCTCGACGCGGGCGTAGAGGTTGTTGAGCTCTTCCACGCGTTGTTTGTACTCGGCACGAGCCTTCGGCAGACCAACCTGCACGTCATCGAACTTACCCCGCGCGGCTTTCAGGATTGCTTCGATGCGCGTGTGATCCAGCGTGTCGAGCAGACCTGAGACCTGTACACAGTGCGCCTGGTCGGCGTTGCCCCGGATGGTCTTCTCCCGCTGGTTCAACAGCATGGTCAGTGCCGGGCCACCGTGGGCGAGGTAGGCGGCGTAGATCGCATCGGCGCGGGCCAGCTCGGACAGTGCGGGGGATCAGGTCGTCGGAGTCCGCCAGTACCCGTGTCTGTTTGATGACTAGCTCGACTCAGTGGCCGTGAAGATGGATGCGCTCATCAATAGCGGGCTGAAAGCGGACCAGACAAAGAAAGACCGGGTTAATGGTCAGAATGTGTGTCCGGAATCCGCGCTCTGCAGCAGGTCACCCCACTGAAATGACGGATGAATAGCTCCCAGACAGCTATTCGCCCAGGGTAAGTCACAAAACCACGCCCGTATGCTCCACCTCTGGTCCAACCCTGCCGGTTGGATCGGCACGGATGAAAACCAACAGACCCCGATGCCCCGTCTGCGACGGGACCATGAAGAAGAACCGCACCACCTCTAAAGGCACCACCCGCTGGCGCTGCGCCACCTGCGATGCTTCCTCAACCCGCACCACCCAGACCACCACGGTTCAGGCAGCGACGTTCCGAACCTTCATCGATTGGGCCACCAGCACAAAGCCCCCTCGACGATGTTGCAGCCACACAGCATGTCACTGCCCGCACCCTGCAGCGACGCATCACCTGGTGCTGGTACATCAACCTGCTGACCCACCACGAAAGTGCAGCGCTGCCTGGTGCACATCCAACGCGTCATCCGTCGCCACACCACCAGCAGACCCCGCACACCAGCCGGAAAAAACCTCTACCTTCGCGCCCTGAAACTCACCCGCATTCGTGACCTCGACGAGGCGGCCGCCTGGGCCACCCGCCGGCACGGCTTCGGCACCGTCTACCACGACCACCTCACCGAGAAGACCGCCTCCGATCCACGCACCACACCAGGTGGACGCAACTAGACCTGGACTCGCGCCCGGGTTTGCAAGGCCTACAACAGCCTGCTCACCGTCTACCGACGAGGTCACCTGTTCAACTATCATGAGGTTCCCGCCCGCCTGCCCGCCGACGACACACCACCACCGGTGTTCACGCTGACGACGAACACCCTCGAAGGCGGCATCAACGCGATGATCAATAACCTCGCGCGCGCCCACCTAAGCTTAAGCCCAGAACACCAACGCACCGTCATCGACTGGTGACTGTACTTAGACACACAAGTCCCCGACGACCCTGTCAGGATCGCCGGGGACCAAAGATTGGGGACAGGCCGCACTCGCCGAAGCACAAGACCTGATCGCAGCGGACAACCAGTCATCCTCCGAGGACGGTCGACCAGCTTCCTACGACACCGCGATCGACTTTACCTACCAACACTCTATGGAAGTGCAGAAAGGATGGCTCGGCCGATGACACGCCGGCAAAAAGCACGCATTTTGTCGTATAACCCGAGCTGGATGACGTGGCCGTGAGGATGGGGCAGGTCATCGCCAAAAGGAAGAAGGGCTAGGGCTGCGCTACCAACGTGCTACCAAAAACGAGGAAATGGCACCTTCCGTCTGCTGGAAAGCGCCCTTGACCTGCTGATTATCTTGTGGAGCTGAGGGGAATCGAACCCCTGACCTTCTGCTTGCAAAGCAGATGCTCTACCAATTGAGCTACAGCCCCGAGGGGGTCTTACTGGTGGGCCTAGGAGGACTTGAACCTCCGACCTCTTCGTTATCAGCGAAGCGCTCTAACCGCCTGAGCTATAGGCCCTCGAACGAGACAGAACTTTACCCATACGACACTGAACTTACAAACCGACAGGTCAGGGCACGTTTTCGGGAGTCTCTGTCTCCTTCACATCCTGAGGGGAAATCGTCACCTGGAGCCCGCCGACAAGTCCGGTCGCCGCGTTGTAGAGCAACGCCATCACCGGGGCGAACAGAGTCACGACGATAAATTCCAACAGACCGACACCGGCCGCGACACCGAAGTACAGACCGGCGGAGATCCGATCGGCACCGATGAGATCGGCCAACAGGTTGTTCATCCGGTCCCAGACGCCACCGAGCCCCAGGAAGATGTAGATCAGGGCGGCGGCGACCATCCACGCGACGAAGACACAGGCGCTCAGGATCGCACCGATCTTCAATGCACTTAGCGGTGCAATCTCCCGGAGTGAGGCTCTCATGAGTTCTCCGCCGCCTGGTTGACCACTTCCTCGCCCTCATCCTCGACATTGCGGTCGACGGCGAGCAGTTCCACACCCTTGGCCAGGTCGACCAGTCGCACGCCCATGGTCGCACGGGAGGAACTGCGGATCTGCTTCACCGGGGTACGGATGACTCCGCCAGCGGAGGTGATCGCAAAGACCTCATCGTCCAGGCCGACGGTCACCGCACCGATCAGCTTGCCGCGTTTCGGATCGTACTTGAAGGTCATGACACCGAGGGTCCCACGGCCCTTTACCGGATACTCCTCCACCGCGGTGCGCTTACCGTAACCTCCCGAGGTAGCGACAAGCAGATAGGAGTTGTCGTCGGCGACAGTCAACGCCAGCAACTGATCGTCACCCTTGAAACGCATGCCCTTAACGCCGGCGGTAGCGCGTCCCATAGGACGCAGCGTGTCGTCGTCGGCAGTGAAACGCAATGCCTGGCCCTCCTCGGAGACGAGCAGAAGGTCGTCCTCACCCGTGCACAGGCGAGCCCCGATGAGCTTGTCACTCTCGTTGAGGTTGATGGCGATCAGACCACCGGAACGGGCAGTGTCGTAGTCGGTGAGGTGAGACTTCTTCACCCGACCCTGCTGGGTCGCCAGCACCAGATAGGGGGCGTCCTCGAAGGACTGGATCTGGATGACCTGGGCGATCTGCTCACCGGGCTGGAACTCGAGCAGGTTCGCCACGTGCTGACCACGCGCCGTCCTGGTGGCTTCCGGCAGTTCGTAGGCCTTGAGTCGGTAGACGCGGCCGTAGTTGGTGAAGAACATGATGATGTCGTGGGTGGAGCAGACGAAGAAGTGACGCACGATGTCGTCCTGCTTCAACTCCGCACCACGCACACCCTTCCCGCCACGACGCTGCGAGCGGTAGGAGTCGACCTTCGTACGCTTGGCGTAACCGGTCGAGGTGATCGTGACGACGACGTTCTCCCGGGCGATGAGATCCTCTTCGGACACATCCCCGGTGGCTCCGACGATCTCGGTGCGACGGTCGTCGCCGAACTTCTCCACGATCTCCGCGAGCTCGTCGTGGACGATACTGCGCTGACGCTCAGGGGACGCCAGGATGTCCTTGAGGTCAGCGATGGTCTCCTCGATCTCCGCGAGCTCGTCGACGATCTTCTGTCGCTCCAGAGCCGCCAGGCGGCGCAGCTGCATCGCCAGGATGGCGTCCGCCTGAACATCGTCGATGTCGAGGAGGTCGCGCAGTCCCTCGCGGGCGATGTCCACGGTCTGGGAGCGGCGGATCAGCGCGATGACCTCGTCCAGCGCGTCAAGCGCCTTGACCAGTCCGCGCAGGATGTGGGCCCGCTTCTCAGCTTCGTCAAGCCGGTACTGCGTCCGGCGGATGATGACTTCGATCTGGTGCTTCACGTAGAAACGCAGCATCTGGTCGAGACGCAGGGTGCGGGGCACCCCCTCGACGATGGACAACATGTTTGCCCCGAAGCTGGTCTGCAGCTGGGAGTGCTTGTACAGGTTGTTCAGCACCACGCGCGGCACGGCGTCCCGCTTCAGAGTGACGACGATGCGCATACCGACACGATCGGACGATTCGTCGTCGATCTTGGCGATGCCGGCGATCTTGCCGTCGCGGACCTGTTCGGCGATCGACGCCACCAGGTTGTCCGGGTTGACCTGGTAAGGCAGCTCCGTGATCACGATGATCTGCCGGTTGCCGTCTTCCTCGATGTCGGCGCGGCCGCGCATGCGGATGGAACCACGACCGGTCGTGTAGGCGTCCTTGATGCCGGAGTCGCCCACGATCATGCCCGCGGTCGGGAAGTCCGGTCCCTTGACGCGCTCCATACACGCGTCCAGTGCCGTCTGCTCGTCCGCCTGCGGATTCTCGAGCAGCCAGAAGACCGCTTCGGCGAGTTCATTGAGGTTATGCGGCGGAATGTTCGTCGCCATACCGACGGCGATACCGCCGGATCCGTTCATGAGCAGATTGGGGACGCGGGACGGCAGGACGTCCGGCTCAGTCGTCTTCCCGTCGTAGTTCGGGGAAAAGTCGACGGTGTTCTCGCGGATGTCGCGCACCATCTCCAGTGCCAGCGGTGTCAGCCGGCACTCGGTGTAACGCATGGCAGCCGGGCCGTCGTTACCGCGGGAACCGAAGTTACCCTGCCCGTCGACGAGTGGGTACCGCATCGACCAGGGTTGTGCCATGCGAACGAGGGTGTCGTAGATGGCGGTGTCGCCGTGGGGGTGGTAGTTACCCATCGTCTCAGCGACGGGTTTGGCGGACTTGACGTAGCTGCGGTCCGGGCGGAAACCACTGTCATACATCGCGTAGAGAACACGCCGGTGGACAGGCTTCAGGCCATCCCGGACCTCGGGCAGCGCACGGCCCACGATGACGCTCATGGCGTAGTCGATGTAGCTGTTCCGCATCTCCTCATTGAGGTCAATGGGGGTGATGCGGTCGAACAGCGTCTCGCCGCCGCCGTAGTTGTCGTCGCTCACTTCGGTGCGATCCCTTCCAGAAGACTAGGTATAGACCTGGCAATCTTACCACCTCATGGCCCATATCCGGGTCAGGTGCGTACGATGGGCGACGACGACCACCACCCTGATGAAGGAAAGCCTGCCCATGCCCCGTCCAGCACGTCCCGCCCACTCCGCCACCGTGACCGGCACGTCACGGATTTCCCGCGACATGGTGCGAGTCACCCTCTCGTGCAAGTCTCTCCCCTACTCCGAACTGAATCACACCGACCACTACGTCAAGCTCCTTTTCCCGCCGGCCGGTGCATCCTACTCGTGGCCGTTCGACCCGGCGAAGGTCCGCGAAGAGCTACCGCGTGATGAGTGGCCCGTGACCCGCACCTACACACTTCGTTCGTGGGATGCCGATGCACAGACAGTTGACATCGACTTCGTCTCCCACGGTGACACGGGCCTCGCCGGCCCCTGGGCCGACGCCGCACGACCGGGTGACCAGATCGGTTTCATGGGCCCTGGCGGAGCGTGGCACCCCGACGGTCCACACACCGTCTTCGCCGGCGATGAAGCAGCGGCGCCTGCGATCTTCGCCGGTATCGAGGCGCTACCCCAGGACGCCACTGCCGAAGCATGGGTCGAGGTCGCTGACGCTGAGGCTCATCTGCCGGCGCCGACGCATCCTGGAGTTACCATTCACTGGGTCGACCGTGACGGAGCCACCCACGGAACAGAACTGGTCAGAGCTGTCACAGCGGCCGGGGTACCGTCCGGCGAGACCCGCTGGTTCATTCACGGCGTCGCCGAAATGATCCGCGACCTGCGGAGATTCCTTTTTGTGGAGAACGGTATCCCGAAGTCCGAGGTCTCGATCTCCGGCTACTGGCGCCTCGGCATGGTCGAGGACGAATGGCAGGCCAGCAAGCGCGAGTTCACCGAGGAGATCGAGGCGAGCGAAGCTCAGGCCGCAGCGAACAGGTAGTCACGCTGCTCCGAGGCGATCTCGCCGGTACGGCGACCCGAGACGCTCATGAGCGCCACAGTGTGCTCCCCTGCGTCGAACTCCTGATAGAGGCGCGCCGTGAGGTGTACTGCTGCTCCTTCGACGACACCGACGCCATCATCGGCAACCAGGGACTGCGCGATATGGGCGACCCCGATGGTCTGCAGCGGGTTCAGGACGGAGATGCCGAGCCGCGGTGCTGTACGCAGCTCCTGCCACGCGGGGTCACCCGTGGGGATTCGAACCGAGACGAGGCCGGGAGCAAGGCTTTCATCGAAGTAGGAATCGATGATCACACACATCATCTTTCCGCTGACCTCTGCTGCCAGAACGGCCAGGGGAAGACGGGGAGCGGACATCGTGTCCGTGTGTGCTGTGATCATGAGGACCAGTAGACCACTCTGTCTGCCAGAGCGCAAGTGCTGAATGGTCATTAATTCGCGTAATCGCAGGTGAAACCGTGAAAATATCACAGACAGAGCAGTCTATCTATGCCGCTTCGCCGGGCCTGAGGCACGGCCAATCGACACATCAGCCACCTCGTCCCGCTCGACCGTGGGGGTAAAGCTGTTGCCTCAGGAACCTGATCTGGCGAACGCTGTGAGTGTGTCCGCGCCAGCGCCTATCCCGAGGCACTTCGGTGCCCCGTCAGTAACATCACTGTGACGGTACTGCTCGACCGTCCAGGGAGTCAGACACCAAGGTATCTGAGGTACCTGAGGGCCTTGCGGCGTTTCCCGTGAAACGTTAGGCAGTGAGGCCGCTCCGCGACAGCAGCGAGTGCATCCGTTCGGTTCAGGCTCGACTGACTGACGAGATCAACTCTGAGACTTGCCGTCGCAGGGTTACGACATCAGGGTTCGTCGACAGGTCCCTCAGGCGTGCCTGAATGGTTTCACGTGGAACATCAGATGACACGTCCACGCGGAGCGATTCCGGGACGTCCACCACTTCGAGAACTCTGCCAGGGCCGGCAGCCATGACCACCACACGGTGCCCCAGTAACAGCGCTTCCTCCACACTGTGAGTCACGAAGACAATCGAAGGGAACGACGTCGCCCACACCCGCAGAAGCTCGGCCTGCAACTGCTCACGAGTGAACGGATCTAGCGCGCCGAATGGCTCATCCATCAGTACATGTTCCGGGCCCGCGGCCAGCACACGGGCAATCTGGACCCGTTGCTGCATGCCGCCCGACAACTCATGCGGATAACGATCCACCGCTTCTGACAGTCCGACGAGCCCCAGCAGTTCGTCCGCCCGGTCCGCCTTCTCTGCCATGCCCGAATACCGGTACGACAAACGAATGTTCTGCCCGACGGTATACCAGGGAAATAGCGTGGGTTGCTGGAACACCACTCCCCTGTCCGTTCCAGGCCCGCGCAGGCTAGCCCCATCCACCTCCAGTGATCCGGATGTCGGAGCAAGGTAGCCTGCCAGCAACCGCAACAGTGTCGACTTACCGCATCCGGAGGGCCCGACAAGACACACGATCTCACCGTCAGCGACATCCAGCGATATGTCGCGGAGGGCCTCCACCTCTCCGCCATTCTGAGTCCGGTAAACCTCACCGACATTCTTCAAGGTGATCATTGCTCGCCCTCCCACAGGTCCGTGCGCACCACATCTGAATAGTCCCGCTTCGCTGTCGGAATATCGCCTTGTTCAACAAGGAAGTCAGCTGTCGACCGAAGCGCAGCTGCAACATCATCGAGATACGACACCTGGTCAGTGGCAGAGATGAACTGCTGTCCATTGACCTGCAGTTCCGCGGCAGCCTCGTCCATCCCGGATGCTGTGGCGTTGACCGAGACGAAATCATTCGGGCCGTCTGAATCTGCCGAGCCTGCCGAGCCGTCGACTACCCACGCTTCCAGATCCAACCACGTTCTCAGAAGCTCAGCATGCGCATCGATCCACGGGTTCGAGGCCAGCGTGACGTTGTACGTGGCATGTCCACGGGCCGCCTGCTGCTCCGAGTCTGTCAACACAGTGCCGGGTGTGGACCCGCCCGTGCCGTCCTTCAGCTCCTGAAGGGTCGGGTCCCATACGTACGCTGCGTCGATCCGGTCTGACTTCCACGCCGCCGGAAGCTTGTCCGGGGAGATGTTCGTGACCTCTACATCGCGGGACGGGTCGATACCGGCGTCGATGAGTGCGTTGAGGAGTGAATAGTGAGCCGTGGATGAGAACGGCACCGCGATCCGCCCTCCCTTCAGGTCCTTGATATCGTCGGCGTTCTTGGCGACCAATGCCTCGGTCGTCCCGATAACGGAGTTCGCCTGAACAACCGACACGTCCAGGTCCAACGGCGCGCTCAATGCCTTCGTTGTCGGGGTGGAGCCGAGAGCTGCGAGGTCCACCGATCCTGCGGCGAATCCCTGGACAATATCCTGTCCGGTGGGATACCGGGTCCACTCCACGTCCGCGTGCGGGAGGCATGCCTCCGCCAGCCCCGTCGCCTGTGTGTAGAGGTCGGTTGCCGGTCCACCGAGATAACCGATGCGCACCTTCCCCTGCGCGTCCGCAGGTTTCACGGGACACACCACGTCGTCTCCCTTGTCCTTCCACTCGCTGGCAGGTGGGCCCACGCATCCCGCGACGGTTGTCAGTGCGAGAGCGGCACATAGCGCCCCGGTTCTTCGTAGCGTCACTGTTTCGTCCTCCAGGGTGAGAAACGACCTTCGACGGTCAGGAGCAGTTTGTCGACGATCAGGGCCGCAACACCGATGACGATGATGCACGCGATGGTCAGGGATGTATCCAGCTGGGTGCCGGAAATGTAGGCCAGTCCTCCGATTCCCGGAATGCCGTCATTCATTTCAGCGGCGACAATCGCCGACCAGCACAGTCCTGCTGCCACGCGGGAACCGCTGATGATCTCAGGCAGTGCCGCCGGTAGTTCAACCGTGCGGAACACCTGTCCGCGGCCAGCTCCCAAGGATGCTGCAGCACGGATCCAGTCCTGGCGGACGCCTGTCACACCGAGGAGAGTGGCGACAGCCACCGTCGGGAAAGCCGCAAGAAAGAGCAGGATCACCTTGGACTGATCGCCGATGCCGAACCAGACGATCAGCAGCCCGATATAGCCCAGCGGCGGCAGCGCCCGCAGGAAGGAGAGGTAGGGTTCCACAAGGCTGCGCGCCGTGGGGTTCGTCCCCAACCACCAACCGACCAACACGCCCACAATGATGCCCGCCGACAGGCCGACGGCGATGCGCTCAAGAGTGGCAAGCAGGTGTTGCCAGAGGAAGTAATCCTGGACACCACATTGCGTCGTACAGAGGTTGGTGTCCACGAGTCTCCGAGCGACCTCACCCGGGCCGGGAAGCAGGACCGGATCGATCCCCGTAAAACGGGCGATGAGCCACCAGAGTGCGATTGCACCGGCGAAGACGCCGAGATGGAGGGGAATTCTCTTGGCACTCATCATGCATCGACATTCGTCACAGTGACGCCTCGTTCTCGGAGCGCAGGGATGACCCCCTCCCCCACACGGAACGTCTCTTCAAGATGCGGCACTCCCGACAGAATCACGTGGCGGATCCCCACCTGACGATACTCATCGATGAGTTCGGCGACGTCCTCGTAGGATCCCACGAGCGCTGTCCCGGCCCCGCCACGTACGAGACCGATACCGGCCCACAGGTTCGGTGCTATCTCAAACGTCCGTGCATCCTCTCCGCTCCTGAAGCCCGCGCCGGATCCGTGAAGCTCCGTCATCCGGCGTTGTCCTTCCGACTGGGACGTCGCCAGACCATCTTGCGCTGCCTGCACACGTTCTGGATCCAGGGAGTCGAGGAGACGTTGAGCCTCAGCCCACGCTTCGTCTGCCGTGGGCCGCGCGATGACGTGGAGACGGATACCGTACTCCAGAGTGCGATCGAAGGATGACGCACGGTCCCGGACGCGGGAGATCTTCTCTGCGACCTGCTCCGGCGGCTCACCCCACGTGAGATAGACGTCCGCCCGCTTCGCCGCAACCTCGATACCCTCATCCGAGGAACCCCCGAGAAAGACAGGTGGGCTGACAGCGGGCCGATGTCGCAGTGCAGCGTCCTCCACGTTGAGGTGTTTCCCGTGAAACGTCAGGGGCTCCGGGGAGTGCCACAGGTGATCGGCGATCTCCAGCGTCTCGTCGGCGATCGCGTACCGCTCGGCTTTGGTCGTGTAGTCCCCGAACGCCTTCTGTTCGGCGTCCTCTCCCCCGACGACCACATTGAGCAACAACCGATCGCCAGACAGTTTCTGGTACGTCAGCGCCTGGTGCGCGGTAAGGGTGGGGCCAATGAGCCCGGGACGAAGTGCGACGAGGAACTTCAGCCGTGAGGTGTACGCCAGGAGCGCGGCGGTGGTTACCCAGGCATCCTGACACCAGCGGCCTGTCGGCGTCAACACAGATTCGAAACCGTTGTATTCGGCCGCGCGGGCCACCTGGGTGAGATAGCCGAGATCAGGCAGCCTTTCCCCGGTCTCCGGGCCAGCACCGTGACCGCCTCCGACGATCTCCCGGGAGTCGCCGGAGGTCGGAAGGAACCAGTGCAGCGTGATGTTCTGTGAGTCTGTCATGACGGATGAGTAGACCATTCGGTCTGCCAACTCCGCCAACATTTCGTTCGACGTGAATCTATAGACCGATCGGTCTGTCTTTTCGCCGTGAACTGAATTATCCTGTGGTTCATGACCATAGCCCGCCTCTCCACGACTGCGCACTTCACCGCACCCGTCACCGGTCCTGCCAGGTGCTTCCACCAGATCCGCACGACTCCGGGGATCACCCGAGGTCGGCTGCACGGCGATCTGGGGATGTCTCAGCCCACGGTGACGCGGCACGTCAGCGCGCTCATCGACGCGGGCCTCGTGGAACAGGTCTCCCCCACCACCGCCGGTGGCGTGGGCCGTCCTGGATCCACACTGCGGCCGGACGGCCGCGACGTCACTGCTCTCGGCGCGCATGTGGGCCTCCGCAGCACGCAACTGGTCGCAGTTGACGGAGTGGGGCGTCCACTCCGCAAAAGAACCCTCCGGCTCCCGGTCACCGACCTCACTCCAGGGGACGCCATGGAGGCGGTCCACCATGCCCTCAGCTCCCTGGGCCGGGGTCTCCCCTCCCCTGTCGGTCTCGGCATCGCGTTCTCAGCGCATGTCGACTACGCCGGCCGAATAACCTCGCCGTCCTACGGATGGACAGACATTGACCCGGTCTCCTACCTCGACACCGATATTCCCGTCGCCGTCTCCACCGGCGTCGGCGCCATGGCTGGCTCCGAACTGACCAGCTCACCCCTGTCTCTCGACCGCGACCCCCTGGCGTCCACCCTGTATGTCTATGCCCGTGAGTTGGTCGGGCACGCCTGGATCGTCGGGAACGCCGTCCATCAGCCCTACACAGGTTCTGCGCCCACGGCGTTCAATGACATCGCCGAATCAGGCAGCTTCTCCGCCCTCCACGGCCACCCACTGGGCTCAACAGCCGTGCTGGAGACGGCGCGTCAACGCGGGTTGAATGTGTCCACAGTCCCCGATCTCGTCGGGCTGGCCGAGGTCAATCCTGTTGCACGGGGGATCCTGGACGAGCGAGCAGAACTGTTGTCACAGATCATCTCACTGGCCGTCGACGTGGTCGATCCATCGACCGTCGTCTTCGCCGGGGAGACGTTCACCGCCGACCCCGGTACCGTCAGAATCATTGCGGAGGGGCTTCGCGGAACCGGCCGCCAGCTCAGCATCCAGCGTGCCGGCGACGGCATCCTCTCCCGGGCTGCGGCGGTAACCGCACTACACCGGCTCTGGCAGGATCCGCTAGGAGTCTAGAGTGCGGCGACGAACGCATCGAGCCGGTCGGTCACGTCCTGTGGCTCCCGCGCCCACCTGTTGTGGCCGAGCGTCCCGGGAAGTTCCTCAACCTGCGCCGGCACCAGTCGTGCCAGCGCTTCACAGGATTCGACGGTGCAGTAGCTGTCGTTACTGAACCGGGTCAACAGAACCGGGACACCGATGGATCTCATGGAGGCCATGTAGTCCTGGTCCGCGTCCCGCAGCTTGGTCAACGTGTTGCTACGCCCGAACCTGGCCCACTCCGAAAGGTGAACATCCGACTGCCGTCCGTAGTTGGTGACGTCGAGTGCGCCGTCCGGCCAGTGGCCCAGAATCTTGCTGACTCCCTGCATAAGGTATCCGCCGTAGCGCAGGCGGGAACGTTCCGGATTCGAGAACGTCCGGAAGTAGGGGGAACCGCTGCCCACCCCCATCATGCCGATGACGTTGAGCTCCCGGGCCTCAGGACGTGCCAGGAACAGGGCTCCGATCTGCCCGCCCATGGAATGGGTCAGAAAAACGGTGGGATGGTCGGAAGCGAGGCCGAGGGCTTTCTTGGCCCCGCGGATCGAGCGGGGATAGTCCTGGGAAGCCAGGTGATGATAACCCCACTGCTGGTTCCTTCGGGCAACGGCCGTGCTTCTGCCTTGTCCACGGAGCTCGCCGACGGCGACCGGGAAGCCCCGTTCCGACAACGCTTCGGCGATGGGACGGTAGTAGTGCGCCCCCATGCCGAGGCCCGGCCACATCATGACGAGCGGACGGGTAGCCCCGGGGAACAACAGGACCGGCGAGGTGCTGCCGTCGGGCATGGCAACAGCAACGCAGGACGGACTAGACATCGAGGAACCGGACGTCCTTCGCGTTGCGGGTGATGAAACTGCGGCGGGCAACGACGTCATCGCCCATCAGGATGCTGAAGGTCTCGTCCGCACTGGCGGCGTCCTCGAGCGTGACCTTCTTCAGGATCCGGTCCGTGGGATCCATCGTGGTCTCCCACAGCTCCTTGGCATTCATCTCGCCAAGGCCCTTGTAGCGCTGGATGCCGTCATCCTTGTTGATCTTCCGACCGTTCTCCAGCCCTTCCTTCAGCTGCGCGTCGCGCTCGGCGTCGGAGAAGGCGAAGCCCGGTTCCCCCTTGCCCCACTTCAGCTTGTACAGCGGCGGCTGTGCTAGGTAGACGTGACCTTCCTCGACGAGCGGGCGCATGAAGCGGAACAGCAGCGTCAGCAACAGGGTGGCGATGTGCTGGCCGTCGACGTCGGCATCCGCCATCAGGACGATCTTGTGGTAACGCAACTTGGAAATGTCGAATTCGTCGTGGATACCCGTGCCCAGGGCGGTGATGATCGCCTGGACCTCATTGTTCTTCAGCACCTTGTCCAGACGGGCCTTCTCCACGTTGAGGATCTTGCCGCGCAACGGAAGGATCGCCTGGTACATCGAGTCACGACCGGACTTGGCTGAGCCGCCGGCGGAGTCACCCTCCACGATGTACAGCTCAGACTTCACCGGGTCCTTGGAACGGCAGTCAGCCAGCTTGCCGGGGAGCCCGCCGACATCGGTGGCCGACTTACGCCGAACCAGGTCACGGGCCTTCCGAGCGGCGTCACGGGCCTGTGCGGAGGAGACCGCCTTGTTGATGATCGCCTTCGCCTCGGCCGGATTCGCGTCGAACCAACCGGCGACATGCTCGTTGACCATCTTCTGGACGAAACTCTTGATTTCCGTGTTACCCAGTTTCGTCTTGGTCTGCCCCTCGAACTGGGGATCGCCGACCCGGACGGAGATCACTGCAGCGAGGCCCTCGCGGCAATCGTCTCCGGAGAGCTTGGTGTCCTTCTCCTTGAGCAGTTTGTGATCGCGGGCGTACTTGTTCATCAGGTACGTCAGTGCTGCACGGAAGCCCTCTTCGTGGGTGCCACCCTCAATGGTGTTGATGGTGTTGGCGAAGGTGTGGACGGACTGGGAGTACCCGGAGTTCCACTGCATCGCGATCTCGACCTCGTGATCGTCACCCTCGGCTTCGAAGCCGATGATCGAGGGGTGGATCGCGGTCTTCGACCGGTTGAGGTGATTGACGTAGTCCTTCAGGCCATCCGGGTAGTGGAAGACCTTCTTCCGCTCCTTCGGCGCAGGACGTGTCTCTTCGCCCGGCTTCGGAGCGGCGGCGTCCTCCACGGACTCAGCGGCTGCCTCGGCCTCCTTCTCCTGCTCGATGACGCCCAGACGCTCATCAGTGAGGGTGATGGTCAGTCCCTTGTTGAGGAACGCCATCTCCTGCAGGCGACGTGAGACCGTCTCGAAGTTGTAGTCCGTCGTCTCGAAGATCTCCGCGTCCGCCCAGAACCGCTGGCGGGTACCCGTGCCGCGGATCTTCTTGACCTGCTCCAGCTCAGCGGGGACCGCGTGATCGAAGACCTGACGCCACAGATACCCGTCAACCTTGATCTCGGTCTCGACGCGGGTGGACAGGGCGTTGACGACGGAGATACCCACGCCATGCAGACCGCCGGAAACGGCGTAGGCCTGGGAATCGAACTTACCGCCGGCGTGGAGCTCGGTCATCACGACCTGGACGGTGGGACGCCCTGTCGCGTGCATCGCCACAGGGATGCCACGGCCGTTGTCCGCGACCTCGACCGACCCGTCGTCATGCAGGGTGACGTCGACCTGATTCGCGAATCCCGCCATGGCCTCATCGACGGAGTTGTCCACGACCTCCCAGATCAGGTGGTGCAGACCACGCTCACCGGTGGACCCGATGTACATGCCTGGCCGCTTGCGGACGGCCTCCAGTCCCTCGAGGATCGTGATGGAGTCCGCGCCGTATTCTCCGTTGGCGGGGGTGTTCTCGGCGGGGATGTTCTCGGCCTCGGCCACAGTCGCTTCAGCTCCTTTTCGACAAATGGGTTAACCCCCACATTGTACCAGGTAAAAGGCCTCAGCCGTAGGTGTCACGGGGGCCGCGTCCCTTCACGTGCAGGGGTCCGTGCCGCCAACTCGGAGCCTTGGGTCCGTA
The DNA here is from genome assembly GCF_000626675.1 of Corynebacterium glyciniphilum AJ 3170. NCBI lineage: Bacteria > Bacillati > Actinomycetota > Actinomycetes > Mycobacteriales > Corynebacteriaceae > Corynebacterium > Corynebacterium glyciniphilum. Next base: position 4,788 of record NZ_CP006842.1, on the reverse strand, counting down.
GATCTTCAGTTCCGCGACAACGTCCGGTCCGATGCGTTTCGCGATCGTTGTGAGAATGGCGCTCTGCATCAGCCGGAGATTCGTCGCCCACGCTGTGGAATCGCTCTCCACATGCAGCTGTCGCTTCTTCTCGTTGTACATCACCACACTGGTGTGACGTCCGATATTCTCCCCGACGATCTCCGGCCAGGCACTGCGCAATGACCCGGCGGCGAAATTACGGCCCCAGCCGTTGCGTTTGATCTCGCGTTGCACGAGGTCACTGAACTGACCGGGATCGCGGTAGCTACGGTCGGGACGCCCGTCGTACCGGGTCTTCATCTTCCGGGGCCGACGCCCCTTCTTCCGGACCGGCCGCCCAGTCTTCCCCGCGGCGGCACGGAGCATCTCCATACGTTCGGCAACCGGATCCCGCTCCGACTCGCTCCCCGGGTCGCCCTCTGGGTCATTGACGGGGTCATTCACGGGAATCACTGTCGAGCTCCGAAATACGTCCGCCGTCGGTGTCGCGAACCGAGACGGTGTGCACCGCCGCCACGGACCGGAGGTCCTCGGGAATATCGTCACCGACGGCCGCAGTGATCAGCACCTGTTCCGCCTCTCCCGCGAGATCAACGAGTGCCCGTCGACGGGCACGGTCGAGTTCGGCGAAGACATCGTCGAGAATGACGACGGGCTCCGTTCCGTCCGCCCGGTGCATGCGGTGCGCAGCCAACCGCAGTGTCAGAGCGAATGACCATGATTCACCGTGACTGGCGAAACCCTTCGCTGGCTGAGTACCGAGTACAAGTTGCAGGTCGTCACGGTGAGGTCCGGTCAGGGTCGTGCCCCTGTCGATCTCCGCGTCGCGTCGGCGGGCGAATCCCTCGAGAAGCACCGCTTCCGCGACATCCGGGTCCAGAAGTTGCGGGTCGCCCGGTTCGCCGAGATCGACGGTGGTCGAGTAGCTGATCAGCGCGGGACGGGAGCCCGGAGCCAGACGGGCGTAGGTCTCACGGACATGAGGTTCCAGGTCGTGGACGAGTTGGGCCCGGGCCGACATGATCTGTCCGCCGAGGTGAGCGAGTCGGGCGTCCCAGACATCCAGGGTGACCAGTGCGTCGTCATCCACTCCCTGCCGCAGCAGGGCATTGCGCTGTTTCAGGGCTTTGTCGTAGTCGGACCGTACCCCGGCAAGCCGCGGGTACCGTGCGATCATGGTCTGATCCAGAAAGGCACGTCGTTGCTCGGGCTCGCCGCGGACCAGGGCAAGATCCTCGGGTGCGAACAGCGTGGTACGGACGATACCGGCGATTCCGCGTTGATTCTTCACCTGTGTCCGGTTCACGGCCGCCTGGTTGGCGCCCCGGGCATTGAGGACGAGATGGGCGGTCAGTTCACGTCCATGATTCACCGCTGTGGCGGACAAGCGGGCTGATTCGCATCCTTCCCGAACCAGCGCCGAGTCGGAACTGACCCGGTGGGACCCCTGGTGGGCCAGGTAGCCGACGGCTTCGACGATATTGGTTTTCCCGTTTCCGTTCGGTCCGGTGAAGACGGTGACCCCGGGCCCCAGGTCGAGGTCGAGTTGACGCCAGGACCGGAAATCACCGAGATGGAGCGAGCGAATGTACATCCGGTCAGCCTGGCAGGCGCACAGGCATCAGCAGGTAGGTGAAGGAGCTCTCCGGAGTGGGGAATGTTCCGTCTGCAGATGCCTCCGGCAGCTCATCCGGCTCTGGGACGAGTACAGCAGAACGCGACGCCTGGTTGAATCCGAAGACCACTCGGTCGGTGTGGACTGAACCGAGACCATCTTTGAGGTAGCCGGGGTGGAAAGCGATGACCAGAGGCTCACCAGCGAAAGCACAGGGCAGCTGCTCCTTGGCGACACCGAGGTCACTGCCACCGGCAGACAGAGTGAGCGTCCCCTCTTCGAAATCCATCTTCACGGGGGAGTTCCCGTCGGTCACCAGGGAGACTCGGCGGATCGCATCGAGTAGCGGAGCAATCTCGACGCTGGCCAGTGATGTGTGCGTCTTGGGGAACAGGGACCGGAACTTCGGGAAATCCGAATCGATGAGTCGTGTGGTGGTACGACGATCTGACGTGGAGATCCCGAGAAGACGACCGCCGTCCTGGTCGAGGGCAATCTCCACCGGCTCACCGGTGGAATCCAATGACCGTGCGGTCTCAGCGAGGGTACGTGCCGGGATGAGCAGTTCCGCGAAGATATCGGCGCGTGCGGGAACCCAGTCAAGGGTGCGTACAGCGAACCGGAAACGGTCGGTGGCTGCCAGGACGAGGTGCTCACCGTCGATCTCCATACGGATACCGGTCAACATCGGAAGGGTGTCATCCCGACTGGAGGCGATGGCGACCTGGCCGATGACCTCGGTGAAGAGGTGGGGATCCAGTGAACCTGCGACCTGAGGGAAATCTGGGAGGACGGGATAGTCGTCAATGGTCATTGCAGGGAGCTCGAAGTGGGAACTCCCGCAGTTGACGAGAACTTTGGTGCCGTCGTAGTCGATCCGGACGGGCTTGTCCGGGAGAGCACCGATGATATTGGAGGCAAGGCGACCTGCGACGAGGACTTTGCCAGGCTCCGAGACATCCGCGGATACGCGGACCTTGGTGGAGACCTCCCGGTCGAAACCCGACAGCTGGAGTCCGTCGTCCGTTGCTTCGATGAGGACACCCCGAAGAATCGGTTGGGATGCCTTACTCGGCAGTGTACGGGCGACCCAGGCCAGTGCCGAGGAAAAATCGTCCTTGGACACGGTGAAACTGACGGACTGCTGGTCCACGCCTGAGGTCCTTTCGATGATGTTCGTGATTCTGCTCGTAACCCTAGCTGACACGGGTTCGGGACGGTACTGGGTCCGTCTTCGACGGAACCCGTCGGCCCGTGCGGACCGCACGAGTTGTGCACACCGGTTATTTCTTCTTTGAATTCTCCATGGATAGATCCGGTAGAAGCAGTAGGGGGTGTGCAGATTGTGGATGGATGGCCTCCGAGGCGTCCGGATGCTGGTCGGACACCTGGATCACGTTCTTGTAAGTTGTTCACACCCGGTGGATGAATCTGTGGACAACTGAGGTCGGCTGTGGATAACTTTTCGGGGTTGTGAGTTATCCCCATCTCCTGCACCGTCGGTCCCCGCTCTGTGGATGGTTATCCACAGGAGTGACCTGGGGTTTCCTTGGTACTGGCCGACTCTCCCAACTCTGCGACCTGCGGAATAACAAGAATGTAATTCATCCACCGGCGCCTTGGGTGGGGCCGGAACCGCAGGTGGCGGGATCTGGAACCCGCCGAAAGAGCCCGTAATTGTGGCGAAGATCACTGAATGACAGGTCTGTAATTACACGGTTGTGGACAAGGTTGTGGAAACTGTGCACAACTCGGTGCTCCGCCAGGTCCGGGGGCCGCAGAGTTGTGTACTACTGGCGCGCGCGGGACTTGATGCGCTGTGTCAGCTCCTGGATCTGCTGGAACGTCTTACGGTCTTCCTGGATCGACTTGCGGATCTTGCGCTCCGCGTACATCGCTGTGGTGTGGTCGCGTCCGCCGAAGACCTTGCCGATCTGGGGTAGGGAGAGCTCAGTGAGCTCGCGGCAGAGATACATTGCGAATTGGCGGGCCGTGACTAGTCTGCGCACCTTCCCCTTCCCCACCATCTCCTCGACAGTGACATCGAAGTAGCTCGTGATCACGTCGATGATGATCTGGGGGGTGATCTCCACGTCCTTGGGATCAGGCATGATGTCGCGGAGTGCAATTTCTGCCGCCTGCCGGGTGACGGGCTCCTTGCTGAGCGAGCAGTAGGCGGTGACCCGGATCATCGCCCCCTCGAGCTCGCGGATCGAGGTCTCGTAACGGCTCGCAATGAGCTCGAGGACATCGTCAGGCAGGTACGTCCCCTCCATCTGCGCCTTCTTGGAGAGAATCGCCATCCGGGTCTCCAGATCGGGCGTCTGGACATCGGTAATCAGACCGCCTTCGAAGCGGGTACGCAACCGGTCTTCCAACGTCGTCAGCTGTTTCGGGGGGCGGTCGGAAGACAGGACGATCTGTCGGTGATTCTGTTGCAGCGCGTTGAAGGTGTGGAAGAACTCCTCCTGGGTACTTTCCTTCCCCTGCAGGAACTGGATGTCGTCGACGATCAACATGTCGAGGTTGCGGTAGTGACGCTTGAACTGTTCACCTCGTCCGTCGCGGAGAGCATTGACGAACTCATTGGTCATCTCTTCGCTGGAGATGTAGCGGACCTTCATCCCCTGCCTGAGCTCGCGGGCGTAGTGGCCGATCGCATGAAGCAGGTGCGTCTTCCCGAGCCCGGACTCTCCCCAGATGAACAGAGGGTTGTAGGCGTAGGCCGGCTTTTCCGCGACGGCACGGCACGCAGCGTTGGCGAACTGATTGGACGAACCAGTGACGAAAGTGTCGAAAGTGTACTGCGGGTTGAGCCGGTTCTCCGTGTCCTCGCCCTGGTTCTTCTTCGGCTCCGGGACGGGTTCATTCCTGCTCGGTGACGTCGGACGGTGCTGATATGCGGCACCAGTGAGATCTTCCCAGTGCTGCCGCTGGCGGTCCGGAGTTACCTCGGGAACCGGATCGGGTTGCGGCGTCGGAGGCGTCTCGACCTCGGGGGCTGACTCATCGACGCTGAGCGAGAGCGCCACTGAGTAGCCCAGCTCCTCTTCCAGCACGTCGCAGATCAGTCCGGACAGGTTGTTCTCGGTTTCAGTCCTCGCCCATTTTGAGGGGGCCTTCAAGACAGCGATGCGGTCGACGACGATCAC